>JARYMT010000009.1 GCA_029906985.1 Microgenomates group bacterium | reverse complement strand
GTGGTTATTTTTCAACCTCATACTTATTCCCGAACGATTAAATTTTTAAAACAATTTGCTTATTCTCTTTCTTTAGCCGATATAAGTTTTGTTTTGCCAATTTTTTCTTCGGCGAGAGAAAATAGTAGAGATTTTCATGTTCGTTCAACTGATATTCAAAAAGAAGCTGAAAAAAACAACAAAAATAATGTTTTGGCTTTAAAGGACATTAAAGAGTTAAAAAATAATCTAGAAAAAAATTTACGACCCAATGATATCGTTTTTACTATGGGAGCGGGCGATGTGTATAAGTTAAAAGATGAGATTAAAAAAATCATCACAAAATTATTTAAAAAATAATTAATTTTAACTTAATGGATAAATTTAAAATATTAAAAAAACAACTTAAACAATTAGAAAAAAACAAAGACTTATTTCCTTTTTTGACAATTAGATTAAATTCAAAAGCAGAATTTTTTTTCGAGGCGAAATCAAGAACAGATTTAATTAAGGCTTACAGTTTAAGCAAAAAATTAAATCTGCCCTTTCTGATATTAGGTGGTGGTTCAAATTTAGTCCCTACCGAAAAAAAAATAGCCGGATTGGTTGTCAAAAATTCTTATCTTAAAAAAGAAATTGTTAAAGAAAGTGATTCTTTTACTGATTTATTAATTAGCTCTGGATATCCAGCCTCGTTATTAGTTAATCAAACAATTGAACTAGGTTTATCTGGTTTTGAGAATTTTGCCGGTTTGCCGGGGACTGTCGGTGGGGCAATATATATGAATTCAAAATGGACAAAACCATTAACATATTTTAGTGATTATTTACTTTTTGCTTATTTAATTGATAGAGAAGGTAAAATTAAAAAAGTTGACCGGACATATTTTAAATTTAATTATGATTATAGTTTGCTGCAAAAAACAAAAGAAATTTTATTGGAAGGAGTTTTTCGGTTAAAAAAAACAGATCAAGCCGAATTAAAAAAAATTGCCGCTGATAATCTTAAATACCGCCGACAAACCCAACCCTTAGGGAAAGCCAGCAGCGGCTGTTTTTTTAAAAACATTGCCGGTCAATCAACCGGTTATTTAATTGATAAAGCCGGATTAAAAGGCTATCGAGTTGGTCGATTTATGATTTCCGAAAAACACGCTAATTTTATTATTAATCTTGGCGGTGGGGATCAAGAAGATTTATTAAAATTAATTAAGGTAATCAAATCAACCATAAAAGAAAAATTTAACCTTGATCTAGAAGAAGAAGTAATTATTATTTAATCATTTTTTCAGCTTTTTTAAAATTATGGAAGATGCTTATATTATTAAAGGCGGAAAAGCTTTGCGGGGAAAGATTAAATTATCAGGAGCAAAAAATGTTGCTTTGAAAGTGATTATTGCTGCTCTCCTTTTTGATCAAAAAGTAATTTTTGATAACATCCCTAGAATTATTGATGTCTTTGAATTAATGAAATTGATTCGTTCTTTAGGGGGTAAGGCAGAATTTATTGGCAAAAATCAAGTAGAAATAGACGGTCGAGGGATTAATAAGGAAAGGGTGGATTTTTTTTACAGCTCTAAAATTAGAGTTTCTTTTATGCTTATGGCCCCTTTGCTTTATAAGTTCCGTCGATGTTATGTTCCCAATCCTGGCGGTTGTCGAATTGGAGCTCGGCCGATTGACCGGACGATTGCCGGAATGAGACAATTGGGAATTAACATAAATTATGATCCGTTGACTGGTTATTATGAAGCAAAAATGATTAATAAACCTCGAGGAACTTATAAATTTGAAAAAAGCTCCCATACTGGGACAGAGCTTTTAATTTTAATATCATTATTTGGGCAAGAAAAAATTATTATTGATAATGCTGCTCAAGAACCAGAAATAGACGATTTAATAAATTTTTTGAATCTTAGCGGCGCCCGAATTAAAAGAATTAATAAAAAAGTTGTCATCGAACCGGTAAAAACTTTATCACAAAAAGATCCTTATTCAATTATTAGCGATCGAAATGAAGCGGTAACTTATGCGACGCTGGCCTTAGCCACTAAAGGAGAAGTGACGATTCCAGCAATGAAAGAATTTTTAATTAGTGAATTTATTAAAAAACTTCAACAAGCTGGTGCTGGAGTAAAAAAATTATCTAATGACGGTTTTCATTTTTATTATCAAAACCAATTAAAATCAGTAGACGTTGAAACTTCTCCTTACCCTGGTTTTATGACTGATTGGCAGCCTAATTGGTCGGTATTAATGACTCAAGCCCAAGGAACATCGATTATTAAAGAAAGAGTTTTTGAAAATAGATTTGCTTATGTTGAGGAATTGCGTAAATTAGGAGCACAAATTGATTTTATTGACTTATCTGTCAGTCAGCCTGAAAAATATTTCTTTTTTAATTTTGATCGACAAAAAAAATACCAACAAGCGATTAAGATTAAAGGACCGCAAAAATTACACAGTGGTGTTTTAAACATCGCCGATTTAAGAGCAGGAGCCAACTTAGTAATCGCTGCTTTTTTAACTCCCGATGAAACTATTGTCAATGGAGCATCTATTTTAGAACGAGGTTATGAAGATTTTGTTGAAAAGGTTCGAAGTTTAAATGGCGAAATAAAAAAAATATAAAATTATGAAAAAAATTAAAAATATTTTAATATTGGCTGGAGGCGATAGCACTCGCTTTTGGCCACTAAACCAAAAAATTTTCTATCCTTTTTTGGGTCGACCGCTTATTGGGTATTTAATTAATGAAATTAAAAAGTTTGCCATCAAAATTTCGGTCGTTATTAATCCTAAAGATGAGAAATTTTTCAAAACTTTTTTTCAAAAAGACATTGAAATTATAATCCAAAAAGAATTTGCTTCAGGCATGGCCAGTGCTGTTAAATCTTGTGAAAAAAAAATTAGCGGCGAAACTTTAATTTTGAACGCCAACGATATTTTTAATTTTAATGTTTTAAATGAATTTATTAGTCAAATTCGACTTAAAAAAAGCAATATTTTTCTATTGGCTAAAAAAATAAAAACATATTTTCCTGGTGGATATCTAAAATTAAAAGATAAAAAAATTATTGGTATTATTGAAAAACCACCAGAAGATAAGACCCCTTCGGATTTGGTTAAATTAACTTTCGACTATTTCGCTAATTTAAATGAGTTTATTAATCAAATTAATCAATTACCAATCAAGAAAGATGATGTTTATGAAAAAGCCCTAACCAGGTTAATCCAAAAAAATACAAGCATTGAATTTTTTCTTTATAAAGATTATTGGTTTACTTTAAAATACCCTTGGCATACCCTTTCAATGATGGCTTTCTTTCTTTCCTCGATGAAAAAATCACTTATCCATTCAACGGCAAAAATTTCTTCTTCAGCAAAAATAAGTGGACCTGTTTATATCGGAAAGAATGTAAAAGTCGGTGATTTTAGTAAAATAGTTGGACCATGTTATATTGATGATGAAGTGACTATTGGTGATTTTTGTCTTATTAGAGAATCTCAAATTGGAAAAAAATCTTTAATTGGTAGCTTCAGCGAAGTGGCTCGATCATATCTTGGGGAAGAAGTTTCACTTCATCAAAATTATATTGGAGATTCGGTTCTTGACAATCACGTTGAATTTGGAGCCAAGGCAGTGACCGCTAATTTTCGTTTCGATAAAAAAGAGGTTAAATCCCTAATTAATAATACCAAAATAAGTTCGCAAAGGTTAAAACTGGGAGCAATTATTGGCCAAAAAAGCAAAGTAGGGGTTAACTCTTCACTTTTTCCTGGAGTAAAAATTGGCCAACAAAGTTTAATTGCTCCGGGAGAAATTGTAAAAAATGATTTACCCGACGGAGTTTTTTTTCATCAAGGAAAAAGGCTAAAAAATAAGTTAATAATTACTTAAAAATAAATGTCAAAACTTAAAAAAATAACAGTCCTTGGCGGTGGGACAGGAACATTTGTTGTTTTGACTGGTCTAAAAAAATATCCGATTGATTTGGGTGTCATTGTTTCGATGATGGATTCAGGTGGCTCTACCGGCAAGCTTCGTGATCAATTAGGAGTCTTGCCTCCAGGAGATTTGCGACAATGTCTGGTCGCCTTATCGGAAGCTCCTCTATTATGGCGTCAACTTTTTTTATACCGTTTTTCCACCGGCGATATGGCTGGCCACAATTTTGGTAATATTTTTTTGTCGGCTTTAGAAAAAGTTTGTCAAGATTATAATCAAGTTGTTGATACAGCGAGCTTTGTTCTGAAAACTAAGGGTAAGGTTATTCCTGTCACTTTTGACAAAACCCATTTATGCGTTAAATATCAAGACGGAAAAGTCATAAAAGGCGAAGGAAAAATTGATGAAAATAATGATGAAACTTCAACAATAATTAAGGCTTATCTCGAACCGGCGGTAAAATCAAATATAAAAGCAATTAAAAGGATCACCGAATCTGATTTTTTAGTAATTGGGCCAGGGGATTTGTATACCAGCATTATTCCTATTCTTTTAGTTGGAGGGATTAAAAAAACAATTCAAACTAGTCGAGCAAAAATTATCTACGTCCTTAATTTAATGACCAAATTTGGTCAAACCACCAATTATCAAGCCAGTCATCATTTAAAAGATCTGGAAAAATATTTAGGTCGATCAATTGATTACGTTTTGGTAAATAATGGACAAATAGCGGCAGATATATTAAAATGGTATTTATCTCATAAAGAAAAGCCAGTAATTAATGATTTAAAACAAAATGATTTAAAAACAAAAATTATTGAAGGTAATTTAATTAGTAATCAAAGGATTGTTAAAAACCCAGTTGACAGATTAACAAGAAGTATATTGAGACACGACCCAAAAAAATTAGCCCAAATTTTATGGCAAATAATCAATAAAAAAATATGATTAAAAAACACACAATTTCTATAAAAAATGCGTTAGCTGGATTAAAATGGGCGATACGAACTCAACCCAATTACCGAGTTCATTTTTCACTTTCTTTGTTGGCCTTGTTGGGTAGTTATTACTGGCATGTTTCTAGTGGAGAATTTTTATTAATTATTTTTTTAATCACAATTGGGTTGGTGATCGAAACGGTTAATACGGCAATTGAAGAGACAACTGATGCTATTGATAAAAAATGGCGAGATGATATTAAAATCGCCAAAGATGTTTCCGCAGCGGCGATGCTAATTTTTGCTTTGGGTTCTGTAATAATCGCCAGTTTAATTTTCATCCCAAAAATATTTTAAAAAAATTTTTAAATATGTCATTATACCTTTTTGCTACCTTTGTTTCCTTTATTTTTAATTTCATTGTTATTGTTCCTTTTATTAATTTTTTATACCAAATAAAGTTTCAGCGAGCAAAACAAAAAACCAAAGATGCTTTCAATCGGCCGACACCAATTTTTGACCGCTTCCATAGACATAAAGCTGGTACACCGGTCGGCGGTGGGATATTAATTGTTTTAACGACGACCCTTTTATTTGCTTTTTTTTTAATATTGTTTTTTATCTTTAATAAACATTTACAATCAAACTATCCTTCTTTAATTAGCGAAATTAAAATTCTTTTATTTACTTTTATTAGTTTTTCTTTTTTAGGAATTTATGATGATTTGGCAAAAATTTTCTTTTGGCAAAAAAATCAAGTTTTTGGTTTAAGATTACGCCACAAACTTTTAATCGAAATTTTTTTGGCGTTAATAATTTCCTATTGGTTATATAACGAATTAAAAATCAGTATTGTCTATATTCCATATTTTGGTGTTTACGAACTTTCTTATTTTTATATTATTTTTGCTGCCTTTGTGATTATTGCTTTTTCAAATGCAATTAATATTACTGACGGTCTTGATGGATTGGCCAGTGGTGTCCTAATGATCGCCCTGATTAGTTTTTGGGCTATTTCTAGATCAATCCTAGACGTGCCGACGTCACTTTTTATTGCTCTCTGGTTGGGGGGGTTAATTGCTTTTTTATATTTTAATATTTATCCGGCAAGATTATTTTTAGGCGATGCTGGGGCTTTATCCTTTGGAGCGACTTTTGCTGTCACCGGATTAATTTTAGGAAAAATTTTTGCTTTAATTATCATTGGCGCTATTTTTATTGTCGAAATTTTAAGTTCATTAATCCAGCTTTTAGGCAAAAAATATCTTAAAAGAAAAATTTTGCCCGCCGCCCCACTTCATCTTTGGCTCCAATTACGAGGATGGCCAGAGCCAAAAATCGTCATGCGTTTTTGGATTTTTTCTATTATCTTTGCCATTTTCGGGTTAATGGTCGCTTTTATGAAATAAATTTATAAAGAAGTCAGTTAAAAAGTGCTTAAATTTTAAATAATTTCTCCTGAAAAATTTTGCTTGCCATTTTTTTTAAAGCTTTTTTCTCAATCTGTCTAATTCTTTCAGCAGTGATTTTATATTTTTTACCGATTTGCCTTAATTTTTTTTGTTTCAAGCGGTAAATTAAAATATTTTCTTCTTTAAAATTTAATCGTTTCGATTCTGATATCAATTTTAAAAAATAAAGCAGGGTTTGATTTGGCATGCCTTGATGCCAATATTATACTACTTTATAAT
>JARYMT010000008.1 GCA_029906985.1 Microgenomates group bacterium | reverse complement strand
CATATCTTATTGGCCAATAATCTTAAATTTGAATATCCTTTTTGAATATAAAATTAAAGACAATTTTATGATAATATTCAAAAGATCGTTGGTCTTGGGAATATTATCAGCTTTTCAGTTTTACCTCTCTGTCTACCTAGCAATATTTAATTTATTTTTAATTAATATTTTTTTTATATTGTTACTTTTATTTTATCTTATCGAAAAAAAAATCGAGGTTTTCTTTTTAATAAAAAATTTTTTTTCTTTTCTAATTACTTATTTAGTTTTTATAATTGTTTCTTATCCCTTAATCGACGGTTATCTTAATTTTCAAAAAACCTACCATCAAATAAGAGATATTAATGAGATTTTACAAAATTCAGGCAATCTAACTGATTATGTTTTTTTCTTGCCCAATACTTTTTTTTCTAATTTATCTTGGATAAAAAAATTTAATAACTTCTGCCGATTTGCAAATGAGAGAACTTCTTTTCCGGGAGTGGTAATTTTCCTTGGGTCTATCGGCGGTATTTTTTTTCAAAAAATCAGGAAAAAAAGGAGGGGGTTTGAAGTATTAAATAAACTTAATTTTTCATATTTATTTTTTTTGCTTCTTATTATTATTGGATTTGTTTTTTCTTTAGGACCGAGGTTGGTCGCCAACGGTAAATATTTAGAAATACCTTTACCCTATTTAATTTTCTTAAAGTTTTTTGATTTTCTTTATTCTATTCGATTAACACACCGATGGTCAATTTTAATGGTAATTGGGTTAAGTTATTTTTCAGCTTTTTTTTATTCGAAGATTAAAAATAAAATTTTTCTTTTAATAGTAATTATTGTTTTTGTTTTAGAAAGTATTCCGAAAATCAAAGCCGAAAAGATTAATTATTTTTCTCCGGCTCACAAATTTTTAGCCAAACTGAATGAAAAAAATAAAATTTTATTAGAGTATCCTTTTTTAAATTTAGAAAAAGGAGTGGGAATTACTGTCGAAACAAGCAGATTACTTTCTTCTGTTTATCACCAAATGATTCTTTTTAACGGTTACACGGGTATTTTTATTAATGATTATGGCATGATGCGACTAAAGATGGAGAAATATTTCCCTGACGAACAGACAATTAAAGCTATTCGGGCTTTAAATATTGACTATCTAAAAATTGATAAAAAATTTTTAAAAAAAACCGACTATGAGAAAATAAAATTATTCTTAGGAAAGCCTTTTTATGAAGATGAAAATTCCAGTTTTTTTAAATTAAAAAAGGATAGCAATTTAACGTCATCAAAAGATATAAAAATTGGTTTCTCAAAAAATCCTTCTTACGGATATGACCAAAAACTCTATTTAGACTTATTCTTCAAAAATTTAAACTTAATTAAATCGTATTCGAATATCAATCAGGAAAAAATTATTCTTAAATTATTTTTTTATCAAAATGATAAATTAATAAAAACAAAAGAAATATATCAACTTTATCCATTAATTATTTCTTCGGGTGAAAAAAAGGAGGTAACTATCCAACTTTTTGAAAAAGGCCGGTTTAATAAAATAAAAGTTGATATTTATAATTATAAGCAACAAAAAATTTCTTCAACTTCATCTGGTGTTTAAATTATAAAACCAATTAATTTTTTTAGAAAATTGAATAAAATTTTTTGCTTTTTGGGTCAAACTCAAGCACTGGTTTTTCTTATCAATAAAATTAATAATACTTTGCTCAACCAATCTTTTATCCAGAGCATTATTTTTAATAATATATTCTTCAATTAAAGAATCTTCTAATTGTTTTTTGGAAATGCACTGATTTTCATTGCCGTATAGTTTTTTTAAAAGATACATCGTCACCGAACGCTCAAAAGTGACCGGGAAGACAACAAAAAATGATAAATTTAAAGAAAAGGAAACAATCAAAGAAGCGATTATTGATTCGAGGCTAAATTTAACAAGCTTTTTTTTATAAAAAAGAATTGAAATTAATAACCATAAAAATAAATTTAACAACAAAAGCAACAGCCCTCGATAAAAAAGAACTTTTTGTTTAATAAAAATCGGACTGCGGAAAAGGATTAAATAAAATCCGGTAAAAAGGAAAAAAGTCGATAAATAAAAAATCAAAAATTTGGCTACCTTTCTCATAATCGGTGTTTAATAATTATATAATATATTAATGATCGGAATAATTACCGTCAATTATAATCAGTATCAGCAAACAGAAGAATTTTTGGATTCGTTAACCAAAGTTAAAAACAGCCAAAAAGCCTTGGTTTATATAACTGATTTATCTTCTTTTAAAAAAAATTTAAATATCAAAAAATACCCTTTTACGGTCGTTGTTGAAAAGAAAGAAAATAAGGGATATGCCTTTGGGGTAAATTGCGGCTTAAGATATTTTTTAAATAGGGAAATAAATTATTTTTGCGTTTTAAATAACGATATATTTTTTGACAAAAACTTTTTGGATGAAGTAGAAAAAACTTTCAAAACCACCGATATATTTGGCGGAAAAATTTATTATGCCGCCGGCTTTGAATACCATAAAAAACGTTATCGAAAAGAAGATTTGGGAAAAGTGATCTGGTATGCCGGCGGCCAAATAGACTGGAAAAATGCTTTTACTTTCCACCAAAAAGTAGATGAAGTAGATAATGGAATTGACCAAAATTGTCAGGAAACAGAATTTATCACCGGTTGCTTACTGTGTTTTAATAAAAAAGTAGTAGAAAAAGTTGGCTTTTGGGACGAAAAATATTTTTTATATTATGAAGACGCTGATTATTGTGTAAGGGCAAAAAGGGCTGGTTTTAAGCTTTTTTATAATCCAAAAATCATTATTTACCATAAAAATGCTCAATCAACCGGCGGTTCTGGTTCATTAATCCAGCAAGAATTTCAAAAAAAAAGCCAACTGATATTTGGACTTAAATATGCCCCTTTTAAGACAAAATTTCACCTCTTAAAAAATTATTTATTTAAAAAATGAATTTTTATAAGCAAAAAACAGTTTTTTTGCTTTTGCTTCTTCTTTTTATTTCTGTTGGTTTAAATTTTAGTTTATATAAAAAGTTTAAAAAAAGTGAAAACTTGACAAAAATACTGGCTATTTTTGATGGTGATACGGTCGTCATCGAAAATAAAACACGGGTAAGACTTCGGGAAATCGACGCCCCAGAATTAGAATATTGCGGCGGAAAAGAAGCTAAAACCATGCTTAAAAAACTACTGACATCAAAACAAGTGATTTTAAAAGAAACAGTCCCCGACCAAAGAGGCAGAATGATGGCCTATCTTTTTTTGAATGGGAAAAATATCAATCTTTTAATGTTGGAGTCTGGCTTAGTCCGCTACCATCATGACAAAACGATTTATTCTGATTTGATGAAAAAGACTTGGGAAAAAGTTAAGGAAAATCGTTTGGGAATCTATGGTCTTTGTTGGGAAAAAGAAAATAAAAAAAATCCAGAATGTTTTATCAAGGGGAATATTGATGAGAAAGGGAAAAAAATTTATTATCTACCGAATTGTGCCCAATATCAATTTGTCATCGTTGAAAAAGATGTCGGCGAAGAATGGTTTTGTAATGAAAAAGAAGCGATCGAAAAAGGCTACCAAAAAGCAAAAACTTGTTTTAAAATTTAAATTAAATTATGAAAGATACGATATTGACAATCATCGTTTTTACCCACAATGAAGAAAGAAACATTAAAAGCTGCCTGACTTCGGCAAGACTTCTGAGTGAAAATATTATTGTCATTGACAGCGAAAGTAGTGATAAAACCATTGAAATTGTAAAAAAAGAAAAAATTTCTTATTTTTCTTTTCCTTATTCATCTTATGTCGAACCGGCTCGTGAATTTGGGATTAATAAAGCTAAGACTGACTGGGTTTTTATCTTAGATGCCGATGAAAGAATTACTACCGACTTAGTTGAAGAAATAAAAAACAAACTTAAAGGTAAAATTGACTTTAGCCACTTTAAAGTTCCCCGAAAAAATATTTTTAATCTTTTGCCAGATAAACCTTTGGACGTATCTCAAATAAAAGGAAAATGGTTAAAATATGGAGGCTGGTGGCCTGATTATCAAATTAGATTAATTAATAAAAAATATTTCAAAAAATGGCCTCCTCAAATTCATTCAACACCATTAATCGAAGGAAAGTTTGATCTACTAGATAATCCCCTTCTTCATTTGTTTCATGGCGATTTTGAACAAATGGTCAATAAAACAATTGTCTTTGAAAATATTGAGGCTGAGCTGCTTTATCAAGCAAATAAAAAAACCGGTTTATTAACTTTTTTTAGGAAGTTTTTTGGAGAAATATTCCGAAGATTAATAAAGCATTTAGGTTTTCTTGACGGAGAGATTGGTATAATTGAGGCAATATATCAAGCTTTTTCTAAAACTATCACTTATTTATATTTATATGAGAAAAAAATTAAAAGCCGCTCTTTATGATCCATATCTTGATGTCTTGGGCGGAGGGGAAAAACATATCCTTTCCATCTTGAAGGTCCTGACAGAGGAAAATTATCAAATCGAGATTTTTTGGGATGAAGATTTAACGGCAAAAATTAAACAAAGATTTAATTTGGGAATCGAAAAAAAAATAAAATTCCAAAAAAATATTTTTAAATCAAAAAAATTTTTTTTGTCAAAATATCTAATTTTAAAAAATTATGATATTTTTCTTTATGTCACCGACGGGAGTTATTTTTTTTCCGGGGCAAAGAAAAATTTTATTTTTATCATGGTTCCTCAAATCAAACTTTATAAAATGGGGATATTAAATAAAATAAAAACCATTAATTATCGTTTTATCTCAAATTCTTTTTTTACACAAAGTTGGCTAAAAAAATTTAATATAGAATCTCAAGTTCTTTATCCCTTCATC
This sequence comes from Microgenomates group bacterium, assembly GCA_029906985.1. GTDB lineage: Bacteria > Patescibacteriota > Microgenomatia > UBA1406 > GWC2-37-13 > JARYMT01. The sequence continues at coordinate 4,984 of JARYMT010000008.1, read as the reverse complement.
GAAAGTTTTTTTATTGATACAAAAATAAATAATCTACAAAAAGAAAAAATTGTCCTTTCGGTTGGTCGTTTTTTCCCTCAACTTCATTCTAAACAGCATCAAAAAATTATTGAAATTTTTAAGAAAGCAAAACAATTGTCTATCCTTCCCTCGGATTATAAATTAATTTTAGCTGGCGCTTTGAAAAAAGAAGATTACCCATATTACAAAAAATTAGAAGAATTAATAAAAAACAATTTTGACATTGTTCTTAAACCAAATGTGCCTTTTGAAGAATTAAAAAGTTTGTATCAAAAAGCGTCTTTTTTTTGGCATTTGACTGGTTTTGGTATCGATGAAACCAAAAATCCAGAAAAAGTGGAACACTTGGGAATTGCACCACTTGAAGCAATGGCTAGTGGCTGTTTAACTTTTTGTTACAATGCCGGCGGTCCAAAAGAATATATCATCGACAAAGAAAATGGTTTTTTATTTAACAACGAAAAACAACTGATGGATAAAATAAAATACATTTTTGCTAAAAAAGATCTTCAATCAAAAATCCAAAAAAACGCCTATGAAACAATAAAAAATAAATTTAGTTATCAAACATTTAAAAAAAGAGTTAAAGAAATCTTATTATAAATTTTTTATATCAAACAACCATCAGAAGATATGATCTCTGTAGTAATTCCCACTTATAAAAATAAAGAAAATTTTCTTAAGAATCTAGAGAATAATTATCCTATCCTATCTAAATATCAAATAATTATTATCAATGATAACCCAACAATTAGTTTGAAAAAAAACTTAGCTAATTATAAAAATCTTATTCTTTTAGAAAATAAAAAAAATCTTGGTTTTGGCGCTTCGGTTAATCTGGGAGTTGGACTGGCAAAATATAATTATATTTTGCTTCTTAATGATGATGTAATTTTAGATAAAAATAATAATTTTGCAAAACTTATCTTCTTATTTAAAAATAATCCTAAATTATTTGCGGTTAGTTTTGCTCAAAAAGAGCGTCGAGGTAAAATCACCGGTAAAAATATTCTTTACTGGCGAAGTGGGATGATCCACCATCGAGAGGCTTTCGATTTAAAAGAAGGCGACAACGGCTGGGCGGAAGGCGGAGCAAGTCTAATTGATAAAGATAAATTTTTGGCGCTTGGCGGATTTGATGATTTATATTACCCGTTTTATTGGGAAGATATTGATTTGAGTTTTCGCGCCTGGAAAAGGGGCTATCAGCTTGTTTTTAATCCGACGGTATTAGTCAAACACCATCACGAAACCACCATTGGCAAATATTTTTCTTATGATTTTATAAAAACAATCGCCTTCCGCAACCAATTTATTTTTGTCTGGAAAAATATTACCGATAAAAAACTTCTTTTTGATCACTTTTTCCGGCTTTTTGGCAATTTAATTTATTATGGAATAATAAAAAAACAACCGTATTTTATTTTTGGGTTTTTAAAAGGATTATTACTCATCCCAAAAATCTTCAAAAGAAAAAATTATGAGAAAAAATATTTTATGGTAAAAGATGAAGAAATTTTAAATAAATTTAATCAAAAAATTTAAAAATAAATTTCTTTTGATAAAAAAATTTTTTAAGTAAAAAAATAAATGCTTAAATTATAAAAAAGATGGACTAAAATAGGCAGATTCAAATCTTTTTTCTCAAGGTAAATAAAGGAGACGGTCAGACTTAATAATAAGTCGGTCACCATAAAATATAAAAGCAAATTGCCGGTGATTTTAATATTGGTAAAAAGGATAGGAACATGAAGAAAGAAAAATAAAATACTGGAAAAAAAAGATGAAGTATAAATATTCTTTGATTCTTCATAAAGTCTTTTTAACACAAACCCCCGCGATAAAATTTCTTCGGTAATGCTGGTTGCTAACGCTAAACAAATTATCAAAAAAATATTCAATAAATTAATCGCTTTTCCAGGCAAAAAAACAAATTTTTGAAATTTTATATAATTACCAAATAAAGCAGTAATAAAAAAAATTAACCCGATTGCAAACCCAAAAAACAAATTGCTAGCAACTGGTTTTAAATTCCAATTGATAGCAGTAAAAAACTCTTTTTTTTCTCTTTTTTTTATATAAAAATATACCGGAGCGACAAAAACTATTGGCTTGGCGATAAATTCATCAAACCAATCAGGAAGATGAAAATAATAGCGGTACACACTCCAAACAATTAAAATAACCGCCCAAAGATTAAGCATCTTTTGATTTTCGGAAATCTTTTCGGTCATTAGAAATAATTTAATTCTTTTCCTTTGATAAATCAAGACTATTTACCGAATTTTTAAAAAAGTTGATGAAGTTTAATTTTGAGTTTACGACAAATTTTATTTAAGATTTTTATGCTTGGGTTGGCTTTTCCTTCTTCAATTCTGGCTAAATATGTCCGGTCTATTTCCGAAAGCATCGCTAATTTTTCTTGGGTCATTTGACAATTTTTTCTCTTGTTAATAATTTTTTCAGCAATTTTTTTATAAAAAAAGTTGCCCCGCATAAATTAAGCTAATAAATTAAAAAATCAAAGTCGATGGATTATAATCTACAAAAGCGGTATGACAGAGCGTCAAGAGAGTGTTTTTTTTTCATTATATCAATTGTTTTTTTATTCTAAGAAGTCTTTGAGTTTTCTTGCCCGAGTAGGATGCTTAAGTTTGCGGATTGCTTTGGCTTCAATTTGACGAATTCTTTCCCGGGTTACTTTAAACTCTTTTCCTACTTCTTCTAAAGTTTTGGGCTTACCGTCGTCTAGCCCAAATCTCATAATCAAAACTTTTTTTTCTCTTGGTGAAAGTGTCTCTAAAACTTTATTTAAAGCGTCTTTTAATAACTCGCGAGAAACCTTGTCGTATAGAGAGGGTTGATTTTGATCGCTAACAAATTGTTCAAGAGTAGCTTCTTTATCATCGCCTATTGGCGTAGAAAGAGATTTTGGCTGTTGAGAAATTTTAATTAAGTTTTCTATCTCCTCGGTAGAAAGCTGCATTGATTTTGCGATTTCTTTAATTGTCGGCTCTCGGCCTAATTCTTGAGTTAAGCGACGCTGTGTTTTGTAATAACGATTGATGTGATCAACCATATGAACAGGAATTCTAATCGTCCTTGATTGATCGGCAATTGCTCTGGTAATCGCCTGCCTAATCCACCAGGTGGCGTAGGTGGAAAATTTATAACCTCGGCGCCAATCATATTTTTCTACCCCTCTAATTAGGCCCCGATTACCTTCTTGAATAAGATCAAGAAAAGATAATCGGCGGCCAAGATATTTTTTCGCTATAGAAACAACCAGACGAAGATTGGCTTTGATTAATTTTTCTTTGGCTTTTAAATCGCCTTTTTCATATTTTTTTGCTAATTGGATTTCTTTTTGAAAATCAAGAAGAGGGGTTTTGCCGATTTCTTTCAAATACATTTTTATCGGATCAAGCGACTCCCCATGTTTTAAGACTACTAATTGTTCTAATTCTTTTTCTATTTCTTCGGCTGTTTTTCTGGCCTCATTTTCTTCCCGACTAGAAACGGTCTCAAAAATATCTATTCCTTTTTTTAGGGCTTTATCGAAAAAATCATCTATTTCTTCGATGTTTTTTTCTGGTTCGGGTTTAATTAAAAGTATATCGTCTTGAACCAAAAAACCATCTTCTTCTCCTTGTTTTAATAATTCATTTAAATTTTTAGGTAGTCGGTGTTTTGTCATTTTGAAATATGTTTATTTTATAATGTCGCAATCTTTTTTTCCACCTCTTTTAATTGCCGGTTAAGATTTCTTAAAATCTCTTCAGTATTGTCTTTTTTTGGCTCTTCTTCTTTTAACAAACGAGTAATATTTCTTTTTAGAGAAAGTTTTTTTAATTCATAAACTAATTTTTCAACTTTAGTATCTTCAAAGTCTGGCTCAATAGAAGCAAAAAGGAATATTTCATCAAAAACCGGTCGGAGTTCGGGTTCCAACCGCAAAACAAATTTGTTGGCCTCAAAATTATCAGAAAATTTTTTCTGATGGGTCAAAAATCGATCAATTATTTTTATATATGAGGGAATTGCTAAATCTTCAATCGATATAATTTTGAATATTTTTTCACAAAAATTATATGGGTTTTTATTTTGAAAAATCAGACTTAAAAGATATTTTTGTAAGATAATTTCTCGATCGATTTCCTCTGCTTTTTTTCGAAAAACCTTAAAAGATTGTTTATATCTCTTTTCTTGGCGAATTCGTTTAATTAAGGTCTCAATACTTTTTTCGGCTACGTCAAGAAGAACCGCTAATTTTTTAATGTAGTGCGACTGAACAATTGGATTTTTTATCTTCTCGATATAAATGATTGCTTCATCGGCAATTCTTTTTTTGCTGAAAGGATCTTTTTCTGGATTTTTTTTAATCGCCTTATCAATAATAAAATCATAAATGGGCATGGGATTTTTTAAGGCTTTTTTAAATAATTTTTCATCTTTACGAATCGCTTCATCGGGGTCTTTAGCAAAATCAAAAGTCAAAACATCGATTTCAAAATCTAGACTCTCTGCCTCTTCTATACCTCTTTTTACGGCCTCTTCGCCAGCGGCATCAACATCCAAAGCTAAAATAATTTTGTTAGTATAACGTTTAAGAAGCATCAACTGCTCTCTTGTCACCGCCGAACCTTTAATGGCAACAAAATTTTCCAAGCCAATTTGATATGGAGTAATGACATCAAATTCTCCTTCTACTAATACTGCTTGACCTTGTTTTTTAATGGCTTCTTTGGCTAAATCAATACCAAAAAGGGTTTCTCTTTTATGATAAATCAAAGTTTCTGGAGTATTAATATATTTGGCCGTTTTGTCAGAATTATCAATTAATCGACCAGAAAACCCGATAATGTTTCCCTCATTATCGACTTTTTCCATCACCGCGTCGTTGTCAGTTTCTTTGAAATAACCGGCTTTTCGTTCAAAGAGAACTTCAAGGTAGTCTCCCTCT
>JARYMT010000007.1 GCA_029906985.1 Microgenomates group bacterium | reverse complement strand
AAATTGCGCCAAAAAATATAGAAGAGGAAATAGAATTAGAAAGCTGCAAGATCTTTTTATACCGAACACTAGCTAGAATAGTGGCCAAAAGAATGCCAACTAAATTTATAAAAATTGATAGAGATAGATTTACAGAAAAAGGAACGAGTCGTTATAAAATGGTTCGATTATTAATGGGGATCGATGATCCGGAGGAGTTTGATAAATTAATCAAAGATGTTAATATCGCCGAGACAGTTGTCCGAAAAGAAATTAGTCAAAAAGCAAGAGAAGCTTTGAGAGAAGGAAGAACACCATCTGTTACTTATGATTTAGATAGTAGATTAGAAGAGATATTAAGATCAATAGTTTATAAAGGGGATAAAGACGTGAAAAGTAAAGTGGCTAAAGCTTTAGAGCTTGTGAAATTAATCAAAGAACATTATTCCGAAAATGAAGGATTTCTAAATGATTTTGCTTCTTTTATAAGAGGCGGCCTAAAAAAATACCCATTTACTTTTGCCTTGGAGGACACAGATATTAGTTTATTAAAATTTAGCGGCGGCGGACAAACAGTAATTCCCCGTTTTATCGGTGATATTTCTCAAATCGAACAAAATGTTGTTCAACCAATTTTAAATTTTCCTCAATTGCTTCATATGGTATCGATCGATGGCAAACATGATTTTTCCAAAATTATCGAAACGATTCAAAAAATAAAAACAACCATTGAAGGAATTATAAGCATTGATTATGCTCATGAAGTAGCTCACCATTTGGCTTTAATGACGATTAATTATTTTAAAAAAGATACCTATGCGAGAGCATTTTTTGGATTGCTTAGTTCTGGAAGAAGAAATTCTTTGGCGGCGGAGATAGCTGGTAGGGCAGGAGCAGTCTGGGAGTGGGATAGTCGAGAAATAGACGCTTTTTGTACTGCTTTGGAAACTTACCGGGTACTTCCGAAATTACCATACAGTATTATTTCTACTAAAGTTGAATATGAGCCGGTATATATAAAAGTCCCTTTTACAAAAAATAAAATAATTAAACTACCAGAAAAAATTTTCAAACAAAGGAAAAAAAATTATTCTTGGTGGGGACATAAATTAAGACAAGTATCTGGGGGAGACTGGAAAGGAAAACTATATGATATTATTAATAGATATTTGCCGCTGGTGATCTTGTTTTTGCTTTTTAAATTTATAAAAGACGCCTTAGAAGAAGCCCAAGGGAAAAAGAAATAAAACTGGACTATTATTATTTTATTCAATTGTATTAAAATAATAAAAAATGTTAAAAAAAATAATTATTTTGATAATAACCATAAATACTTTACTTTTTTTTTCGGTTAAAAAGACAAATTCTTTTGGCTTAGATAATCCAAATACAATAATGGGGGTAAATTGCGGTGTTCCAAACAGCGATATAAACAAATGTTGTAAATCTTTAAATTTAAATATTGATTTCAAAACGGGAAATCCAATCGTAGATATTCCATTGGCTCCAGTGAGGGCACCGTTAGAAATCCTATTTGGAATAGCTTCAAGAGCAATAAATGAAGGGATAAAGGCTTATACTAATATGAAAGAGGAGTCAGCATGTATTCCAGGATCTAAAATGAGTGTTCCCAATCGTAATGACGCCAACTGTATTTGTATACAGGCAGATTCTCCAGGCGCATTAAGTGCTTTACTAGATTTGTGTAAAAATATTTCCAAAAAAGAAGAAAAACAAGAGTGTATTAATTGTATTACCTCAAATAATCCGGTAAAAAAACCAGGAGTGTGGACAGCGATTGGCTGCATTTATCCTTATACTTCTTCTTTTATTCAGCAAAACCTAATTGGATTGGGGGTTTCTCTTGGAGGAATAATATCACTTTTGTGTATTATATATTCTGCGGTTATAATACAAACTTCTCAAGGCAATCCAGAAAAAATAAAAAAAGCAAGGGAATTATTAACTTCTTGTATCTCTGGATTAATATTGATAATTTTTTCAATTTTTATTTTAAGAATAATTGGAATAACGATATTAAAAATACCTGGTTTTTACTAAAATTAGTCATTTTTTAATCTTTTCTTCCGAATATACCGGGCATTCTCATAATATCTTCATCGCTTGGACCGCTTGGTGGGGGAGGTTTATACTCGTCTTTAAGGGCCCCAAATAATCCTAAAAATCCTTTTCTTCTAGCCAGTCCCATAGCGTTTAACCCTAATCCAATAGAGCTAAATTGCCCTAAAAGTCCAGTTGCTCCACTAACACCAGCTCCAACACCGCCAAAGAAAGTCCCTAAGCCAAGAGAAATTGGTAGACCCTTCAACCCTAATAATTCTTTATAAACTTTAGCTATTTCAGGGATCATAAAAATAAGACCCACACCAATAATTATTGAAAATGAATCACTCGATAGTCCATACAAAAAAGGCGGCGTCCATAATTGGGAAGAAAGGTTTAAATTAACCAGCACCCGCCCCAGAAGAAAAATAATAACCACTAAAGGAAATAATAATAAATCTCCAATCAAATTTTTTAGCCAAAAACTAAATATGTTTTTGCCGGGAAGACAATTAAGCAAAATAATTAAAGGAGAAAAAATGATTAAAAGAATGATTCGCAAATAGGCAGTAAATAACAAAAAAAATATCCGAAACAACAAAAAAAGGATCGTCAATAAAAGGAGAATCCCAATGATCCAACCAGCGCCATTTTGAAGAGTTAAGGGAAGAATCAAGCCGATAAGAATTATAGTCACGAGGATTTTTAACGGAGTACTAGCTATACCACCTATAGAATTACCCAATATATTTATACCATCAAGTATTTTTCCAAATTCTCCTAAGCTCAAATGGTCTTTAAATACCCTTAATAAGGCAATCGTTGTAATAAGCGACGCTATCAATTTAACAGAATCATTTACCCATTTTGGTAATAGTTGAACGATAGAGTTACCGGTGCTGAAAAATTGATCAAGACTATTAAAAATAGGAACAGGAGCTGTTTTTTTAATAAACATACTATCCCAAATATCTCCAAACCCGGCATTTAAATATCGATTTTGGAATTGAAATACATCTATAGTTTTGTCAGCTTGACTGACAATAGAGACGCCGATGGCGATCATAATATACATAAAATCAATTAACAATCCGGCAATTGCATAAGAAAAAGTGATTAATAATAAAGAGACAATAATCCTTGGTAAGGCATTTTCTATGGAAATAATTGTCTGCGGATTAATTTTTGTGCGAAAGATAATCATAAAGCCAATGGTTATTAAAATAAGGACCATAATTAAATAAGAAATATTTCGAAAGACCCCCCAAATTTTTGCATATGGTTTGATTGAAGCAAACCCAATTCCTTCAGCAGCATAGCTTTTAGGGATAAAGCCGGCGTTTTGGAGGCCGGAATATGCCCAGTAGACGCCTGATGCCGGCGGATTGGCGTAAGGGAGGACAATTAAATTTGACATATAACCGAAAAGCGAGTGATTAAAATTTTTGTTTCCATCGGCCGGATTATCGGTGCAAGCTTCGCCGATCATTCCACACATTGTTGACCGGTAAAGATAGAGGGTAATTTCTGCTTCTTTAGTCTTTTTTTGTTTCAATTCATTTAAAGTCTGGTAAATCTGTCTCCGGTTTTTTTCAATCGGGTCAACCGAAGGAAGAGTCGACTGATTTTTATAGATATAAGACAAAAAAATATTGATAATAACAAAATAAACAATTATCACCAAAAAAGCTTTTTTAATAAAGTTAAAAAATTTTTTCAAAAAACGTAGCATAAGATGATTGTAATAAAAATTAAAGAATAAAGTCAAATAAATATAATATCAATAATACAAATGGAGAATACCACCGCTACGAAAAACAATTTTAAAACATTATGATAAATCTCCTTCTTTTTAAAAATTAGACCAACTTCTTTTAAATATTTTTCAATTTAATTAGTATATTATTTTTCATTATAAAATTTACCTACTAGGTTAAAAGTTTTATAAAAAATTCCAATAATTTTAAAAGACAATTTCGGATAAATTATTTTCCCTTCGTAGATTATATATTCAGACTATCTATTTTTATAATACCACCAAACATACTCACAATAAGTTCTATTTCCCAACCAAGAGTAACGGTGATTATCGTCACAGCGGCCATAGTAATGTTCTGCGGCGCGGAAAACCTGAGACTGGGTCCAATTTAATGGATCAGACGATCTGCTGTCATTTTTGAGTTTGGCGGCGGCGGAGTAAACAATGTCTTTAATATTCAAAGGATTGGGCTGATGAGAGTATCCATAATTTTTAATAGTGCCTCCGTAAATAGCCCATTGATTAGGACAAAAACCAGCGCCGCATCTTGGACAGCTGGTGTCACCTCGATCATCAATCCCGATTGTCATTTGCATGGTGCCGGTCGCTGAACAAGAATTAGTTAAACAAAATGGCGCGCGGCCTCCTGGTTGAGAATAAGTAGCGATTTCATTGGCAGAAAGATTAAAAGTGGTAGGACACTCGATTCTCATTACCGCCTCAAGAATTTTTGGAGGGACACCAACTTTCTGGCCAACTTCATAAAAAATATCAGTTAAGGAACGAGGAGCAGCCGGATAAATAATATTATTATTTTGTTCGGGCGAAATCATCGGCTGGGTAGATTCAGTGGTTGAATTTATAGTTTCCGTCGGCGAAAGATTATAACTGGTAGAAAAAATAGAAAAAAAAGCATTAAGAACATCCCTTAATTTAGCCAGATCAGAATTATCAGCCGGAGCAAGAGAGAGATTGGGACTAGGAGTGGCTTCTGTCTTGGTTGGTGTCAAATAAAAAGCAGCTAAAGCTTCTTCTTTTGCCTTAACAACCTGTTCTTCTAAGCTTTTTTTGTATTCTGCCACCGGTTGATTGGTAAAAATAAATAAATTTTTATCTTCAATTAATTGAGAAAGATTATTTTCAACCGCCCATTGGGCAATTTTTTGATCGGCATCAGGATTTTTTTTAGAAACAAAATATTGATTTAAAAAAGGCGAGTAATCAACAGCAAAATCATCAGTTTGATATGGAAGGATAGAATTTAATTTGGCCAAAGCTTGCAAATCGTCTTGATTCAAAATTTTGGTTTTGGCGACAATTTGATCTATTTTTAAGACGGATGTAGTTGGTGGGATCAACCGGGGAGAAATTGAAATATCATCAGGCAATCTTCTTAAATCTCGATGGTCAATTGAGGTAGGAGAAAAATTCTTGATTTCTGTTTTGGGAGTTTTGTTTTTTAAGTAATTGGAAATAAAAAAAGTGACCAAAATTAGAATCAACAGGATAAAAATTAAAATAATGATAATTTTTTTAATCATTTTTGGTTGACAATTTATTAAAAATTAATAATAATGAAAACATGGCTAGCTTTTTTGATTTTATAAAAAAATCAAACAATAATTCAAGTCAAACTTCTTCGGTACAAAACACAACTTTTTCAGGGATTACCGGCAGCCAATCTTATTCAGGAATTGGGGCGCCGGCACGAGGCGGTCAGCCGTATTCCGGAATCGGCAGTTTGCCAACCGGAAAGTCTTATTCAGGGATTGGTAATCCGCCCAAAATATCAAAACCAGCCACATCCGGGCCATCAGCGACCACTCCCCAAGCAAAAATCAACTTAAATCAACCGCCGACAGGTCAAATTAATCAAAATATTTTAAACCAAAATAAAGATCTTGGTCAATCGCTTTCAACAAATATCAGCGATAAAAAAAGAAGCGAATTAGATTTATTAACTCATTTGACTCAAAGAGCCAATCGGGTTTTTGAAGCGGCTAGGCTAAAAGCCGAAGAATTAAAAAATAATTTTATCGACAGCGAACATCTCCTTTACGGATTATTGACCGATGGAGAAATATATAAACTTTTGACAGAATTAAAAATTCAACCTCAAATAGTTGAAGAAGAATTAATTAAAATTTATAAGCAAGAGAAAGCCATTAGTCATCCACAACTTGCTCCAAGAGCCAAAAGGATAATAGATGAATCATTGATTACTGCCAGAAAACTTGGTTATGAATTTATTTCTCCCGAGCATATTCTATTGGCTTTATATGAAGAAGGGGAAGGAATGGGAGCAAGAATTTTATCAAAATTGGGATTAAAAAAAGAAGATATCAATAAAAAAATTTTGGGAAAAAAAGAAGGTTTGGCGACGGAAGAGGAAATTAAAAAAAAGAAAAGCTTTCTTGAAGAATATACGATTGACTTAACGGCTAAAGCGGCTCAGGGTCTTTTAGATCCAGTAGTTGAACGTTCTGATGTTATCGAAAGAGTAATTCATATTTTATCAAGGCGAACCAAAAATAATCCAGCTTTAGTCGGCGAGGCCGGTGTAGGAAAAACAGCGATTGTTGAGGGGTTAGCTCAAAAAATTGCTTCCAAACAAGTTCCCGAACCATTACTGGATAAAAAAATCCTACAGTTAGATTTAATGAATTTATTGGCTGGAACTTCTCATCGAGGAGAGTTTGAAGAAAGAATGAAGAATCTCATTGAAGAAGTTAAAAGCAATCAAGGAAAAGTTATTGTTTTTATCGATGAAATTCAAAATATTGTAGGGGCCGGATCATCAGGAGAAGGTTCTTTGGATGCTTCTAATTTTCTTAAACCGGCGCTGGCCCGAGGAGAAATTCAATTAATTGGAGCAACAACATTGACCGAATACCGGAAGTATATTGAAAAAGATCCGGCTTTAGAAAGGCGCTTTCAGCCGGTTTTAGTTCCCGAACCAACCGAAGAACAAGCAATAAAAATGCTAAAAGCAATCAAAGATAAATATGAGGCATTTCACCGGGTAAAAATTCCAGATGAGGCAATTGAAGCGGCAGTAAAATATTCAAAAAGATATGTTGGCGACAGATTTTTGCCAGATAAAGCGGTTGATTTAATTGATGAGGCCGCTTCAGCGGTCCGTCTGCCATTAATTTCTTTACCCGAGGAAATAAAATCGCTGGAAACAAGAATTAGTGAATTAACGCAGGAAATGAAAGAAGCAGAAGGAAAAAAAGACAGAGTCAAGGCAAGAATTATTCTTTCAAAAATAGATGATATCCAGGCTCAATTAAATGAAAAAAAAGATGATTATAATCAAAAAAAAGCCCAGACGACAACAGCAGTATCTGAAGAACTAATCAAAGAAATTGTTTCCCGTTGGACAGGGATTCCGGTTTCAAAAATTACTTCATCAGAGATAGAAAGACTGGTTAATCTGGAAAAATTAATGCATCAAAGATTAATTAATCAAGAATCAGCTGTGACTGCCGTCGCTCAAGCGGTCAGGCGAGGTCGGGCCGGATTAAAATCGACCCAAAGACCAATTGGGAGCTTTGTTTTTTTAGGCCCAACTGGGGTTGGTAAAACAGAATTGGCTAAAACTTTAGCTGATATTTTGTTTGGCCAAGAAGAAGCAATGATACGTTTTGACATGACAGAATATATGGAAAAACACGAAGTAGCAAAACTTTTAGGAGCGCCACCTGGCTATGTTGGTTATGAAGAAGGTGGAAAATTAACCGAAGCAGTAAGAAGAAGACCTTATTCGGTAGTCCTTTTTGATGAAATTGAAAAAGCTCATCCTGACATTTTTAATATTTTATTGCAAATTCTGGACGATGGGCGATTGACTGATAATAAAGGGCGGGTTATTTCCTTTAAAAACACGGTTGTTATTTGCACTTCAAATATTGGAACAAAATTAATTCAAGCAGAGCTTTTAAAAGATAAAGAATTAGAAATTAAAGAAAAAAGCCAGGAAGAAGAAGAAAAAGATAAAAATAAATTTCTTGCTATCAAAGACAAAGTAATGAAAGAATTGGGAAAATTTTTTAGACCGGAATTAATTAATCGTTTTGATGATGTTATTGTTTTTGAACCGCTTCAGTATTCCCATATGATAGAAATAGTTAAGCTACAACTTGCTGGAGTAGGCAAGCTTCTAGAAGAACAAAATATTGGTTTTAAATACGAAGACGCCGCAGTAAAAGAAATTGTTCAGGTTGGTTTTGACCCGATTTATGGAGCAAGACCATTAAGACGGGCAATTCAAAAATTAATCGAGAATCCGATTTCTACTCTTATTATTGAGGGAAAAGCAAAAATAGGCGACCAAATTGTCGTTGATTTCGATGGGGAAAATTTTGTTTTTAATCTGGAGAAAGCGGAAGCGTCTGAAGACAGGCAACCATTATGGAAAAAAACTTTTATCTGTCAAAAATGTCAATACCGGTTTACGACAGAAATTGTCAAAAATTCGACAATAATTTGTCCGAAATGTTTATCAACAGATTTAAAAGAGGCAGCTAAAGACGAAAAAAAAATTTCTTTAGTTGATAAAAAAGATGACCGGTCAGCTGCTTCCGATTTTGCTCAACCGGCAGCGTCCGCTTCTTAAAAATTTTTTTAAGAATATGGAAAAGAATTTTACTCCTCTTAATTTAAATAAATTTAAAGAGAATAAAGAAGATAAAACCGGTCTTATTTTATTAATTATTGCTACTTTGACCGCCTTTATTTTAGCGGTTATGTTATTTATTTTGATTCAAAAAAAAATTCAACACGATAATTATAATAATGATGTTTCGATCACAAATAATCAATAAAATATGAATCATTACCTACAGATTTTTATATTAATTTTGCAAATCATTGGATTATATTTTTTTTCTAGATTAACAATAAACGAAATTTTTTATTTTTTTAGAATATTTATTAAAGACGAAAAAACAATCGCGATTTTAGTAGCGTTGTTATTTTTTCCTGGCACTATTTTTCATGAAATGGCTCATTATTTTTTTGCTTTGATTATGATGCTTAATGTCAGAGAAATAAAATTGATTCCCGAGTTTGATAATCATCAACTAAAATTAGGAAAAGTCCTTTATGAAAAAAAAGATTTTGTGAGAGGGATTATTGTTGGATTAGCGCCGATAATTTTTGCTTTAGTTTTTTTTTGGTGGTTGGCTAAATTTAGTCTTTTCCCCAATAAAAATCTTTTTTTAAATATTTTTTTTATTTATATAATTTTTGTTGTATCTTCAACGATGTTCTCTTCGCGCCAAGATTTAATTGATTTAATTTATATTATTCCTTTGTTTATAATATTGATAGGGCTGATTTATATTTTTGATATAAAGATTCAATTAATTTTTCAAAACCAGGGCTTAATAGAAAAAATTATCAATTCAGTTTCAAAAATAAACTTTTTTTTATTGCTGGCATTATTAATTAATTTATTTTTAATAATTTTTTTAAGAACTTTTAGAAAAATTATAAAAAAATGAAAATGTTTTACTTGACTCAAAAAATTAATATTGGTGGTCAAGATATACAAGGGCCAATAGAAATAAGCGGTGTGCCGGAAAATCAAATTACTTTAGGAGTGATTGTTAGTCGGATAGTTTCGCTAATTATTCCGATCGCCGCCATTATCCTTTTTATCGTTTTAGTTTGGGGTGGTTATGATTTTATGCTTTCTCAAGGAAATCCAGAAAAAATTAAATCCGCTCAGGGAAAGATTACCGCCGGAATTATTGGTTTTGTTCTTTTAATCCTCTCTTATTTTATTGTCAGAGTATTAGTTTATATCTTCGGATTAGAAGGATTTATTTAAAAATATATTTTTTAATTGCCTCCTCATAATTTTCTGGAGTGCCGACATCAAACCATTTGCCTTCAAAAACAAAACCGGCGGCTTTTTTTTGTTTTATCATTTCTTGAATGACATCCTCCAATAAAAAGACTTTTTTATTTTTTGGGAAAAAATTAAAGATTTCCGGCTCAAACACATAAATTCCACAATTGACTAAATGGCTAATCGTCTGTTGATTTTTTTGATGATAAAACTGGGTTAACCGCGTACCATGGAGAGCTAACTGGCCATATTTATTTGGTTTATCAACCGTGGTTAAAGCGATCGTGACAATGGTTTTTTGCTGTTGGTGAAAATTGATTAAATCACTGATTTTTAGATTGGTTAAAATGTCTCCATGAATGACTAAAAAAGGCTGATTATCAACCAATTTTTTAGCTTGTAGAACAGCCCCGCCGGTTTGTAAAGGAAATTTTTCTTCAAGATAAGAAATTTTTACCCCAAAACGTTGGCCGTCACCAAAATAATCTTTAATTTTTTTGCCAAGATATCCAAGACAGATCGTCAAATCAACAATGTTATTCTTTTTTAAATTTTCAATTAGATACTCAAGGATGGGTTTTCCTTTAATCGGCAAAAGAGATTTAGGAATTTCGTAGGTATAAGGTCGAAGTTTGGTTCCCTTGCCGCCGGCCAAAATAATCGCTTTTTTAACTTTAGATTGAAAAAAGCGGCTAACGACATACTCAATCGCGTGAGAACGGTTACGAATTTTTTCTTTATCAACCAAATTATCAATCAAATCAAGGAGTTCCTTATTTATAGTAATCGTAATTCTTGTTCTTCTCATTCAATTGTTTTTATATTTTACTCCAAAGCTCTTTCTTTGTCAAAATAAGATATAATTTTTTTATGCTGCTAAGAAAAATTTTTTTAACTAATTTTCGGAATTTTAAGAGCAATAAGTTTGAATTTAATCCTTTTTTAACAATTATCGTCGGTGAAAACGCTCGAGGAAAAACAAATTTACTTGAGGCAGTTTTTTTCCTCATAAATGGGACCGGTTTTCGAGAGATTAAAGAAGAAGAATTAATTAACTTTAATGAAGAAAGGACGCAAGTCGAAGGAATTTTTAATTTAGCTGATCAAAGTTTTAATTTTCGCGTAGTTGTCGATAAAAAAAGTGGTTTTACCGAAAAAAAATATTTTATTAATCAGGCGAAAAAAAAATTTTATCAATATCTTAAAGAACAGACTAAAGCAATTCTTTTTTCTCCCGAACAAATCGAAATTATTAATGGTTCGCCAGAAAAAAGACGAGACTATTTTAACAAACAAATTTCTTTTTATGATAATGAGTATAAACGAAAATTATTAAATTATGAAAACGCCTTAAAAAGAAGAAATAAAATTTTAGAACGCCAGATTGATCTCGAAAAATTAAAAGAAGAAATTAGTTTTTGGAACCGGTATTTAGAGGAACAGGGAGGTTATATTACTCAAAAGCGCCAAAGTTATATTGATTTTTTAAACCAGAACCAAAATCTTGATTCAAAAAAATTTGAAATAAACTACTTAAAAAGCGAAATTAATCAAGAAAAATTATTAGAAAAATTTGAATTGGAAAAAAAGGTAAAAAAAACTTTAATTGGACCACAAAAAGATGATTTCCAAATAAATATTGGCGACCACGAGAAAAAAAACATCCATCGTTTTGGATCAAGAAGCGAGCAGCGCTTAGCAGTATTTTGGTTAAAAATAAACGAAATAAAATTTTATGAAAGCCTATACAAGAAAAAACCAATTATTCTTTTGGATGATATTTTTTCAGAATTTGATATCAACAATAAAATTTTAATTATTGATTTGATCAAGAAATACCAAAGTGTTGTTACCAGTACCGATGTCGATTTAATTAAAATTGCCGAAGTGCCAAAGACGATAATCAAATTATAAAAGGTTGGCGACCGGGATAGGGCGGCGGTTAAAAACAACTTGTTGATGTGGCTTTAGGAGATTATTTTTTTCATTTTTTGATAAAATTAGGAAGATTAAAATAATTTTTTTGGAGGGTTGGCCGAGCGGTTTAAGGCGCGAGTTTCGAAAACTCGTGGACATTTGTCCTCACAGGTTCGAATCCTGTACCCTCCGCCATTTTACGATTTCAGCATTTTGAGAAGGTATTGCCTCGCCCTCGCTTCGCTCGGGCTCGGCAAAAGCCACGATTTTATACGGATTTTTGAAATCAAAAAACAATTTCTGCCCGCTCAAAAGAAAGTTCG
>JARYMT010000006.1 GCA_029906985.1 Microgenomates group bacterium | reverse complement strand
TGATCTTTTATAGGAAAAATTAACCGGCCGCGGAAACGATCGTAAAAACCTCCCTGCTGCCTAACAACCACTAAACCGCTCTCAATAATTTCTTGATCAGAAAATTTTTTCTTTTTTAAAAAGGGCCATAGAGAATCCCAAGATTGAGGAGCATAGCCTAATTTAAATTTTGAAGCAATCTTTTGATTAACCCCCCGATCAGACAAGTATTTTAAACATTTTTTTCCAAATGGAGTTTTGTGAAGAATAAATTCAAAATATTCGGCTGATAATTGATTAATTGTAATTAACCTTTCTTTCTTTTTCCAAGTTTTATCCTCGATGGTTATTTTTCTTAACCGAACACCGGTTTTTTCCGCCAACTCCCGCAGAGCCTCAATAAAAGTAATATTTTCCCACTTCATCAAAAAACGGAAAATATCTCCCCCTTCTTGACAGGCTCCAAAACAATGCCAAATTTGTCTATCGGGCGAAACCACAAAAGAAGGAGTTTTTTCTTGATGAAAAGGACAAAGAGCCTTAAAGTTTCTGCCGCTTTTTTTTAAGGCAATAAAAGAACCAATAAAACTAACGATATCAATCTTTTTTTTTATTTCTTCTACCGGACTATCCATGACTTTATTATTTTACCACTCTTAGATATTTACAAACGCCCTAAAGTTTGTATATAATAGATTTAAGTATGTTGTATCTTTTTATTGACTCGAAACAAATAAAACTTATTTGCTTAAGAAAATCGCTTCTTGGCCAGCAAGAATTAAGTTTTTTTGAAAAAAAACATGAGGTAAATCTACTTAATAATAATCAGGTGGTTGATGTTGATTTATTAGCTTCGGCGATTAAAGACGGATTAAGAGGTCTAGGGTCGGCAGCGATCAAAGAAAAAGAGGTTGTTTTAATCCTTTCCCAAGAAAATTTTCAATTTTTCCGAACAGAAATCCCGGCTGATGTGGCTCCTTCGGCTATCGTCTCTTTTATTAAAGATAAAGCCAGAGCTTCTGCTTCGATCGATATTGATAATACTTATTATGATTTTTTGATCAAAGATTATGATAATAAAAAACAAGTCGCTTTCTTTGCTTTCGATCAAGAAAATTTAAAAAAATTTAAAGAAGTAATGAAATTGCTAGATTTAAAATTGTTAACAATTATTCCTGAATCTTTAGCTTATTTTAAACTTTTTGAAAAAACCCTAAAAAAGGATAAAAAAGAAATTATTTTTTATGTATATTATGAAAAAACTCTTCTTAAGGGATATCTTTATGATAGCCTTGGTCTTTTACCTGAACAGGAATGGTCTTTGATTTTAAAAGATAAAGATGATGTTGTCAAGATTTTAAAAGAAAAAGTCAGTCAGTTTTCAGCGGAAGGATTAAAAATTAACCGGATTATCCTTTCAGGACCCGAATCAGAAAAAATCAGACAAGACACTTTTACTAAAGCAGTGGGCGCCTGGACCAATCCTTTAAAAAGAATTATTCCTCATTTTTATGAAGATTATTTAAAGCTTCTTTTACCCCAATCTCAAAGCCAATTTCCTATTCTGAATTTTGATGTCTGTTTTGGTGCTTTTATTTTTATCCAAGAAAATAAAGAGTTCTCGATTTTAAAAAGAAAGCCGTTAAGAGCTCTAACCACCCCTTCTTGGCCAAAATTCAATTTATCAGGAATTTTTAAACAGAGTTGGTTTATTTTTTTGATTTCTTTTTTAGCGTCTTTTATTTTTTTCATTTTAATTAGTCGATCAACTGATAACTTTATAAATTTTTCTTTTCCGGGAAAAGTTACTCCTACCCCAACCCCTATTCCCTCGCCAACGGCAATACCCACTCCAAGTATTAAAAGAGAAATGATTAAACTTAAAATTTTAAATGGTTCGGGGATTGCTGGTAAAGCCGGAGAATTGAAAGAGATATTAAGCAAAAATAATTATCAAGAAATCCTTACCGGGAATGCTGAAAGTTTTGATTATGAAACTTCAATTATTCAAATAAAAAAAGATAAAGAAAATATTATCGGGTATTTAAAAGAAGACTTAAAAGATTATCTTCCCAGTTTTAAAACCGAGGAATTAAAATCCGACGAGGCTGCCGACGCAGTAATTATTATTGGTAAAGACTTCAAATAATCTTCAAAATTTTATGGAAGATAAAAAACAGTTTTTGGCAAAAAAAATTACTAATATTTTAACAAAAATAAATTTACAAGGTAAACGCGATGAATTAGCTAATTTAGAAAAACAGACTTATCAAACCAGTTTTTGGCAAAACCAAGAAACAGCCACAAAAATTTTAAAAAGAATTAATGATTTAAAAAAAGAAATCGAAGAAATTGAATTAATCCAACTTTATTTTGATCTTCAGGAATTAGATAAGGCAGAGAAATTGATCAATAAATATGAAATCATGCTTTTCCTTTCCGGCCCTTACGATCAAAATGAAGCGATTTTTTCAATCCATGCTGGACAAGGAGGAACGGAAGCAATGGATTGGTCGGCAATGCTTTTCAGAATGTATACTCGTTATTTTGAGAAAAAAGGCTGGAGTTATGAAGAAATTGACCGCGTTTTTGGCGATGAAGCGGGAATTAAAAGTGTCACCTTAAATATCCATGGAAAATTTGCCTATGGATACCTAAAAGCAGAGGCAGGAGTACACCGATTAGTAAGGCAGTCTCCTTTTAATGCTAATAAATTAAGGCAAACTTCTTTTGCTTTAGTTGAAGTTTTACCGGCAATAGAAAAAAAAGATATCGATATTAAAGAAGAAGATCTTGAGTGGCAGTTTTTTAGAAGTGGCGGACATGGTGGCCAAAATGTCAATAAAGTGGCTACTGCTGTTCGACTAATTCATAAACCAACAAAAATTATTGTCACTTGTCAAACCGAAAGACAGCAAGGAAAAAATCGCGAAAATGCCTTAAAAATTTTGCGTTCCAAACTTTGGCAAATGGAAGAAGAGAAAAAAAATCAGACGATAGAAAAATTTAAAAAAGAAAAAATTGCCTCTTGGGGAAGACAAATAAGATCTTATGTCCTCCATCCATATAAATTAATAAAAGACTTGCGAACCGATCATGAAGAAACCAATACTGATGCGGTTCTTGACGGAGATCTTGACGGTTTTATTGAGGCTTATTTAAAAACAGTTAAATAATTTTTTACTTGTTTTTTTAAAAAAATACTGCTATTCTATTTCCTATGGAAAATCAAAAAGAGCCCTTAATCCATCGTTTTGGTGAGAAAGAAATTGAAAAACTATCTCTTGGTTCTTTTTTCATAATAATTTTTTTATTAGTAGTTTTTGGTGCTTTTGTTGGTTTTATTATTGCGAAAATTTCTCTTCCGAAAAATATTTCTTCTTCAACGCCAGCAAAAAAAATGGTGGGAATTGCTGACAAAAAAACTTTTAAGGATCAAGCCGAAGGAATCTTAAGAGAAGGGGGAATCGATGGTGAAGGAAATTTTCATTTGGAGAGACCGGGAGGAGAATCTCAAAATGTCTATTTAACTTCGACAACGGTTGATCTTTCTTTATATGTCGGTAAAAAAGTTAGGGTTTGGGGAGAAACTTTTACTGCCCAAAAAGCCGGTTGGCTAATGGATGTTGGGTTAGTTGAAGTCCTTTAATTCAATGATTAAATTTGACAATGTCAGTAAAAAATTTCCTCTTGGTAATTTGGCTTTAAATAATATTTCATTTGAGATTGAGGATAATGAATTTGTTTTTTTGGTAGGCCCTTCTGGTGCGGGCAAAACTACAATTTTAAAATTAATTCTTCGAGAATTTTTACCAACCTCTGGTTCGATTATTGTCAATGATTTTGATTTAACAGGTAAAAAATTTAATCGTTTAGAAGATTTAAGAAGAAAAATCGGCGTCGTTTTTCAAGATTTTAAGATTCTGCCTGAAAAAAATGTTTTTGAGAATGTTGCCCTAAGCCTAAAGGTTAGCCATATCGCTGAAAAAGAAGTAAAAAAAAGGGTAAAAGAAGCTCTTGAGTTGGTTGGGCTACCTAATAAAAGTCAGGTTTTTCCGATTCAATTATCGGCGGGGGAATTACAAAGAGTAGCAATTGCCAGAGCTATTTGTGGTGAACGGGAAATAATTATTGCCGATGAACCAACTGGCAATATTGACCCTAAAACTACTTGGGATATTTTAAAAATTTTTAAGAAACTCGAAGGAAAAAAAACAATCATTATCGCGACTCATAATGTCGACATTGTCAACAGTTTAAAAAAAAGAGTGCTGGTTATCAAAGAAGGTAAATTAATTAAGGATAACAGAAAAGGAGGTTATGAATTATGAAAGATCTTTTGATCTCAATAAGAAGAACTCCTTATCAGTCTTTGGCTAATTTTTTGGTCCTTTTTTTTAATCTTTTTCTCTCATTAATCATTATTTTTCTTCTGTGTTTTTTGTATGGCTTATTAAATTATGTGGAAAGCCGACCTCAAGTAACTGTCTATTTTAAAACTGAAACCGCTGAAAGCGACATATTTAAGTTAAGAGATACTTTAATGAACTCGGGAAAAGTGGAATCTATAAAGTATATTTCCCAAGAAGAGGCTTTTAATATCTACAAGGAATTAAATAAAGACAATCCCCTTCTTTTAGAAATGGTCTCGGCCGATATCTTGCCTGCTTCTTTGGAAATTTATGCCAAAAAACCTTTATATTTACCGGAAATTGCCGAATTTCTCAAAAAACAACCTGGTGTTGATGAGGTTAATTTTCAAAAAGTGATTATTGATCGATTATTAACCTTGACAAATATTATCAAAAAAAGTTCTTTTGTTTTTTTTGGTTTTTTGGTTTTTATCACAATTATAATCCTGATGACAATTACTAATTTTAAAGTGGCTTTAAAAAAAGATGAAATTGAACTCTTAAGGCTTTTGGGGGCTGATGGATTTTATATTAAAAAACCTTTTATCAATGAAGCGATATTTTTTGGCTTTTTTTCTTCTTTGACGGCATTTTTAATCTTTGATGCGATTATTTTTTATTTGAATCCTTTTATGAATTCGTATTTAAAAGGAATTAATTCTTTGGTTTTAAACTTTGAATTTTATAAACTGGTTGTCTGGCCGATAAATTGGCAATTCCTTTTAATAATTTTTTCTTTAACTACTTTTTTTGGGATAATTATCTCCATAGCCGCCAGTCTAATTGCTATTGAGAAATATATAAAATAATTTTTTATAAAGCAAAAGCCTCTTTAACCGGCTATGTTTTTAAAATGAAGCAATATATAATTAATTTATTAATTTAATGTATGGGTAAAAAAATTATTGGTGTTTTGTTTTTATTAATTTTGCTTCTTTTTTTTCCAATTAAAAAAATTACTTCGGTAGAATGCCAACCGGGATATAGTTATCGTAATGAAGAAGAGCTTAATCAAATTATTGACGCCTGTGAACAAAAAACTAAAGACTTACGGCAGGCGATAAACAGCTTGGCTTCCCAAATTAAATATATGGATACACAGATTTATTTAACCACTTTAAAAATTCAGGAAACCGAACAAAAAATTATCAAAACTCAAAATGAAATTGAAACGTTAAGTTCAAAAATTGAGGGCTTGGATCAGTCTTTAAATTATTTATCTAAACTTTTAATTGAACGAATTGCTGAAGGTTATAAAAAAAGAAGTCTTTCACTTTTTAGTCTCCTTTTGGACTCGGAAAACGCTGATGATTTTTTTAACCGATTTAAATATTTAAAAACCGCTCAAGAAAATAATCAAAAATTGTTAATTCAAGTTCAACAAGCAAAATTAAATTATGAAGATCAAAAAAAATTAAGAGAAGAAAAAAAAGTTGAACTAGCAAATTTAAATATTACTTTAAATAGTCAAAGAAATGCTTTGAATAGTCAAAAAACCCAAAAACAAAAACTACTGATCGATACCAAAAACAGCGAAGAATTTTATCAACAAATTTTAGCCCAAGCCAAAAAGCAATTGGCGGCTTTTAAATCGTTTGTTCAATCATCGGGAGCCAACACGGTCATTGATGCTAATGGGCTAGGAACGGGATCGGATGGTTCTTATTATTCTCAACGAGATATCAGATGGGCTTATAAAACTATTGGTTATTCTTCGGAAAATATTTTAAATGTTGGTTGTCTATTAACTTCAATTGCGATGTTTGCTAAAAAAAATGGTCAAAACTCAACACCGGCTGATATTGCTTCGGAATTTGATCGTTTTTATGGTCTTACCGCCTATATGGCTTTACCATGGAAAGGGGTGGCTGGAAAAAGCTATCATTCGATTTCTAAATCAGATATTGACCAGGAATTAAATAATGGCAACTATGTAATTGTGGGAATTTTAAGAAATAGTTGTTATGCTGGGGGTGATCATTTTGTCCTACTAATAAGAAAAGATGGTGATGATTATATTATGCATGACCCTGTTTTTGGACCGGATTTAAAATTCAGCTCACATTATTCATCGATTTGTTCGGCCGCTACCTTTAAATAGCTTGTTTTTGTCGCTTATAATCCATTGACTTTCTTTAATAATCTAAGTTCAATAAGGTATTAATTTAGATATTTTAATTAAATGATAAAAAAAATAATTATTTTTTTTTGTCTGTTTTTTTCTTGTTTTCTTGCTAGTCATCACTGCTTGGCAGAACAGACAATACTTATTAACGAATTGGTTATCGAACCAACTCAATCTGTTGAGTTATTTAATAAAGGAGATTCAACTGTAGATATTTCTAATTGGTATCTTGATGATAGCGGCGGGAGTAGTTATTATACGATTGCTCCTGGAGCTTTTATTTATCCTAATGGCTGTCTTGCTTTTACTGCTAATTTTTATTTAAATTCGGCTTCAGCCGATAGTCTGCGTTTGTTTGATCGTACCGCTCCCCCAACTTCATCTTCGGCAGTTTTGATTGATAGTTATTCTTATAATAAAAGCCCTGGGAGTGAAATGGCATTTTTTCGACTGCCCGATGGTGGAGAAACCTGGCAAGTCGGTAATAAAAATTTAGGGAAATATAATACAAATAATGATTTAAGCTGTATTATTTTACCAACGCTCGCTTTTAGCCCAACACCGATAATCACTCCTTTTCCCTCTCCTACTTTAACTATTTTTCCTACCCCGACAGTCGCTCCCCCATCACCAACAATCACCTCAGAACCGCTTTCTTATGATAATATTTTTATTTCTGAAATAATGGCTTATCCTGATAAAGAAGAAAACGAATGGATTGAATTATATAACAATAATAATGAGACCGTTTATTTGTCAAACTGGTTTATTGACGATGTTGAAAACGGCGGATCAAGCCCAAAAAAATTTAGTTTAACAATTGAAGCGAAAAATTTTCAAGCTATAGAACTTTCTTCATCGATGTTTAATAATGATGGTGATAGTGTTCGTCTATTGGATTTTAATAAAAATCTAAAAGATAGCTTGGATTACCCAAAAGCAGAAAAAGGGAAAACTTTTGTAAGAAATGATTATGATTCGGATAATATTTGTCAGCAAGAACCAACTAAAAATATGATTAATTATCCTTGTCTTTCTTTGATTCCCTCCTCTTCCAGTGTTAACATTAATACTTGGCAATCGCCAACAACGACTCCTTGGCCCTCATTGCCTATTTCAAAAAACAAAAAAGAAGAGGTTAAAAAAGAAAAAATAATAGATTATTTTACTTTTGATACCAACCACTATCTTCCACAGGAAGGTCAAGTCCTTGGAATTAATAATGAAAAAATAATTTTTTTAAAAAATCAATCATTAATAAATTGCTTAAGTTTCGTTTCTTTTTTTTATGCTCTTTTGACTATTTTATCCCTTTGCTTTAAAATGAAAAATTAAGATGAAATTGAATTTAAAAATACTTTCTTATTGGCTGCCGCCGATTTTTTGGATGGTATTTATTTTTTTTCTTTCTTCTCAACACAAAATTTCCGTTACTCATAAATTTTTGTTTGATTTTATTATATTTAAAACTTTACATTTAATTGAATACGCAATATTGTATTTTTTGTTATTTCGGTCTTTTTTTAAAACTTTTTATCAAAATCTTTCGTCAAAAATTAATTTTTTTTATCCATTTATTTTAAGTTTCTTATATGCAATTTCCGATGAATTTCATCAAACTTTTATCGCTACCCGACAAGGTTTATTTAGAGATGTAATTATTGATACGCTGGGAATTTTTTTGATGTATATTTATATTAAGAAGAGGTTTAAAATTGTCAAAAAATTTTTATGAAAAAATTTTCAAACTTCCTACAACATCTTTTTACTCCTCTACCAGAAAATAATTATCGCGCTAAAGCTTTGCATCATGATTTTTTAACTTTTTATCTTGTCTTAGCCTTCTTTTTAACTTTTTTTTCTAAAACTACCGGTAATTATTTAAAAAATATTTTGGGTTTTGCTACCGATATATCGATCGATAAGATTTATCAATTAACAAATGAACAAAGGCAAAAATATCAACTCCCATCGTTGACTTATAACGAAAAATTAGCTCAAGCCGCTTATCTAAAAGCTCAAGATATGTTTGTCAAAAATTATTGGTCTCATTATGCTCCTGATGGTGCTTCTCCTTGGAGTTTCATTTTGGCAACCAATTATCGATATGACTACGCAGGTGAAAATTTAGCGAAAAATTTTATGTTTTCGCAAGATGTTGTTAATGCTTGGATGAATTCACCAACCCATCGAGACAATATTTTAAAAAAAGAATATACAGAAATTGGTATTGCTGTTGTTAATGGAGTCTTAAACGGTGAAGAAACAACATTGGTGGTTCAAATGTTTGGCAAACCTCTTGAGGCAAGTATGGCTTCAAAAAAAATTCCCCCTTCATGGGAAAATGTCACTCCGGTTGAAAAGACCGAAAAAATTACGGTTAATAATCAACCACAAATTACCAAAAATATTTTAGCCAAACAGGAAAATCCTGTGATTAAAGTCAACGTCGCTAA
This sequence comes from Microgenomates group bacterium, assembly GCA_029906985.1. Taxonomy (GTDB): domain Bacteria; phylum Patescibacteriota; class Microgenomatia; order UBA1406; family GWC2-37-13; genus JARYMT01. The sequence continues at coordinate 15,814 of JARYMT010000006.1, read as the reverse complement.
TTTATCTTTTGATTTTGTTTATGTTTTTATATTTTTTCTTTTAATCGTTTTGGCTACCGATTTTTATATCGCTTCTTCGATGAATATTGTCAGAATTCATGGAAAAAATCTGGGCCATTTTATTTTTTTGGGATTTGTTTTTTTAGGATTAATTTTATTTTTTACTAAAGGATCAATCATATGAAAGAAATAAAAAAACATCTTTTAGATTACTTAATTTTATTTACCTGTGGAGTGTTTTTCTTGTTTTTCTTGAGAATTTATCAAGGAGAAAAATTTTTTAGCTTTATTATACTTTTAATCTTTGTTAGTTTTTATATCCTTTGGGGCGTCTATCACCACGCCCTAAATAAAACCCTTCATTTAAAGAATTTGATAGAATATGTATTTATTGGTTTTGCTATTCTTTTATTAATTAAAGCTTTAATTATCAATTTTTAATAGACATATGAAAGGAGTAATTTTGGCAGGCGGTTTAGCAACCAGACTTTATCCACTGACTTTTGCCACCAATAAACATCTTTTACCGGTATATGACAAGCCGATGATTTATTATCCGATCCAAACTTTAGTCAAAGCAGGAATTACAGAAATTTTGGTAATTACTTCAGGTCCGCATGCGGGACATTTTATCAGCGTTTTGAAAAATGGTAAAGAATTTGGCGTCAAACATCTAGAATATGCTTATCAAGAAAATCCTAAAGGGGGAATTGCCGATGCTTTGGCTCTAAGTGAAGATTTTGCTGATGGCCAACCTATAACAGTAATTTTGGGTGATAATACTACTGACGCTGATATTACTAAACCGGTCAAAAATTTTAAAAAAGGGGCAATTATATTTTTAAAAAAAGTCCCTGATCCAAAAAGATTCGGCGTCCCAAAATTTGATCCTAAAGATCATAAAAAAATAATTGAAATTATTGAAAAACCAAAAAATCCGCCGTCTAACTTTGCTGTTACCGGATTATATATTTATGATAATCAGGTGTTTGATTTTATTAAAAAATGTCATCCTGATTTTGCTGGCAGAAATGAGTTGGAAATTACAGAAGTAAATAATTTTTATCTTAAAAAAAAGCAGCTTCAGTGGGCTGAACTTGATGGTTACTGGCTTGATGCGGGAACTTTTGATACGCTTTTTTTGGCTAACCTTTATTGGGCAAAAAAAAATGGTTCACCTGATTTAAAAAGGATCTCATTAACTTTGTAATCATAGTTTAAATTGACTTTTTTTGTTTATTGAATCATAATTAATGCATTATTAGTTTTTTAATATTAATGGATAATACTCAATTGCTTTTAACAGTCATTTTAACTGTCACTACTTTTTTTATGATTTTAATTGGTATTCAGTTGATATTTGTGTTGAAAGAATTAAGAACTGCTTTAAAAAAAATAAATAATATTATTGAAGGATTTGAAAAAGTGGGTATTAATCTCGAGCATGGTTTTCATGAGTTTGTTGGTTTTTTTACTGGTTTTAAAACTATCTTTAAAATATTTGAGCATTTGTCTTCAAAAAAAAATGGTAAACAAAAGTGATTTTAAAACAAGTAATTTATGGTTGGGTTTTGCTTTAGGGATGACTGCCGGCGTTGGTTTAGCTTATTTTTTTGGGACAAAGAAGGGTCGCCAAATTTTAAAAGAAATTATTGAAACTGCAGAAAAATTTGATTTGGAGGGAGTAAAAGTTTTTAAAGAAATTGAAGAAAAATTATTAATGACTGCTAACTCTCCTAAAAATTCATCGGAAAGAAAATCAAATAGTAACAATATTAATGATTTAATCAATAAAATAAGATCGGTAGTTGTTGAGAGAAAGCAAGCTAAACAGTTTTATGTGAAAAACGGAAGGCTTTTAGAAAAAAATAAAAAATAATTTAAATAATTTCTCCTTGACTTTTTATTGGTCATGGTGTATATTATATAAGTTTTTTAAGAAAACCCCGGATTTTGGGGTAATTTTATTTTTATCCTTAATTTAAAACCTCAATTCAGATGACTAAATTAATAAATACCCAAAAAATAAAAAACTTAAAAGAAATTTTCCTCGGGAAAAAAGATTTGGGTTTAGAAAAAATTGATTTAATTAGTATTCAGAAAGATTCATGGAATAATTTTTTAAATTTTGAATTGAAGGAAATTCTTGATGAATTTTTCCCCATCGAAGATTATACTCAAAAAAAATTTGTTTTATATTTAGATGATATTTTTTTTGGCAAACCTCGTTTTTCCTTAGATTTATGTTTACAAAAAAAACTTACTTATGATGTTCCTGTTTATCTTAAGGTTCGATTGGTTAACAAAAAAACTGGCTCCGAAGAAAAGCAAGACGTCTATTTTTTTAATCTACCTAAAATGACCGATCGAGGAACTTTTATTATTAATGGTATTGAAAGGGCAATCATTAACCAATTGGTTAGATCTCCCGGTGTTTATTTTACTGCTCAAATTGATAAAACTACTGGCTTAACTTTGTACAATGCTGAAATTAGACCATACGTTGGTGCTTGGATAGATATTGGTATTAATAAGAATAATTTGATTGAAATGAAAGTTAATAAAAAAAGAAAGTTTATGGCGACCGTTTTCCTTAAAGTTTATGATGGGGATAATAATACTCAAATTATGCAAATATTTTCTGATTTAGGTAAAGAATTACAAGAAAAATTTATTAATAATACTCTTAAAAAAGATCATTGTAAAAATAAAAATGAAGCTATCTTGGAAATTTATCGGAAGGTTAGACCGGGAGAGCCATTAATTTTAGAAAACGCTCACGAAACTATTAATAATTTATTTTTTAATCAGAAACGTTATTCTTTGGGAGCGGTTGGTAGATACAAAATCAATAAAAAACTTTCATTAAATACAGAAATTACAAAAAAAAATTATTTAATAAATAAACAAGATTTAATTGAAACAATAAAATATTTAGTAAATTTAACTGTCGGTAAAGGTAGCTTTGATGATATTGATCATTTAGGAAACCGTCGACTTAGGACTGTAGGCGAATTAGTGAGTATGTATGGTGTCCGCGTCGGCATGGTTAGAGTAGAAAGAGAAATTAAAGAAAGAATGAGTTTAGTTGCTAATGAAAATAGAATTGTTCCCTCACAAATTATTAATCCAAAACCTTTAATTGTAGCTATTAATTCTTTTTTCCGAACTAGTCAATTATCGACGATTATTGATCAAACAAATCCTCTTTCTGAATTAGATAATTTAAGAAGGATTACTGTTGGTGGCCCAGGAGGGATAGAAAAAGAGAGAGCTTCTTTCTCAATCCGAGATATTTCTTCTTCCCAGTACGGAAGAATTTGTCCTATAAGATCGCCTGAGGGTCCAAACATAGGTGTTGTTACTTACATGGCTCTTTATTCTCGAATTAATAAATATGGTTTTTTAGAAACACCTTATCGAGTAGTAAAAAATAAAAAAATTACTAATGACATTGTTTATTTACAAGCAGATGATGAAGAAAACTATTACATAACGTCTGATAGTGTAAGGATTAATGAGGATGGTTTGATTTTAGATGAAAAAGTGGTTGTTCGTTATCAAGGAGAAATTATTGAAATTCCAACCGAAAAACTTAATTTTATAGATCTTTCTCCAAGACAAATTTTTGGTGCTTCGGCCTCCTTAATCCCTTTTTTACAAAATGATGATGCTAGTCGCGCCCTAATGGGCACTCACATGCAATGTCAAGCGGTTCCGTTGGTAAAACCAAAGGCTCCAATTATTAAAACTGGTTTAGAAAAAAAAGTTGCTTCAGCTTTAGGTAGAAATTATTTTAGCGAAGAAGATGGTGTTATTGAATACGTTGATTCTCAACAAGTAATTATTAGAGGAAAAAGTGGAAAAAAATATATCCATAGATTAGAAAGATTTATTAGAACTAATAAAGATACGGTATTTGATCAAAAGCCGGTAGTTGCCTTGGGACAAAAAGTAAAAAAAGGTGATATTGTTATTGATGGCCCAGCTAGTGAAAATGGTCATCTTGCTTTGGGTCAAAATCTAGTAGTGGCTTACACTTCGCTCAATGGATTAGGTTATGAAGATGGTTTTGTTATTTCTGATAGATTAATTAAAGATGATCTTTTAACCTCAATTACTTGTGAAGAATTTATTGCAGATTTGGTTGATACAAAATTAGGTCCAGAAGAATTGACTAGAGACATACCTAATGTAAGAGAGGAAGTTTTACAAAATTTAGATAAGGATGGATTAATTATTATTGGTACCGAAGTGAAGGGGGGAGATATACTGGTTGGTAAAGTTGCTCCTAAAGGTGAAAAAGAACTAACTGCCGAAGAAAGACTTTTAAGGGCAATTTTTGGAGAGAAAGCCAAAGATGTTAAAGATACTTCTTTAAGAATGCCTTATGGTAAGCGTGGAACTGTAATAAATCTAGAAATAATTGACACAAAAAAAGATCCTAATGAGCTTGAACCAAGTGTCTTAAAAAGAATTATTGTTAATACCGCCCAATTACGAAAAATTTCTATCGGTGACAAGCTAGCGGGACGCCATGGAAATAAAGGAGTAATCTCAAAAATATTGCCTGAATGGGATATGCCTTATTTAGAAGATGGTACCCCAGTCGACGTTATTATATCTCCTCTCTCTATTTTGTCACGGATGAATCTAGGTCAGTTATTTGAATCATTATTGGGTTTAATTGCCAGCAAAAACAATGTTTCAATTACCATCCCTGTTTTTGAAAAAATTAAAGAAGAGTTTATTATCAATGAATTAAAAAAGCTTAATCTCCCTCTTGATGGAAAAACTACTTTATATGACGGTAGCACTGGTCAGCCTTATGAAAAAAAGGTTCTGGTAGGAACCGGTTATATTATGAAACTTATTCATATGGTTGAAGATAAATTCCACGCTCGATCAGTCGGCCCATATTCTTTAGTGACTCAACAACCTCTTGGTGGAAAATCTCAAATGGGAGGACAAAGATTTGGAGAAATGGAAGTTTGGGCTCTAGAATCACATCGAGTCCCGTACACCCTTCAAGAGATGTTAACAATAAAAAGCGACGATGTTCGTGGTAGAACAAAAGCTTTTGAATCGATTGTTAAAGGAATTGATATCCCACAATCAAATGTCCCAGAGTCATTTAATGTTTTAGTTAAAGAACTTAATGCTTTAGGATTATCAATTGATTTTATAAAATAAAATGCCCACCCAAGATATTTTTGACTTTTCCGGTCTCAAAATTAGTTTAGCCTCCCCTGAAACAATTTTAAATTTATCACATGGGGAAGTCACTAAGCCGGAAACAATAAATTATCGAACTTTTCGGGCGGAAAAAGATGGTCTTTTTGATGAAAGAATTTTTGGTCCAACTAAAGATTATGAATGTTATTGTGGAAAATATAAAAGAATGCGATATAAAGGAATTATTTGTGATCGCTGTGGAGTAGAAATTACTACTTCAGCTGTAAGAAGAGAAAGGATGGGCCATATAAAATTGGCTTCTCCTATCGCCCATATTTGGTTTTTTAAAGGCCCTTCTGCCCCATTAAGCGTAATTCTTGATATTCCACCGCAATCATTAGAAAGAATTATTTACTATGCTCTTTATTTAGTAAAAAATATTGATAAAGAAAAACAAAAAAATTCTTTACAAGTTATTAATAAATTAAAAGATGAAGAAATAAAACAAATTGAACAACTTTATCAAGAAGAGTCAAAAAAATTAAACGAAGAAATAGAAAAAGAGGTTCTTGAAATAAAAAATAAAATCGGCCAAAAAGAGCAGATAGAAATTGCTATCCAAGAATTAAACTTTAAAAAAAGAGAGCAGATGAGAATTCTCTCTGATAAATTTATTGAAAAAAAATCTCAAAAAAAAGCCTGGTATGAAAGAATAATAAAAATTGTAAAACTCCTGAAACCATTAGAAACCATCGAAGAAGATGATTATCTTTTTTTGAAAGAAAACGGTATTGAAGATTTTTTGAATGTTGGGATGGGCTCCGAAGTAATCTACGAGGTTTTATCAAATATTGATATTAATAAACTCTACAGCCAAACCCTTGAAGAGCTGGAAAAAAGTAAAGGAGAAAAAAAACTAAAACTGCTTAAAAAAGTCAGAACCTTGGAAGCATTTATTAAAGCCAAAATACAACCTAAGTGGATGATTTTAACTGTTCTCCCCGTAATTCCTCCAGATTTAAGACCAGTAGTTCAGCTGCCTGGCGGTAAATTTGCTACTTCTGATTTGAATGATTTTTATCGACGAGTAATTAACCGCAATAATCGTCTTAAGCAATTAATAGATTTAGGAGCCCCCGAAATTATTCTTCGTAATGAAAAAAGGATGTTGCAAGAAGCGGTTGACTCCTTAATTGATTTGCAAAAATCAAGGGGCCGGGCTCGGACTCAAGGGGCAGCCTCAAAAGTCCAAAAATCTCTTTCCGATATTTTAAGAGGCAAACAAGGGAGGTTTAGACAAAATTTATTAGGAAAGAGAGTGGATTATTCTGGTAGATCAACTATTATTGTTGGTCCGGATTTAAAAATCGATCAATGTGGTATTCCTAAAGAAATGGCATTAGAGTTATTTCGACCTTTTCTTCTTCATGAAATTATTGTTCGAGGTTTAGCTCCCAATATAAAAAGCGCTAAAAATTTTTTGGATAAAAAAGAACCGGTGGTTTACGATATTCTTGAAGAAATCACAAAAAATCATCCGGTCCTTTTGAATCGCGCTCCAACTCTTCATAAATTATCAATATTAGCTTTTTACCCAGTGTTGACCGATTCCTATGCTATAAAAATTCATCCGACTGTTTGTGCTGGTTATAATGCTGATTTTGATGGCGATGCCATGGGTGTTTTTTTACCTCTTTCCAAAAATTCTATCAACGATGTTAAAGAAAGAATGCTCCCTTATAATAATCTTTTGAAGCCAGCCGACGGCACTCCAATTGTTTTACCCAACAAAGAAATGGCCTTAGGTTGTTATTATATTACTACTTTAGAAGAAAATCTCAAATCAAAAGAAAACAGTCAGTTAAAATTTTACGCTAATGAGGCCGAAGCTATTAAAGCTTACCAGCTTAATCTGATTAAATTAAGAGAATCAATTATGATTAATGTAAAAATTGATAATAAAAATTCATTAATTAAAACTTCAGTAGGACGAATTATTTTTAATCGAGCTCTTCCTGATGAATTAAGATTTATTAATCATGAAGTTAAAGCTTCTGATCTTAAAAAAATTGTGACCGAGGCGATGAAGATTTATAATGATAATCAAAAAGTTGGTTTGTTGATAGATCGATTAAAAGATGTTGGGTTTTGGGGAGCCACAATTTCTGGCGGTCTTTCAGTTTCTATCTTCGACTGTAAAATTATTCCCGAAAAAGAAACACTAGTTAAACAAACCGAAAAAGAAATAAAAAAAATTGAACAAAATTATAATCAAGGATTATTAACTATCGAAGAAAAAAGACGTTATACAAATAAGCTTTGGATCGACGCCACTGAAAAACTTGCCGATAAAACTTGGGCCGCCCTTGAAGAAGAAAATCCAGTTAAAATAATTATCAAGTCTGGAGGCGCTCGGGCTTCCAGAGAACAATTAAAACAATTGGCGGCAATTAAGGGTTTAGTGGTTGATCCTTTGGGTAAAATTATCGAAGTCCCAACAAAATCTAACTATCGTGAAGGTTTATCGATCTTTGAATATGTAATTTCTGCCCGGGGAGCAAGAAAAGGACTTACAGACTCAGCTCTAAAAACTGCCGATGCTGGTTATCTTACTCGAAGATTGGTTGATATCGCTCATGATATGATTGTTAAAGAAGAAGATTGTCAAACAGATGAAGGTCTCACTATAAGTGAAAATGATTATCGGGGAGAAAAGTTCTTTGAGAGAATTAAAGGTCGTTTTGTTGCTAAAGACGTTTATAAAGAAAATAAACAACTTCTTCTTAAAAAAAATGATTTAATCGATCAAGAAAAAATTAATTTGATTAAAAAAGCTGGTATTAAAAAAATAACTGTCCGCTCTCCTCTTTTTTGCCAAGCCAAATATGGTATCTGTCAAAAATGTTATGGAATTGATTTGTCTAATAATAAATTGGTTGAAATAGGAACACCTGTTGGTGTAATCGCTGCTCAATCAATCGGTGAACCAGGAACTCAGCTTACCATGAGAGTAAGACATTTTGGTGGTATTGTTATCTCTGATGTAACCCAAGGCCTTCCCCGCGTAGAAGAACTATTTGAAACCCGGACACCAAAAATTGTCTCACCAATGGCAGGTATTGATGGTCGTTTATCGATTCAAGAAGATACTAAAAAAGAGGTTTACATTGTAAAAATCTCTAATGAAAATAAAGAATCGCCTCAGCAAGAAGAATATACCATTCCTATGTCGCAAAAATTAAAGGTAAAAGATGGTGAACTAGTGACGGCAGGCACTCCCCTTTCAGAAGGATATCTCGATATTGACAATATTTTGGCAATAAAAGGTTTAAGGACTGCCCAACTTTATCTTTTAAACGAAATTCAAAAAGTCTATGAATCGCAAGGAATTGCCATTCATGATAAACACTTTGAAGTGATTATCAGAAAAATGAGTGATAAAGTTATCATTGAGGATGAAGGCGATACGGCTTTTATTAAAGATGAGGTTGTTTCCAAAATTCGTTTTGAAGAAGAAAATAAAAAAGTTATGGTCCAGGGAGGTAAACCGGCGGTCGGAAAAATTTCTATTTTAGGAATTACTAAGGCGGCGATTTATACCGACTCTTGGCTATCAGCCGCCTCTTTTGAACAAACTACTAGCGTTCTTAGTAACGCGGCAATTAAGGGCCAAATTGATTACTTGTTAGGGTTAAAAGAAAATGTTATAATAGGCAGATTAATCCCCGTGACTAAAGAACTGGTGGAAAAATATTATAGTAAGTTTTTAACAAAATATGCCAACAATCAACCAACTGATAAAAAAGAAGAGGCAAAAAAGACTTAAAAAATCAAGAGCAGCGGCGATTAAATTGACTTTTAATGCTTTAAAAAGAAGATATACAAAAAATAATAATCCTTTTAAAAGAGGAGTTTGTACTGTGGTTAGAACCATGACACCAAAAAAGCCTAATTCTGCTTTAAGAAAAGTGGCTCGGGTCCGACTTTCTAATAAAATGGAAGTCACCGCCTATATCCAAGGCGTTGGTCATAATTTAGCCGAACACTCAATTGTCTTGGTTAGAGGCGGCCGGGTAAAAGATTTACCTGGCGTAAAATATCATATTGTTAGAGGTAAGTATGATACTGCCGGAGTTGTTGATAGAAAAACTTCCCGTTCCAAATATGGAACTAAGGCTGAAGTTTCGAAAAACGCTTAATTTAATTAAATCTTATGCCTAGACACGAATATAAAAAAAGAATAATTAAACCAGATCCTCTTTATCATAGCTATGAAGTAGCTAAATTGATTAATTATCTAACTATTAATGGCAAAAAATCAATTGCCTCTAAAATTGTTTATAAAGCGTTAAATCAATTAGCTAAAGAGCCAGAAAAAGCTCTTGACGTTTTAAATCAAGCAATTAATAATGTCGCTCCTAATTTTGAGGTTAAGCCTCGTAGGCTGGGTGGAGCTTCTTATTTAGTGCCAATTGAGGTAAGAAAAGAAAGAAAAATTTATTTAAGTTTAAATTGGATTATTGAGGCAGCTAAAGCTAGACCTAATAAAGAATTTCGTTCTTTTGAAGAAAAACTACTAGCGGAAATAAAAGATGCCAGTCAAAATCAAGGCCAGGCAGTAGCAAAAAAGTTGCAGACAGAAAAATTAGCTGAAGCTAACAAAGCCTTCGCTCATCTTAAATGGTAGTTTAAATTTTGAATAATTTTTTTATTATTTTTGTAAATTTTTATTATGGCTCAACAAAGTATTATTACTAAAAATCGGGTTGTTTCTCTAGATAAAATTCGCAATATTGGTATTATTGCCCATATCGATGCTGGTAAAACAACCACAAGCGAAAGAATTCTTTTTTATACTGGTAGAACCTATAAATTGGGCGATATTGATGAAGGAACTACTCAATTAGATTGGATGCCTCAAGAAAGAGAGCGTGGAATCACCATTGTTTCCGCAGCGACGACAACATTTTGGAAAGGTGTAAGAATTAATCTTATTGATACACCGGGTCATGTAGATTTTACTGCCGAAGTAGAACGATCCTTAAGGGTTCTGGATGGAGGAGTCGTCGTCTTTGATGCCGAAGAGGGCGTCCAAAGCCAATCAGAGACCGTTTGGCGTCAAGCCGATAAATATAAGGTCCCTCGAATTTGTTTTATTAATAAAATGGATAAATTGGGGGCAAATTTTGACGCCACTGTTAAAGAAATTGAAGACAGATTAGGAGCTAAACCAGCCGTAATGGTCTATCCGATCGGTAAAGAACAGGATTTTAAAGGAGTGGTTGATTTGTTAACCATGAAAGCTTTAGTTTGGGACAAAGACCCTCAGGGAATAAACTTTTCTACTATAGAAATTCCTCAAGAGATTAGAAAAGAAGCTGAAAAAGCAAGGGCAATTTTAATTGAAAAAATTGCTGAAACCGACGATCACCTTTTAAATAAATATCTTAATGGCGAAAAAATTGACGTCCCAGAGCTTAAAAATGCTTTAAGAAAGGCAGTCATTGCTTATAAATTAATTCCTGTATATTGTGGCTCTTCTTTAAGAAATAAAGGCGTTCAACCGGTGCTTGACGCCGTCGTTGACTATTTACCCTCTCCTTTAGATTTAAAAGAAATCCATGGTGTAAATCCCAAAACCAATAAATCAGAGATAAGAAAACTTATTCCCGAAGAAAAATTTACTGCTTTAGCTTTTAAAATTCAATTAGACCCTCATGTTGGAAAATTAACTTATGTTAGAATTTACTCGGGTGTTCTTGAGTCAGGTTCGTATATTTATAATATTAATAGAAATAAACAAGAAAGAGTCAGTCGGGTTTTATTAATGCATGCTAATCAGCGAGAAGAAATTGATAAAGCTTTTGCTGGCGAAATTGTTGCCTTGGTTGGCCCTAAAGAAACTAAAACTGGTGATACATTAGCTGATCCCAATAATCCAATATTGCTTGAAAAAATCAGTTTTCCTGAACCAGTTATTTCTTTGGCAATTGAACCAAAAACTAAAGCTGATCAGGAAAAGCTTTCTTATAGTCTGCAAAGACTAGCTGAAGAAGATCCTACTTTTAAAGTAAAAATTAATCAAGAAACTGGACAAACTATTATGTCAGGTATGGGCGAACTCCATTTAGAAATTTTGGTTGATCGAATGAAACGAGAGATGGGAATGGCTGTCAATGTCGGCAAACCCCAAGTGGCTTATAAAGAGACAATTACTAAAACTGTTGAATCCGAAGGAAAATATATCAAACAAACTGGAGGTCATGGTCAGTATGGCCATTGTTTTTTAAAACTAGAACCTTTAGGTCGCGGTGAAGGATTTCAATTCGTCAACAAAATTAAAGGTGGCGCAATTCCTTCAGAATTTATTCCTGCTGTTGAAAAAGGGGTTGTTGAAGCTTTAGAAAAAGGGGTTCTTTTGGGATTCCCCATTGTTGATTTAAAAGTCACTCTTTATGATGGCACTTATCATGAGGTTGATTCTTCAGATTTAGCTTTTAAAATTGCCGGTTCGATGGCCCTCCAAAATGGAGCCAAAAATGCTGGTTTAACCTTGTTAGAGCCAATTATGAAATTGGAGGTCACTGTTCCTGAAGATTTTATGGGGGTGGTAATCGGAGATATTTCCAGTAAAAGAGGAAAAATTTTAGGGACGGAAAAAAGGAGTCGATCAGTAGTCATTAAAGCCTATGTTCCTTTAGCCGAACTTTCCGGCTATGCCACAGTGTTAAGATCGCTTACGGAAGGACGAGGATTCTTTTATATGGAGCCTTCTCATTATGAAGAAGTTCCCCAAAATATACTTAAAGCAATGATTGATAAAAAATAAGTATGAAGATTGTTGTTTTTTCTGACACTCATTTAAATAAGTCTTTTAATGAAAAGAAATTCACTTTGCTAAAAAGAGTTATTCTTTCAGCTGACCAAGTAATCATCAATGGTGATTTTTGGGAAGGCTATCAAATTTCTTTCTCTGATTTTATTAAATCCCCTTGGAAAAAACTTTTTCCTCTCCTTAAGAAAAAAAAAGCTATTTACGTTTACGGTAATCATGATAAAAAAGAATATTTGGATAAACGGGTTAAATTATTTTCTTATTTATTGACTAAACAATATCAAAAAAAAATAAATGGCCAATTATTTTTTTTTGAGCATGGAAATAGTCGCTTTCCGCTTTGGGATGATATTTTTAAAATAAAAACACCTTCTTTTCTTATAAAAATTTATAACCAGTTAATAAGTTTTTTATTAAAAATATTTGGCAAAAAAATTCTTTATTTTCTCTATCAACATGTTAACAAGAAAATAAAAAATAATTTTAAAAAAGAAAAAAATTTTAAAAAAAGTTTTTTGATTTGTGGCCACTCTCATTGGGCAGAGATTGATAAAAATTCACATTTTGCCAATTGTGGTGTCTTTAATTATGGTTTAGGTCAATATCTTTTAATTGAGGATGGAAAAATCAATCTCCATGAAAGTTGGTACAACCGCTAAAAAATTCATAATTGACAAGTGGACAATCGTTCACTAAAATTATTTTATGTTTTTAACCCGCTCTTGGCCTAATGTGATTTTGCATCTCGACGGTGATGCTTTTTTTGCTTCGGTAATGCAAGCCGTTCACCCTTATTTAAAAGGAAAGCCGATTGTCACCGGAAAAGAAAGAGGCATTGCTACTTCTGTTTCTTATGAAGCTAAAAAATATGGAGTAAAGCGAGGAATGCCTTTTTTTGAAATAAAAAAAATCTGTCCTTCTTGTTTAATTGTTAAATCTGATTATCAAATGTTTGAGCTTTTTTCGCAAAAAATCTTTAATATCATAAGATCGTTTACGCCGATGGTAGAAGAATATTCTATCGATGAGGCTTTTGCCGATATTAAAGGATTAAGAAGACCTTTAAATCTTAGTTATCAAGAAATTGCTTTGGCAATTAAAAAAAAGGTTGAAGATTCTCTTAATATTACTGTCTCTGTTGGTGTTTCTTTAAATAAAAGTCTTGCTAAGCTAGCTTCCTCCTTTAAAAAACCTAGTGGTTTGACAATTATTGATGGTTTAAAAATTGAAAAATTTTTATCTTTTATTCCAATTGAAAATGTTTGGGGAATCGGTGAAAACACCGCCAGCTATTTAAAAAAATTTGCTATCAATACCGCTTTGGATTTCGCTTTAAAATCAGAATCTTTTGTTAAAAAAAAATTAACCAAACCGTTTTTTGAAATCTGGCTTGAGCTTCATGGCTATAAGGTTTATGAAATTAATTCTCAAAAAAAATGCCATTATCAATCTATCTCTAAAAGCGAAACTTTTTCTCCTCCTACTAATAATTTTGATATATTAAAAGCGAGAATTTTAAATCAAATTGAGGAAGCTTTTACTAAAGCTCGTTATTTTAAATATTTAGTTGGAAAAATCACTATTTTTTTAAAATCGCAAAATTTTTTATTTTCAACAACAGAAATCAAATTAATAGAAAAAATTGCCCACCCTTTGTTAATAAGGGAAAAAATACACCAGGCAGTCAAAAAAATATACCAACCCAAAGTTTTATACCGATCTACCGGTTGCATTCTTAGTGATCTAACTGATAATAATACCACGCAGCTTTCACTTTTTTCTGATCCCTTTAAAAAAGATCGGGCGAAAAAAATTTATCCTTTATATGAAAGTCGAAAAATAGATTTTGCTACTTGTTTATTAATTAGGGATAAAATAAAAGAAAAAAAATATTTTAGATTACCGGTTTTAAAATTAAATAATCTTACCGAAGACTGTTTATGAATTAAGTCGTCTTAATTTAAAAAAGAAAAAAGGCTTATTAAATTAAAGATAATAGAATATTTTTAAAAATCAATTAAAACAACCCTTTTTCTTTCATACTAAAATAGTTATTCTTGGTGACAATTACATGGTCAATGACTTCAATTCCGAGAATTTCTCCCGCTTTAATTAATCTTTTAGTCAAAAGAAAATCGTCCTTTGAGGGCTCCGGATTACCGGAGGGATGATTGTGAGACAAAATTATCTGAGCAGCCAAATTTCTTATCGCTGGTTCAAAAATTTCTCTTGGATGGACTAAATTACTATTAAGAGTGCCTATTGAGATTATTTCTTTTTTTATCAATTGATTTCTTGTATCAAGGTAAAAAACAACAAAAAATTCCTTTTTTCTTGGTAATATATCTTCCATTGCTAGCCAAATATGTTCTGGCCCGAGTAATGAAATAATTTTTTTGTCCTTAAATAATCTTTTTCCTAATTCTAAAGCGGCTATCAGTTGGCAGGCTTTTATTGGGCCAATGATTTTTTTCTCTTTAAGTTTTGCCAAGTTAAGATTAATCAATTCCTCATTTCTGAACTTATTAAAAAGACGGTTGGCAATCTCCAAAGAACTTGTTCCCTTTTTCCCAGTTAAAAAAATTATGGCTAGAAGTTCGGCGTTGGTCAATCGATTTACGCCATATCTTAATAATTTATCAATTGGTCTCTCCAAACGAGGTAAATCTTTAATTTTCATTGTTTCTGGTATTAAGTATTAATTGTTTAGCGGCAAATAACAATGGATTATAAGCGACAAGAATATCAATTTGTCTTTTTGTAGTAATAAAATTTTAACAAATGGTCAAATAATTAATTTACCTCTTGACAATTTAGCAGACTATCTGCTATACTGCTAATATTCTTATTTTTATTTTTTAAAAAACCTTTCTTAAAAAATTGTTTATAAGTTAGTAAATCTTTGAAAGGAGGTGAATAAAAGATGGCTATAATTCGCTTCAATCCTTTCCGTTCATGGATGCGACCTTGGTTCTGGGAAGATGAATTTGAACCTGCCGAACTTACTTTAACTGAAGGCTTAAATATTTATGAGCAGGATAATAAAATTTTTGTTGAAGCGTCTGTCCCTGGTATCCCAGAGGACAAAATTGAGGTCACCTACGAAGATGGTGTGTTACATATCATCGGCAGGCATGAAGAAAAAGAAGAAAAGAAAAAAAAGGATAAAATAATCCATAAAATGGAAAGAGTCGCCTCTTTTGATTATACGACTTATTTACCCAGACCAATCGATGTTAAAAAAATTCAGGCAACAGTAAAAAATGGTGTTATTACCGTTAGCGCACCAATTGCGCCTGAAGCTAAACCCAAACGCATCCCTGTTGTTTCATCTAAATAAAAAAAAGGTTTTCTTTTTTTTTACCTTCCCAAAAAGGGGAGGTTTTTTTTATTAAAAATAATTTTGACGGTTTTTGTCAATCTGATCGATCGAAGTTATAACCGCTATGGTCTAATTTCAATAAACTTCTTTTCCAACTGGCGGTATCTTTTGGATAAAATTCGAACTTATTTTGAACAAAATCCTGATGCTGACTTTTAATTGTCACCCTGCGGGCGACAATCCCGCCCAGCGTTTCCGCATGGCATCCGCTTCGCTTCCGCCGAGCAAAACAGAAAAATTTTCTAAACATTTATTCAATTGCACGCCCGCAAAAATTTTTTCAATTAAGGAAAAGAAAATTTTTCTGTTTTGACATTCTGCTAACGCAGAATTGCGGAAACGCTTCCCACCCTCAGTCCGCCTTCGGCGGACAGCAGGCGGGCAAAAATTCATTTCCCCCAGACCCCCTTTTCTTTTTGCCT
>JARYMT010000005.1 GCA_029906985.1 Microgenomates group bacterium | reverse complement strand
GCTTACTTGGCATGAGATAACAATGAAAATATATACTGATCAATATCCCTTTTAAAAAGGGGTTAGGTGGATTTGAATTTTTTCCCCCTACACCGTCATTGCGAGGAGCGTCCTATGCGACGTGGCAATCTCATTGAGTATATTTTAAAAATGAAAAGATGAGATCCTCACGGCTTCAAAAAATGAAGCTTTAGGATGACACTGATTATGTTAGATGAGATCCTCACGCGGGAAAGCGCCGCTCAGGATGACGCCGGTGGCGTCAGATGAGATCCTCACGCCCTCAAAATTCGAGGGCTCAGGATGACGGATTAAAGACACCCTCCCCGTCGCGATAGCGGTACCCCTCAACGGAGGGGAATTGCTGAATTCATTCCCCTCCGTGGAGGGGAACTCATTTATTTTCGGGATAGAATGAGCAATTAAATTTGTAGATATTCATAATTGAAGATATTGCAATCTGTCGTCTTAGGAATAAAAAAAGGTGACTACAGATATTTTTTAAAAATAATTTAATTAATATCGAAAAATAGCTGCTATTACTGATTTTCCTGGTATAGTGTCATTTTTCAGGGCAAAGACTGTTCCACTTTGCCTTAAAACTTGATTCGCACAAAAATCGAGTAAATCAGTATCCCCTGGTTCATTTTTTTCATGAATAATAATTTGATCATCATCTGGATTATAACGACCCCATTTTTCAATCCCAATAGCAACAAAAAGAGTATCAATTCGCCCATGATAAGCAGCTGGAATAATCTCTTCTAAATGAATTGAAACGGTTTTTTCACCTTTTTGAAGGTAGGCTTCACATTTTTCGAGAGTGTTTCTCAGTGATTGATAAAAAATTGGTTCGACGATTTTCCAGGCTTTTTCATGAAGCTTATCTTTGGCTGGAGGAATTAATGTAAAACCTAGAGCCATTCCTCGAGAAACAATTGAAATTCGATGAACCGGATCTGTATGGGGTAAAAAATGACTGACAATCGCATGGCCAGCTTCATGGTAAGCAGTGATTTTTTTATCAAAATCCGATTGAAGGCGTTTTTTTTCTGGACCAAGTTTTACTTTGGTGGCGGCTTCTTCGATGTCTTCCATATCAATTTGACTCTTACCTAATCGAGCCGCCAAAATAGCTGCTTCATTAAGCATATTTTCTAGATCAGCTCCAGAAAAACCAACTGTTCTTTTTGCCACTTTATCCCATTGAACATCTGGAGCAATAGGTTTACCGCGAGAATGAATTTTAATAATTGCTTTTCTTCCTTCGACATCTGGGTAATCAACAACAATTCGGCGGTCAAATCTTCCCGGTCTAAGAAGAGCCGGATCCAAAAGATCGCCTCGATTGGTAGCGGCAATGACTACTACTTGTTCATTGGGACTAAAACCATCCATTTCTACTAAAATTTGATTTAAAGTTTGTTCTCGTTCATCATGTGAAGGCATGATACCGATAGATCTAGCCCGGCCAATAGCGTCAATCTCATCAACAAAAATAATTGACGGGGCATTTTTTTTAGCATTGGAAAAAAGATCACGGACTCTAGCAGCGCCAATCCCCACCAACATTTCCATAAACTCCGAACCAGCAATAGAAAAAAAGGGGACATTGGCTTCGCCGGCAACAGCTTTAGCCAGAAGAGTTTTACCGCAACCAGAGGGACCAACCAAAAGAACCCCTTTTGGGGTCCTGGCGCCAAGCTTTTTGTATTTTTCTGGATGTTTTAAAAAATCAACCACTTCTTCTAGTTCTTTTTTTGCTTCCTCAACGCCAGCAACATCGTTAAAACTTACTTTAGGCATGTCTTTACTGAATCGCTTTACCCGTGCTTGACCAAAAGAAAAAACAGAGTCTTGTGCCCCTTTAGCTTGACGGAAAAGAAAAACAAAAAAAGCGATCATTAAAATAGTTGGGATGACATTGCTAAGAATATTGATTAAATTACTTGATCCTTGGGTATTTTGAATATGGATATTGACTTGGTCTGGACTAATTCCCGATTCCTTTAATATCTGAAAAAAGCTGTCTGATGGCTCTTTATAGCTTATGGCAAGACTATCATTTTTATAATACACTAAAATTTTATTGTCAAAAACTTCAATTTTATTAACTTTATTTTCTTTAATTTCGTTGATAACCGAAGTAATTGGTTTTTCTGGAACAGCTTTTTTAATCTCTGATGAAAGTGAATTAATAAAAACTATTAAAAACAAAAAAATAAAAAGAGAAATAAACAGTTTTTGGATATTAATATTAAAGCCTAGTTTAAAATTCTTTTGATGATTATTTTTTTTATTAGGGCGAAGATTTTTATTGACCATAATTAAATTTTATCAAATTTTTGTTAAAATTATGAACAATTTAAAGTTAGTAAAGCAATTCGGTTTGAATTTTTCAAAATGAAAATTATTAATCCAAAAAAACTTAGCTTAAAAGAGCTTCTTTCTTTAGTAAAAGGACACCTGGATAAAGGAGGATTAGTGGTTTTTCCTTCGGACACGGTTTATGGTTTGTTAGTCGATGCTACCAATGAGGAAGCGGTTAAAAAATTAATAAGTTTTAAAGAAAGGCCGCCAGGAAAAGCGATTTCTGTTTTTTTATCCGATTTTCAGATGTTAAATGATTATACCAAAGTTAATTCTTATCAATTGAGACTTTTAAAAAACCTTTTACCAGGGCCCTTTACTTTTATTTTAAAATCCAAACATCAGGTTTCAAAATTATTAGAGGCAGAAGATGGCACTTTGGGAATAAGAATACCTGATTATAAACTAATTATTGATTTAGTCAAATATTACAAAAAGCCATTGACGGCGACTTCAGCCAATTTATCTAGTCAGTCACCCCATTATTCAATTAAATCTTTTATCAGATCATTAAGTTTAAAAAAAATTAAATTAATTGATTTAATCGTAGACGCAGGGAAATTACCGCGTAATAAACCATCTACGGTAGTTGATTTAACTGAACCGGAAATAAAGATTCTAAGGCAGGGAGGAAAAAAAATTGACCAAGGAAACAAATATTTTAGCCAATCACCCCAACAAACCAAAAATTTGGCTAAAGAAATTTTAAAGAAAGTAGTATCGGAAGCTAAAAAAAAAGCCCTAGTTTTTATCCTTGAAGGCGAATTGGGTAGCGGAAAAACAACTTTTGTCAAAGGAATAGGCGAGGCTCTTTTAATTAAAAATATTATTTCCCCAAGTTTTGTTGTTTTTTATGAATATTTAGTAAAACAGATGGGAATTAAAAAATTAATTCATGTTGATCTTTTTAATCTCATTAAAAAAGAAGAATTTCAATCACTTAAACTGGATCAATATTTTCAACCCGGCAATCTTCTTATTTTTGAATGGGGAGAAAAAACCGGCGAGATTGCAAACTTAATTAAAAAGAAAGCAAAAACAATTTATATAAAAATCGACTATATTAATAAAAATAAAAGACAATTAATCATTAAAAATAAAATTTAAATTAAATGATTTTAGCCATTGATACTTCTTGTGATGAGACCGCCGCCGCCCTTACCGAAGGAAGACGAGTTATTAGTAATGTAATTTATTCTCAAATTCTAATCCATAAAAAATGGGGAGGAGTTGTTCCCTCTTTAGCCAAAAGAGCTCATGAGAAAAAAATTGATAAGGTTATTGATGAGGTTATTAAAAAAGCTAAAAAAAAAGACATTGATTATATTGCCGTTACCCAAGGACCAGGATTGGCGGTAGCTCTTGAAGTAGGAATTAAAAAAGCAAAAGAATTGGCAAAAAAATATGATAAAAAGCTAGTCGCTGTAAATCATTTGGAAGGTCATATTTATTCACCATTCGTTCAAAATTCAAAAGGGAATCCAAACATAGATTTTGATTTTCCTTATTTAGTTTTAATTGCTTCCGGCGGACACACGAGTTTATTAATTTTTAAAGACCACTTACAATATCAGGTTTTGGGAGAGACGGTTGATGATGCGGCCGGAGAAGCCTTAGATAAAGCCGCTAAACTTTTAGGTTTGGGTTATCCAGGTGGGCCGGTGATTGAGAGATTATCGCAACAGGTTGATAACAAAGATTTTTATCGTTTTCCTCGACCAATGCTTCAATCAAATAATTTGAATTTTTCTTTTTCTGGTTTAAAAACCTCTTTTTATTATTTTTTAAAAAAAATTAATCAAGCCGATAAGCTTTTGAATATCAAGTTGCTTGCCAGTTCATTTCAGGAAGCGGTTTTTGACACTTTAATTAAAAAAACTGAAAAGGCAATTAATTTAACAAAAATCAATCATTTGTTGGTTGTTGGTGGCGTTAGTGCCAACCTTCGTCTAAAAACATTAATGAAAAGAATGATTAAAAAACATCAAGGAAAAATTCTTTTTCCACCAAATAAAAATTTAACAGGAGATAATGCGGCGATGATTGGAGTGGCAGCTTATTATAAGGTTTTGCAAAATAAATGGGTAAGAAATATCGACTCTCTTGATCGAATTCCTCGTCTTAATTTTAATTTTTAAAATTGAGATTGATCTTTAAAATTGAGTTTGTTAGAATAAATTTATTTAACTATTACTAATTAAGTATAAATTTAAATTTTAATTTAAAGCAATAAATTTTATAATCCTATGTTAGTTCTTTCTAAAGAAATGGAATATGGTTTATTATTTCTTTCTTATATTTATAGAAAAGGGTCCAAAACAAACCTGTCAAATTTAGTAGAAAAAACTGGTCTACCGAAAAGATTTTTAGCACGAATTGCCTCAAAATTGGTAAAAACCGGTTTATTGATAAGCCAAGAAGGAAAATATGGCGGTTATTATTTGGGGAAAAAAATTAAAAAAACCACTCTGTATGAATATTTAAAAAATTTTAGACAAGAGATTATTTTTTGTAGTTGTCAGGATGAAAAAAGATGTCGATACGATAAATTTTGTCATCATAAAAGTTTTAATAAAAAATTTAATCGACTTATCATTAATCAATTAAAAAAAATTAAATTAATAGAATTATTATGAAAAAAATTTATTTAGATTATGCAGCGACAACGCCAGTTGATCCCCGGGTATTTAAAGCAATGCGTCCCTATTTCAGCCAAAAATTTGGCAACACAATGTCTCTTCACTGGCAAGGAAGACAAGCCGCTAAAGCCGTCGAAAAAGCTCGGGAAAAAATCGCTAAATTTATTGGCGCTGATCCGGAAGAAATTATTTTTACTTCATCGGCGACTGAAAGCAATAATTTAGCTATTAAGGGGACTGCCTTTGCCCATAAATCAGAACATAAAAATCATTTAATTATCTCTCCTGTCGAACATGACTGCGTCATCGCAAGCGCCCGTTGGTTAGAAAAACAAGGATTTGAAATTACATGGTTAAAAGTTGACAAATCTGGGTTGATTGATTTAGAGCATTTAAAAAATTCAATCAAAAAAAATACTTTATTAGTTTCTGTAATTCATGGAAATAATGAAATTGGCACAGTTCAAGATATAGCTAAAATTGGTGAAATTTGCCAAAAAAATAAAGTTTATTTTCATACCGATGCTTCTCAAAGTTTTGGAAAAATACCAATTGATGTAGTCAAAATGAAAATTGATCTTTTGACCGCCTCATCTCATAAAATATATGGACCAAAAGGAGCGGCAATATTATACATTAATCATCAAGCAAAAATTGAACCCATTATTCATGGGGGTGGTCATGAAAAAAATTTAAGATCATCTACCTTAAATGTGCCAGCTATTGTTGGTATGGGCAAGGCGGTAGAAATTCTTCAAAGCGAAGGAAAAAAAGAGAACTTAAGAATGATTAAATTAAGAGATTTTTTAATTAATAAAATTTTAACAGAAATTCCTGGTACGCATTTAAATGGTCATCGAAAACAAAGGCTTTGTAACAATATAAATATTACTTTTTCGGGCGTCGAAGGAGAATCGTTAACCATGGAGTTAGATTTTCAAGGCATCGCAGTTTCTTCTGGATCAGCTTGTTCCTCAAGAAATTTAGAACCAAGTCATGTTTTGACGGCGATTGGATTAATGGCAGAAGATGCTCATGGTTCTTTAAGAATAAGCCTTGGTCGCTGGACCACAAAAGAAGAATTAATTAAAACATTAAAAATTTTAAAAATCGTCGTTAAAAAATTAAGAACGATTTCACCGGTTGCTTATGAAAAATAATACTTTTTACACAAAACAGACCTTAAAACATTTTCGTCATCCTCATAATTATGGGATGATTAAAAATCCTGATGGTATTGGAGAGGCGGGTAATTTAATTTGTGGCGACTTGATGTCTCTTTATATCAAAGTGAAAAAAATTCCTCTCAAAAAAGGTTTGGTTAAGGAAATTATCGATGATATTAAATTTAAAACTTACGGTTGCGCGGCGGCGATTGCCACTAGTTCAGTTATCACAGACTTGGTAAAAGGAAAAACAATAGAGGAGGCTCTTAAAATCAGTAAAAACGACATTATTAATATTTTGAAAGGACTTCCTCCAATTAAGGTCCATTGCTCTGTTTTGGCGATCGACGCTTTAAACGAAGCCATATATCAATATTTAATTCGAAATAAAAAACCAATTCCCGAAGAATTACAAAAAACACATAAACGGATTGAATTAGGAAAAAAAACGATTAAGAAACGTTACCAAGATTACCTTCAAAGTCAAAGACGAGCAATTTAAATAATATCGGGCTTGCGAAAAATAAAAAAAAAAGTTAGTATAAAATATGCAAATTATTATTAATTTATTATTTTTATTTTATGAATGATTTTAAACCGAAAGATCAAAAAAATCCCTCCGGTCCGGTAAAGGTTCAAAATTATAAAGTCTGGGTTGACCGCAACCTATGTATTGGTGCAGCCACTTGTATTGCTGTTGCTCCCAAAACTTTTCAATTGGACAAAGAGGGAAAGGCGGTAATTCTAGAAACTGCCGATAAAGAAATGATTGAAACCATTATTGAAGCGGCCAAAGCTTGTCCGGTAGCGGCAATTTTTATCGAAGATGAAAAAGGCAACCGAATTTTTCCCAAATAATTTAAAAATTAGATTGATTAAATTTGAATATGACTTTTACTTGGAAAATTGGCGGCGAGGCTGGATTTGGAATAATGACCACCGGATTAGTTTTTTCCAAAATTGCCAGCCGCTTAGGTTATAAGATTTTTGATTTTATCGAATACCCTTCATTAATTAGAGGCGGACACAATGCTTACGAAGTTAGAATTTCTGATGAAGATGTCAAAGCTCCGGCTCCTTTTATTGATTGTTTGGTGTGTCTTAATCTTGATACACTAAAAAAACATCAAAAAAGACTTCAAACATCGAGTCTAGTTATTTATGATGAAGAAGATTTTCAGGCGGAAGGCAATTTTCAAAAGATAAGCGTTCCTTATAATAAGATAATCAAAAAGAATCAAGGTCCGACGGTCATGAAAAATACTATTGCCCTAGGAGCGAGTTTGGCTCTTTTGGGTGGTGATTTTGAAATTTTAGAAAAAATTATTGAAGAACAATTTAAAAATAAAGGGGAAAAAATAATTGATTTTAATAAAAAATTTGCCTTCGATGGTTACCAACACATCATCAAAAATTATCCAAATCAAATTAAACCAATTTTAAAAAAAATAAAAAAAGAAGATCAATTAGTTTTATCAGGCAACGATGCTTTTTCTTTAGCTTCTGTTATTGCTGATTGTCGAATGTATGTTGCTTATCCAATGACGCCTGCTTCTTCTGTCTTGGCTACCTTAGCTTCTTGGCAAGAAAAAACAGGGATGATTGTCCGCCACGCTGAAGATGAAATTAGTGTCATCAATACAGCTATTGGTTCTTCTTTTGCTGGCGCAAGAAGCGCTGTTGGTACGTCTGGAGGAGGATTTGCTTTGATGGTTGAAGCAATTGCTTTAGCTGGGATTACGGAAACTCCTTTAGTGATATTTTTGTCCCAAAGACCTGGACCAGCGACGGGAATGCCAACTTGGACAGAACAAGGCGATTTATTGTTTGCCATTAATGCCGGTCATGGTGAATTTCCCAAAATTGTTCTTGCTCCCGGAGATGCTGAAGAGATGATTGAATTAACTGCTAAAGCTTATAATCTTGCTGATATTTATCAAACACCGGTAATTATTATGTCTGACATGCACCTTTCTGAATCTCATTTCAGTGTAAGCCTGGATTTTATTAATAAATTTATTGCAAATTATTCAGTTGATCGGGGAAAAACCATTAAGTTAGAAGACCTAAAAAATTCTAACTTACCCAAGAAATTTTATAATTTAAACCAAAATAGTCAATTTCAGAATTTTTTGAGATATCAAATTACTGAAGACGGTATTTCTTTGAGGTTGTTGCCAGGAGAAGAAGGTTATTACTATCAAGCCAATTCTTATGAACATTTAGAAAATGGTCACACCACCGAAGAAGGTGATCAAAGGAGAGAGCAAGTGAACAAAAGAAATAGAAAAATTATTACATATTTAAAAAATCACTTTCAAATTCCTAAAGTTTATGGAGACCTAGCAAAAGCAGAAATAATTTTTGTTTCTTGGGGATCAACAAAAGGAGCGGTAATTGAGGCGCAAAAAATTTTAGCTAAGTCGTCTAAGTCAACTGCCTTTATTCATTTTAATCATCTTTATCCGTTAGCCAAGGAGAAAATTAATCATCTATTTTTAACTAATAAAAAATATGTTTTAGTAGAAAATAATTCTTGGGGTCAATTAGGAAAATTATTGATGCAGGAAATTGGAATAGAAATTAAAGAAAAGATATTGAAATATGATGGAAGACAAATCACCCCGGAAGAGATTATTAATAGTTTGTAATATATAATTTTATAATTTAAAGTAATTAAATATGGTATCAATAAACGATTTTAATGGTTACCCGCCTACTTGGTGTCCTGGATGTGGGAACTGGGCGATTGGTGTCGCTATCAAAACCGCCTTAACTCAATTAAATTTTAGTCCATCCTCGATCGTGGCAGTTTTTGGAATTGGTTGTTCGGGAAATATGAATGATTTTCTAAATGCCTATGCCATTCATTCTCTTCATGGCCGGGCTATTCCAAACGCCATTGGTATTAAATTAGCCAACCACAACCTAAGGGTTTTGGCGATTGTTGGAGATGGTGATTGTTATGGTGAAGGAGGCAATCATTTTATCCATGCCTGTCGAGGCAATCATGATATTACAGTAATTGTTCATGATAACCGTGTTTATGGTCTGACTACAGGTCAAGTTGCTCCAACTGCCCAAAAAGGATTCCAATCTAAATCAACGCCGGCTGGCATCATTGAAGTTCCTTTAGACCCGCTTTCTTTAGCCATTATTTCAGGAGCCACTTTTGTTAGCCAAGTATTTGCAGGAGAAACAATTCAAATGATTGAGATAATTAAAAAAGCGATTCAGCATCAAGGATTTTCATTAGTTAATGTACTTCAACCTTGTGTGAGTTTTAATAAAGTAAATACTTATCAATATTATAAAGAAAGAATTTTTAAATTAGACAAAAATCATAATCCAAAAAATAAACAACAAGCTTTAATGATAGCCTCGTCAATATTAGAAGAAAAATTTCCTTTAGGAATAATTTATCAATCCGAAGAGCTGGCTTATCATCAACAATTAAAACAACTTGAAAGCGGACAAACCTTGATTTCAAGACCACGGTTTAATAATTTTGAAGCAATTTTTAAAAATTTTATTTAAATTATTTATACAAGATTATTATTTTGTATTATCTTAACAATTAAATTAATTTATTAGTTGACAATTAGCAGATATTATGATAAACTGCTAAAATATATGGTTTTTTTATTAGGATCATCAGAACAATCTATTATTCCAGTAGTGCCGGTTCGAGAAGGAATGATTTTTCCTTTTACAGAGAACCTGTTGGTTTTTGGGCGTCAAAAAAGCATTACCGCCATAAATGAGGCGTTAAATAGGGATAAAAAAATTGTTATTTTAATGCAAAAAAATCCTTCAATTAATGATCCCCGCAAAGAAGACCTTTATCAAATAGGGGTTTTAGCCTTAATAGAAAAAACTGTTATTGGAGAAAAAGGAGAAATAAATGCCTTAATCAAAGGTTTAGAAAAAGTAAGGGTTACCGAGTTTATTAAAGAATCGCCCTTCTTTGAAGTTAAGGTTGAAAAAATTGTTGATGAGATTAGTAGTGATGAAGAAGTGGAAGCAATGGTAAAACATATTTCCATGCAAATCAAAAAAGCGATTAATCTTGGAAAAGCAGTTGACTTTGTTTTTTTAATGAACATCCTTAATATAGTTTCTCCTCAAAACTTTTCCTATCAAATTGCTATGGTTCTCGATTTGAAAGAAAGTGAAAAACAAAAGCTTTTAGAAGAAACAAATCTTAAAAAAAGATTAATGAAAGAAGTCGAATACATTAATCGGGAAGTAAAAATTTTGGAAATAGAGCAAAATATTTCTGCTAAAACCCAAAAAAAGTTTGAGCAAGGGATGAAGGAAACTTTTTTGAAAGAAAAAATGAAAACAATCGAAGAAGAATTGGGAGGCGGTGAAGATAGAGAAATTAAAGAAATGACTAATAAAATTAAGAAAGCAAAGATGCCAAAAGATGTAGAAGAAAAGGCTTTAAAGGAATTAAAAAGACTTTCAAAAATGTCCCAATTTAATCCCGAAGCCTCTTATATAAAAACTTATCTTGATTGGTTGACTGATCTTCCTTGGTCTGTCTCTTCTCCTAACAATGTTGATATTAAACAGGCAGAAAAAATTCTTAATGAAGATCATTTTGGTTTAAAAAAAATTAAAGAAAGAATTTTAGAATATTTGGCGGTAATGGAATTAAGAAAAAGGAAAGAAAAAAATCAAGAAAAAAAACCCAATCAAAAAAAAGAATACCAGCCAACTATTTTATGTTTTGTCGGTCCTCCCGGAGTCGGAAAAACCTCAATTGGCAAATCAATCGCCCGCGCTTTAAATAGAAAATTCATTAAAATCTCTTTGGGTGGTATTCGTGATGAAGCGGAAATTCGAGGTCATCGCCGAACTTATGTTGGCGCTCTACCGGGGAGAATTATCCAAGGTATAAAACAAGCCGGTACTAATAATCCGGTTTTTATGTTAGATGAAATTGATAAAGTTGGTCGGGATTATCGCGGCGATCCTTCAGCTGCTCTTCTTGAAGCGCTTGATCCCGAACAAAATCATGCGTTTTCCGATCATTATCTTGAAGTTAATTTTGATTTATCGAATGTATTCTTTATCACAACCGCCAATATTTTGGATACCATTCCCGATGCCCTTTTGGATAGATTAGAAGTAATTCGTTTTCCAGGTTATACCGAAGATGAAAAATTTAATATTGCTAAAAATTATTTAATTAAAAAACAATTATTAGCCCACAGCCTATCACCAAACGAAGCTCGGATTACTGATGAAGCTTTAAAAATAATCATCCGTCGATATACCCGAGAAGCTGGGGTGAGGGAATTAGAAAGACAGATAGCGACTTTATTTAGAAAAATTGCTAGAGAAATTATTGAAAACAAAAACAAATCAAAAACAATTGGAGTTTCAGATGTACCAAAATATCTTGGTCCTTATATTTATTCGGCTCAAATAATCGAAGAAAAAGATAAAATTGGTATCGTGACTGGATTAGCTTGGACTCAAGCTGGTGGAGATATTTTATTTATCGAAGTAGCCGTCATGCCAGGAAAAGGGCACCTGACTTTAACTGGTCATTTAGGCGATGTAATGAAAGAGTCTTGTCAAGCAGCTCTTTCTTACATTCGATCTCGGTGGCAGATTTTTGGTTTGAAAACAAACTTTTTTAATAATTTAGATATCCATGTCCATGTCCCGGAAGGAGCGGTTCCAAAAGATGGGCCATCGGCAGGGATAGCGATTACGACAGCGATGGTTTCTGCCCTAACAAAAAAACCAGTAAGAAGAGAGGTTGGAATGACGGGAGAAATCACTTTACGAGGAAGAGTTTTGGAAATCGGAGGAGTAAAAGAGAAAATTATTGCTGCCCATCGAGCAGGGATAAAGACCGTGATATTACCAGCCGATAATAAAAAAGATTTAGAAGATATTCCCAAATATGTTTTAAAAGATTTGCGATTTGTATTCGTTAAACATATGGATGAAGTTTTGAAGGTGGCGATTCCTACATTCTTAAAAAAAATTGCCTGACTTTAAATATAAGATTATAAATAGAATAAAAAAAAGGATTGATAATCAAATCATAACTACCAATAGTTTCTATAAAATTTGTTCCGTAACCCTGTTTAAATCTTGTAAAACCGGCCCAAGGATGATTAAAATTATAGTTTGGTGGTAAAGAACCCCACATATCAAATTTTTTGGCCCCCATATTTTTAGAAAACCTAATTGCTTCCCACATCAGAAGATTGGCTCCCATTAAATTTCGATATTTTTCTGATGAACCGCCGTAAACATAATAGGCTGTTTTTTTAAATATCCATATTTGATATACAGATAGCGGTTCATTGTTATAAAAAGCAATTAGAATATGAGCAATTTCATTCTTTAAATTATTCCAAACAGTTTGATGGTATTTAAAGTTATGGCCGTGATAATTTTGTCTTTTACAAGTATCAAAATAAAGTCTTGAAAAAATTTTAAAACCTTCATCATTAGAGAGATTTTTGACG
The DNA here is from genome assembly GCA_029906985.1 of Microgenomates group bacterium. Lineage (GTDB taxonomy): Bacteria > Patescibacteriota > Microgenomatia > UBA1406 > GWC2-37-13 > JARYMT01. Next base: position 38,829 of record JARYMT010000005.1, on the reverse strand, counting down.
GTCACTCCTTTTTTTTGAGCCAAACGAATATTGTAGCGGGTTTTATGATGCATTTTTTTTAAAAGTTCTTCTTCGGATTTTGTAAGATCTAAAATCTGTGTCCAATTAGGGAATAAAGGATGAGGAGAATTAACAATTTTAAATTTAGAATTTTTAATTTCTCCCCACCGTTCGCGAACGGCCGGATTTGATTTTTCTTCATATGGTTCAATTTTTATAAAAATTGAATTATTTCTTTTTCCATATTTAAATAAAAAATTAAGAGTTTCTACACTTGGCAAAACACTTCTTGGCAGATAGCCAATTTTCAAAGGAACAAAAGGTATTTTATGAAAGCTTATAGTAAAAACATTTTTTAAAGATTCTTTATCAAATTCTCCTATTCTTAAAATTTCTATCCCCATTTTTTTTCTTACTTCCCCCCATTGCCAGGATTGAAGAGGATGTTGAGCTTTTTGATTAAACTTTAAAAGAGAAAAATTCTCCTCAATGATTTTTATCATAATGTTTTTAATAAATTTAATGTTTGTTCACCGGTTTTTTCCCAAGAAAAAAACTTTATTCTTTTTTTTCCTTTTTGAATCAGCTCTTGTCGTAATTGAAAATCTTTTGCTAAGATCAACATTTTTTTTAAGAGATCCTCCTTGTTTTTCGGGTCAAAAAATATACCAGCTTCGCCAACAATCTCTGGCAAGCTAGCCGCCGACGAACAAAGCACCGGACAATCAAAACTCATTGCTTCCAAAACTGGAATACCAAAACCCTCATAAAGAGAAGGATGAACAAAAAACAAAGCATTTTGGTATAACCAATTTACTTCTTCGGTTGGTAAATAACCGGTCAAAATTATTTTTTTATCCAGATCATTTTTTTTAATTTCTTCAAATATTGTTTTATAAAGCCAGCCTTTTTTGCCAGTAATAATAAGTTTAAATTCCGGATTTAATTTATTAAAATCGATAAAAGCTTTAATCAAAATCAAAAGATTTTTTCTTGGTTGAATTGTCCCGACGAATAAAATAAATTTATTTTTTTTTAGAGACCACCGTTTAATTTCTTTAGTTTTTTTTATTTGTCTTTCGTAACCATTATAAATAACTGCTATTTTTTCTTCGGGGAGATGATAGAATTTCATTAAATCACGTTTGGTGGTTTGAGAAACAGCAATGATTTTTTTTGCTCTTTCGATCGATCTTTTTGTCCAATTGACTAATTTATAAAGATCTTTTTTTAAAAATTCTTCAGGATAATAAAAATAGGAAAGATCATGAATCGTTACTATTAAAGGGACAGGAGAAAAACGTGGTGTATAATGAGCCGGTGAAAAGAAGACATCGATTTTTTGAGAAGAAAACCTGTTTTTATATAAAGCTAAAGGTAAAAAAAATCGTGACCAAAAAAAATTACCTGCCACAACTTTATATTTAAAAAAAGGATTTGGTTTGGGTAGCTCTGGTAAAGGCGGTTTTTTTAAAAAAATAACAAAACGACAACTTTGGTTGCTTTTTTTATGAAAATATTGGAGTAGTTTTAACGAGTATACCGAGACACCTACTTTATTTTCTACATTAGCCTCGTTGCCATCGACACCAATAATCATTGTAAGAAAAAAATTATTTATAAAATAATAAAACCGAAATTAATCTATTGTAATATTTTTTCCAAGTATATTGACTAGCTTGTTTTTGGCCTTTTTTCTTAAGATCGTTTCTTAAATCTTGATAATGGGCTACTATTTGAATAGATTTTTGTATCGAATCGATATTAAAAGGGTCAAAGAAAAAAGCGGCATCACCGGAAATTTCTTTTAAAGATGAATGATTAGAAGTGACAACCGTGGCTCCTAATTTCATTGCCTCAATTATTGGATAACCAAAACCTTCCCAAATAGACGGATAAATAAAAAACAAACAGGAAGAATAAAGGGCAAACAAATCGTTATCAGAAACATAACCTAAAAATTTAATATTTTCTTGTTTTTTTATTGCTAGTTGTGGAAAATTTTCCCATCCTTGTGGACCGACAATGACAAGTTTAATATCATCAATTAAAGACTTTTCGTAGGCTTCAATCAGACGCCGGAGATTTTTTCGGGGCTCAAGCTTACCAACTGTTAAAATAAAGGGCCCAAATAATTTATATTTTAATAAAGTTTTTTTTATTTCTTCCTTAGTGGGCTTATTGACATTAACACCTGGGTAATTGACGACAATTTTTTCCTTCTCAAAGTTTAAAAGATTAATTAAATCATCTTTTGTTGACTGGGAATCAGCAAAAATTATTTTTGACTCTTTTTTTACCCAAGATAATCTTTTTTTTTGTGTTTCTTTAATTTTTTTTAGAACAGTTGTTGGATAACGTAAAAAGGCAAGATCATGGACAATTGTTGCTTTTTTTATTTTTAATAAAGGTTCGGTCCAATCTGAAGTGATAAACCAATCGAGTTGATTTAAAAGTTTAAGATTCAATAAAGAACTAGTAAAACCGCTATGTAAATTATTCCACAATAATGATAATAATTTTGGGGGAACAGGTCTTTCTATCAATAAATAATTTCTCTCAAGAATTTTTTGTTTTAATTTGTAGTTGAGCTTTTGTCGAAAGCCAGAAAAAAAGAAAAACCACTGATTTTTTTTATCAAAATTTAAAATTGCCTCAGTTAAACCAGCAGTAAACCTACCAACACCAGTTCCTTGATAAACTATTTGTGAAATATCGAGGCCAATTTTCATAATGATCTTTTTATTTTTTTGTAAACAGCTTCTAATTTTCCAGAAATTTTTTGCCAATTATAAATTTTTTTAACTAATTGATAAGCGTTTCTTCTAATTTCCTCATAAAATTTTTTGTTGGAAAAAATTAGTTTTATTTTTTCAGCGAATTCCTCTGGAGTATTAGCTATTACAACATGTTTATTATCTTTAACGGCCAATCCCTCGAGCCCAGTTTTTGTAGCGACGACTGGTAAACCTGAAGCCATAGCGGCTAAAATTTTTAGTCTAGTTCCTCCAGGACCAAATATTGGGGCGACAAACAACCCGCTTTGTTGATAAATTTTTTTTACTAATTTTATATCGTCTGGTTTAATATCAATAATTTTTATCTCCGGATAATTGGTTTTTTTAATTTTATTTTTAGCGCTTTGACCAGCAATTATCACTGAAATATTAGGGTAGGTTTTTTTTAAAACAGGATAAACTTTATTAATCAAAAAATTAGCCGCTTCAGTATTCTGCAGCCAGGCGAAATTTCCTTGAAAAAGTATTTTAAAGGGAATTGTTTTTTTTGGTGTTAATCTTTTTTTAAACATTTCATCGCCGGCGCCGTTGGGAATAATGACCGGATCTATTTCTGGTTCAAGCTCTTTAATTATTTTTTTATCAACCTCAGAAACAGTGCCGACCAAAGAGGCCTTTTTCCAATAATAACGCTCCCAAAATTTTAATTTTAAGATATCTAAAGAAAATATTACTTTAAAAATGAATGGCAAAGAGTCGACGAAATGTTGGTAAACTTTAAACTCAATAGTTTGTTCTACCAAAAGGATCGGAATATTAGTTTTAGGGATATGAGGCATAATATAAAATGTTTCTGCATGAATGACATCAAAATTTTGCTCGTTAATTAGCTTTTCTAAAATTTGTCTGGCTTCATTTGAATAATTACGAATAACTAAAAACGGCTTTCGGGAAAAAATTGATTTAAAAATAATTTTTAAATGCCAGGGATTAGATGGTCTTTTACATAAAAAAACAGATTTACAATAAAGCTTCAAATGAGAAAGGTATTTTTTTTCTTGATCGTTTTTATATAGAGCAACTAAAGTAATTTCATTATTTTGATTTAAATACTTAAGCAGATTTAAAGTTCTAATTTGCCCTCCCGAAGCCGGTGGATAAGGCAAATAGGGTGTTAACATCAAAATTTTCATAATTTAAACAAAGCAAATTTTTCATTTTCGAATATTACCGGATAAATTTTTTTTTGTTTTATTGACTCAATTGTTTCTTGATTTAGAGTGACTAAATATTTATAACCGAGATTTTTTAAATCAGGCAATTCTTTATATATTGCTGGAGCGCCTTTTCTATCCATTAAATAAAGCAAAGTAGTATCGCCCAAACGGTCAGTAATTATTTTATCTTCAGGTTGAGTTAAATTATTGACGATGTTGGCAATTTGTGGTAATTCAACAGAATATTGATAATAATCTCTTACTTTATAATAACTAAAATACCAAGACAAAAGAAACAAAACAATTGTTAATAAAATGGTGAAAAACTTGGGTAGAAAAAACTTTGAATTTTTAAAAATAAAATTTATACCCAAACCAGTAAAAATTGCTAATGGTGGCAAGATTAAAGTCTGATAATATTCATGTTGGACATTTCCTCCCTGAAAAATAAAAAGGTAGATTAAGGCAGCAACTAATATCATATGAAGGAAATACTTTTTTGTTTTTTGAAAAACCCCCAATAAAAAAAAACCAGTGAGATACCCACCAAAAATAATGATATTGATTCTTTCAAAAAAAATCCAACGGAAAAAGGCTGGCCGAAAAAAAATTTTTTTCAAACCATCTGGAGTATTAACATAATTAATCAACCAATCGTTAGCTGGAATTCCTTCTGGGAAAGCTTGAATATAATAACGCCAATAAATCAACGGTAAACAGGCTAATATAAAAAACAAATAAAAATATTTTTTTTTGAAAATTCCCCAACCCTTATTTTTTAAAAATAAATATCCATGAACTAAGCCATAAAAAATAGTTGTTGGTTTAATCAGAAGAGATAAGCTGAAACAAACCAATGACATTAAAAAAAATAATTTTTGCTTAAAATCGGTTGACTTTGAAAAGGCTAAATAAGTAAAAAAAATTGAAAGAAAAACTAAAGCAGTCGCTGTTGTTTCTGGTAAGACCACTCGGGAGAAAAAGACAAAAAAAGGAAAAACTGCATAAATTATTGCCGCTAATACCGCAGTCAATCGACTAGCCTCTTTTAAGGCAAAATAATAAATGAGAATAATAATTAAAAGTGAAAAGAAAATTGTCGTCAATCGACCATAGACCTCTAGAGTAAAAACGGGTAAATATCTGTATAATAAAGCAAAAAGAGCATTATAAAGAGGAAATTCAACAAAACGATAACCCAAAGGATTTTCTTTACCTGATTGAATAGAAGATAAATCATCAAACCGGGGGTGTAATAAATCAAAACCATAACAAATAAAATTTCTCGCTACAGCTGCGGTATCTGCTTGTCGCCAAGAGTGAAAATCGGCTAAAGGATTATCAATTTTATAGAGTCGCATTGTAAAAGCAACGATCAAAATAAAAAAAAGAATAAGATAATCTTTTTTTTTCATATCAAAGTTAACTTGTTTTTTTTAAAATATTTTTTAATTGGCTATCGGCAATAAATATTCCTGCGGTAAACCAAAAAGTATAAGCAACTTTAGAGGCTTCAAAAACATCAATATAAGTAGCATTGATTAATAAAGCAAAGACACCAAAAATAAATCCAAAAAAAATTGCTTTTCTTGTCATATCATTTTTTTTGGCGGCCTGATAAATTTCTTTAATAATCGAGAAAATTATAAAAACAAATATTGATGTACCCATTAACCCAAATTCACCCAACCAGCGCAGATAATCATTATCGCTAGCTTCGGTAAGAGAACCAGGCCCGGTACCTAAAAAGGGGTTTTTTAAAAAAGCTTTTATTGCTCTTGGCCATTCAACTTGAAGCCTGGTAGCAAAAGAAATATCAGGAATAATAGTGTTTACTACTTGAATATTTTTAATATTAGCTTCGATTAGGGCGTTTATTTCTTCTAGGTTCAATTGTTTACCTGATTTTTTTAAATCTTCTTTAATTTGCTCACCAAGAGTTCTTTTTAGCATGGCAATATCACTTGCCGAAAGATTGGCTTTATCGATAGGCAAGGTGTTTAGTTTTTGTCCAATTGATTGAATTGGAACAAAGTTTCCCACCGGTAAATCATCAGGGGTAATTATTCTAGGGATAGTAGTTTCACCAGTTTGAGAATTAATGAAAATATTTTTTTGCTGAAAAGTGCGGCTAATTCTTTTGGTTAAATTATTCGATAGCAAAGTTAAACCAACGGTTAAGATTAAAACAATAATTAAAAGCCTTGGTTTTCTCAGATAAATTAAAAAAAAGATAATAGTAATTAAATATGAAATATAAGAAGCGCGAGAGGCTGTCAATACCAAATTGCTTAGAGCCAAAAAAAAGGCAAAAAAATATATTTTTTTGCTTAGGCCGATATATAATCCCAAAGTGATAGGCATTAAAAAAACTAAATAAGCTGCTAGATCATAGTGTCCGGCAAAAGTAGAAGAGATTCTTGCGTTAGCATCCAGAACTAAAAGATATCCTTTGGCATATTCTGGATTCATTGTTTGGACTGCCGGCCAACCTAAAAATTTTTGCCCAATGCCATAGATGCTAACCAAAAAAAGAACAACAATAATAATATTTAAATAGTAAAAAATATCTTTTCTTTCTTTTAAAGAAGCAAAAGCAAGGAAAAAAACACTCATATATTCAACACGGCGCAAAGCATGCAAGAAACTAAGTTGATGATAGACTAAATTTTTTTGGACATATATCCCATAAATTAATGAAATAAATACCGCTATCCAAAAAGAAACAAACATCAAAAAATATTTTTTGTTGATTATTATTTTTTTTCGAAAAAATTGGATAAGAAAAACAATCCCACAAAAAGCGATATAAATATCTTCAATCCGTATAGCTACATAAGTAAAGTTAACCATTTTTAAGGGTAATTTAGGATAAAGAGGAATTAAAAATATCAATCCAGTTGCCAAAATTTTTATGATATTTTTATCAAGCCAATTTAACCATTTGGTAAGCTTTTTCATAGGTTTCAACTAAATAATTATTATTTGTTATTTTCCCGAGTCTAATAGCAATTATAGATTTTAATTTTAACATAAACTTAAGGATAAATAAGCTTGTTTTTGAATAATGTTTTCTATAAAAAAATAATAAACCGCGAAAAACTTGAATAATCGGATAAGTTCGGCCTTTGCTTGAGGCAGAACCATAATGAATAAACTTTGCTTCTGGGTAATAATAAGTAATTAATCCAGCCTTTTTGGCCCGGTATAATAAATCAACCTCATCCATGTACATAAAAATATTTTCGTCAAATCCATTAATTTTATTAAAATCATTTTTATTTGTAAGCAAACAAGCTCCAGAAACCCAATCAACTTGCTTGGCTTTATTTGGTGAAAACCGAGTTAATCCCCAATAATCTCCCTTCAAAAAAAGGGCTAAAAAAATGACAGGTAATGTATAAAAAAAAGCGGCTGAAGGCTGATCACTTAAATCTTTGTTCAATAATTTACCACCTAAAAAATTGAACGAAGGATAATTTTGTTTATAAAAATTAAACAATTTTTCGATAGCCCGATTTAATACTATAATATCTGAATTCAAAAATAAAAGATACTCACCTAGAGCCTCTTTAACTGCTAAATTATTGGCTTTAGCAAAACCTAAATTATCTTCATTAATAATTAATTTTAAATTAGATTGATTTTTTTTAAATTTTTTAAGCTCGTTTATTGTTCCGTCTTGAGAATTATTGTCAACGACAATAATTTCGTAATTTAAAGAAGAATTTTTAAGTGATCGGTAAATTGAAGCCAAACAAGCTAAGGTTAATTTTTTGGTATTATATGAAACGATAATAATTGAAAGAAACGGCTTTGACATATCAATTTATTGTATAATTATATCAGACTGGTTGTTTCCAATCTCTAACTAATTTTTTGCCAGCATAGCTCAGCGGTAGAGCGTCCGTTTCATAAGCGGGTGGTCAGAGGTTCGAGTCCTCTTGCTGGCACAGGTTTTTTAATATTAATATTATTTTGCTAATTATAAATTTAATAAAAACAAATATGAAACCACTAACCCAGAATGATTTGTTAAAAAAAATCCAAAAAGATGTTTATGTCCAAAACTATCAACCCTCAATTTTAATCCAAGATGTAAAAATTATTGAAATTAAGGTTTATAGCTCTGAAGATGGTACTTTTGAAGACCTTATAAGATTAGATGAAAAAGGCTTTTTTAATTATTTTCCGAAATTTCAGTTGAAGCAAATAAACCGGTCAAAAATTATTCCGGGAGCAATTAAAGCCTGGCACTTGCATTTCAATCAAGAAGATATTTGGTATGTCCCACCTGAAGCTCATATGATTTTGGGATTGTGGGATTTAAGAGAAAAATCAAAAACTAAAGATCTAAAGATGAAGATCGTGATGGGTAATGGAGTATCAAAAATAGTTTATGTTCCTCGAGGAGTCGCCCACGGAGTAGTTAATATCTCAAAAAAACCCGGGGAAGTAATCTACTTTGTAAATCAAATATATGATAAAAGAAATCCCGATGAAAGAAGACTTCCTTGGGATGCTCTCGGGTCTGATTTTTGGGAGATAGAAAAAGGATAAATTATTATTGCCAATCAGGGATATAATATTTTTTACCTTTCAGATTGTCGGGCAAATATTGTTGTTTAATTTTCTTTCCAAGTTTTTTTTCAATCAACCAAGGATAACGGATATGATTTTTGCCATAACCTAATTTTTTCATCACTTTATTTTCCGGATTACGAAGGTGAAGAGGAATAGGGTCGATGTTTTTTTCATCAATGTCTGACAAAGCTTGTTGAATTCCAACTGTTGAAGCAATTGATTTTTTTGCTGTAGCTAAGTAGGTAGCAGTTTGAGCTAAAATTAAAGTTGCTTCCGGCATGCCGATCATATGAACTGCTTGCATACAAGAGGTTGCCAAAACCAAAGCAGTCGGCTGGACATTACCAATATCCTCACTAGCAAAAATCACCATTCGTCTGGCAATAAAAACCGGATCTTCACCAGCTTTAATCATTCTCGCTAAATAATGAAGAGTGGCATCAGGATCATCACCGCGCATAGATTTAATAAAAGCCGAAATTGTATCATAGTGCCAGTCGCCTTTTTTATCATAAAAAATTGCTTTTTGTTGAACAGCTTTTTCAGCAATTTTGAGATTAACTTTTTTATTTAAAGAAGCGGCAAGTTCTATGGCGTTGATGGCTGTTCTTCCGTCGCCATGGGAATATTTGATAATATGGTTGATGGCGTCTTTTTCAAATTGATGGTTTGGATAAAACTCAATTGCTTTATCAATAATTTTTTTTATCTCCTTATCGGTTAACTGATATAAAACATATATTTGACAACGGGAAACTAAAGGAGCAATCACTTCAAAACCGGGATTTTCAGTTGTTGCGCCAATTAAGGTAATTGTTCCGTCTTCGACATAGGGTAAAAATGCATCTTGTTGAGCTTTGTTGAAACGATGAATTTCATCAATAAAAATAATGGTTTGATTTGTGAAGATTTGTTTTGTAGAGATATGCCATGGCATGTCTCTACGTTCTTTTGCTTTTGCGATTATTTTTTTAACTTCGGCGATGCCTGATGTTACTGCTGAAAAAGGTATAAAATCAGCCTTCATATATTTAGCAATTAATCTTGCTAGGGTAGTTTTTCCACAACCCGGTGGTCCCCAAAAAATCATTGAGACAATTTTGCCTTTTTCAACCATTTTTCTAATAACCCCATTTTTCCCAACTAAATGATCTTGACCAACAAATTCATTCCATGTTTTTGGTCGAAGTTTTTCTGCAAGGGGAATATTCATATATTTTTTTAAATTAATGAACAATCGTTTACTTAAATAATAGACTTTATTTTTTAGAAAATCAAGAGAAATTTAGTTTTTTGAAATGTTAAAATATGAATATGGATAAATTTAAAAAACATCTAAAGCTTAATTTTAAACTTTTAAGAATCGCTTGGAAAGAAGAAAAAAAGTCTCTTTTTCTATATTATTTTACCTCATTTTTAGGAGTGATTTTTCTATTTTTGGTTTATTACTTATATCGAACAATGATTGATCAAGTTTTTTTTGGATTAACCTATGGAATAAATCAAGTAATTTTTTTAATTATAATCAGTTATCTTTTTTCAGAATATATATCTCGTTTTGTTTACTATACTGTCAATTCTTATTATCTTGAATATATTTTGCGATCAAAGTTTCAAAATATTTTAACTCGTAAATTTTGTGAAAAATTAGCCGAGTTAGATTTTGCTAATTTAGAAAATGGTCAGGTAAGAAATCTAATTGCAAAAGTTGAGGATACTTATGCTTGGAGACTTCATGATAATTTAAGAATTATAAGTTATATTATTTATAATGTTTCTGCTTTAATTTTGTCTTTTTTTATTGCTTTAAAATTTAATTTATTTTATTTTTTAGCATTAGCTTTATTTTCAGCTCCATTTTATTATTTACGAGCTAAATACGGCAATGCTTATTGGTCCATATATTCATCTCATGCTAAAGATACAAATTTACTATGGTATTTGCGTTATATTTTTACTAATTTTCAAACATTAACAGAAGTAAAAATTTATCAATTAAAGGGTTATTTTTTGAATAAAATGAAAAATGTTCAAAATAATCTAATCAATGAATATTCAAGACCAATTAAGAAATACACCATTTATTCAATATTATCTTCAGCATTTATTCCAATTGTCATTTATTTTGCATTAAAAAATTTTGTTTTTGATATTTTTTTAAAAAAATTTTCAATTGGTGACTTTACTTTTTTCTTAAATACTCTTTTTACTTTTTCTGGTCAAATTTCCAATATTTTACTTAATATTGGATCAATATATGAAAATGATTTATTTGTTAATGACTATTTTAGGTTAATGGATCTTAAAAATAAAATTAATGATGGTAGTTCTTTGATTTTAACAAAAAAATTTTTTTCGAAAATAGAGTTTAAAAATGTAGATTTTTATTATCCTGATAGTGATAAACAAGTACTACGCAATATAAATTTTACTATTAATATTGGAGAAAATATTGCTTTGGTTGGTCATAATGGCGCTGGAAAAACAACTTTAATAAAACTTTTACTTAGATTTTATGATCCAATTAAAGGCGAAATTCTTATCGATGGAATTAATTTAAAAAAAATAAATCTTGATTTTTGGTATAAGCAAATTGGTGTTTTGTTTCAGGATTTTGCTAAATATTACTTGACTTTAGCTCAAAATATAAAAATAGGAGACATAAATAAAAAGGATGAAGATTTTATGGTTGACGTTTTAAAACAATCCAGTGGTGATGAATTGTTAAAATTGCCTAAAGGATTAAACCAAGTTTTGGGTCGATGGTTTGAGGACGGTCAGGAAATCTCTGTTGGTCAGTGGCAAAAAGTAGCCATTGCCCGTGCTCTTTATCGTAATAGTCCAATATTGATTTTAGATGAGCCAACATCAAATATTGATCCAGAAGCTGAAGAAAAAATTTTTGAAAATTTAATTAATGTTTATAAAAACAAAACTTTAATTTTTATTTCCCATCGTTTTTCAACTGTTCGAAAAGCAGATAAAATTTTTGTTATTGATAAAGGTGAGATAATAGAGTCAGGTACTCATCAACAACTTTTTAAAAACAATAAACTTTATGCAAACTTTTTTAAAATTCAAAAGAAAGGATATGAATAAAATTTTTTCTTTAAAAAATGACTTGAAAAAATTATCCAATCCTAAAAAAGCTGAAGGTTTTAAGAGATTTTTTAAAACAGGAAAAAACGAGTATGGAGAAGGAGATGAGTTTTTAGGCTTAAATGTTGCGCAGGTTAGGGAAGTTGCCAAAAAACATCTTCAAAAATTAACTTATGATGATTTACAAAAACTTCTTCAAGATAAAATTCATGAATACCGGCTTTGTGCCTTGATGATTTTGCGGCTTCAATATGAAAAAGCAGATAAAGAGGAAAAGAAGAAATTTGTTGATTTTTATTTGAAAAATACCAGTCATATTAATAACTGGGATTTGGTTGACTTATCTTGTGAATATATTTTGGGAAATTTTTTGCTAGATAAAAAAAGAGATATTTTATACAAATTAGCAAAATCAAAAAATCTTTGGGAAAGGAGGATTGCTATTGTTTCGACATTTGAATTTATTCGTCATAATCAGTTTTCTGATACTTTTAAAATTTCTGAAATTTTATTAAATGATAAGCATAATTTAATTCATAAAGCAGTTGGTTGGATGTTGCGAGAGGTGGGAAAAAGAGAGGAAAAGTTGTTGGAAAAATTTTTAGAAAAAAATTGCCAAAAAATGCCAAGAGTAATGTTAAAATACGCCGTTGAAAAGTTTGAGAAGAAAAAGAGAAAGAAGTATTTAAATTGTTAAATCAATTAAAACTAGTTAAGATCATTTAAATCAGAAAAAAATTATTTGGCAAAATTTAGCAAAATTAGGTAAAGTTTAAAATAGCCCCATTTTTTCTTTAACTTCTTTCAAAGTAATATTGGCAACTTCAGAGGCTTTATAGGCGCCATTTGAAATTACTTTTTCAATATAAGCTAAATCAGAGGCAATTTGAGAACGTTTTTCTTGAAAAGGTTTTAGTTCATCATAAATTGCTTGGGCTAAAGCGTCTTTTAACTCGACATATTTTAAAGTTTTATCACGATATTTGTTTTTAAATTCTTGATACAAATCTTTTGGTAAAAATATTTCTGATAAAATAAACAAAGTTTTTATTCCACCAATTATTGGACCACCAACATCGGTGGAAGTTGGAATTGAGCGGATTTTTTTTCTAATCTCATCAAGCGAGTCAGTTAAATTAATATAACTACCCTCAACTGATTTACTCATTTTACCCTCACCTTTTAAAGAAGGAATATATTCACCTTGAGTGGCAAATCTTTGTGGTTCTGGAAAAGAAGTTTTATAAATTTGATTCATTTTTCTGGCAATTTCCCTGGCGACTTCCAAATGTGGTTCTTGATCAATGCCAACAGGCACAAAATCAGCTTTATACAAAAGGATATCTGATGCCATTAAAACCGGATAATTTAAAAGCGCCATTGTGTTAGCATTGGGATATTGCTTGACTTTTTCTTTATATGTGGGAAGATGTTGCATCCGTGCAATTGAAACAACTGAAGAAAAATAATAAGCTAATTCAAAATGTTGAGGTACTTGAGATTGGAAAAAAAGAGTTACCTTTTGTGGATCAAGTCCGGCTGCTAAATAATCAACAATAATTTCAATTCTATTTTGTTTAAGCTCATTAGGATTAAAAGGAGTGGTAATGGTATGGGCATCAGCCACCATATAAAAACACTCATATAAAGGATCATTTTGCAGTTTGATCATTCCTTTAACAGCACCTAAATAATTACCAAGATGCAATCTGCCAGTAGCCCTGATTCCAGACAAAACTCGTTTTTTCATATTTTTTAATTATAGCTGATTTTTTTAATTTTTTCCGCCAGCTGTCTGATTTTCATTGTCGAACCCATTTTAGGATTATTTTTAATATATTGGCGAATTTCATTGAGAGATTTTTCATTGTCAATAATGTGATCATAAAATCGTGATTGCCAGCGGAAATTGTAAAATCAGACATTTAAAAATCTTTACTATCTAAAATTATTGTTACCGGTTCGTCATTGATTATCTCAACCGTCATATAATGTCCAAACTTTCCGGTTTTTACCGGGATATTCCTTTCTGTTAAAAGTCTGATTAACAATTCATAAAGTTTTTCTGCTTCATCTTCTTTTAAAGCTTTGATAAATGAAGGTCGACGTTGCAATGTATCAGCGCATAAGGTAAATTGAGAAACCAATAGAATTTCACCGCTAGCTTGAGAAATATTTAAATTCATTTTTCCATTTTCATCAGCCATTATTCGCAGATTGGCAATTTTTTCTGCCATTTTTTTGACAGTTTCTTCATTATCACCTTGACAAAAGCCAACTAAAATTACGTAACCTTTACCAATTTTTGACAAAACTTTATTGGCTAGATAAACTCTTCCTTTTTCAACTCTTTGAATTAGACTAATCATTTATTTAAAAAAATAAAAAATAAAATTTAATCAAATTTATAAATTAATTATTTGTATTGGGTCACCGCCTTCATGGTTACAATCAATGCAATAAACAGAAAACATGTCCTTAATAATCGTTTTTTCTCTCATTTCGATATTCGGATCATTCGGTCTAGCCATTTTATCGGTATCTTTGTTGACAGGAATGATTGCTTTGATTATTTCCGCTGGTTGGGGTTCTGTTCCTTTTATAAAATACTCAAATCGACTAGGACAATTTTCTTGACCAGTTTCATTTTTGGAGGCTAATCCACCGGTGTCCCAACAAACAAGTTTTCCGACCACTGTATCTGGCTTTATCGGCCATAAATCAGGTTGATTTTTTAATACATAGCTGATAATTTTATTCCAAATAGGAGCGGCACCAGTGACGCCGGAAGTCAACCAAGGATTCATCGGTTTATTGTCATTATTGCCAACCCAGACGGCTACCAGAAAATTTGGGGTAAAACCGATTGTCCAATTATCCCTTTTATCATTGGTGGTTCCAGTTTTAACAGAAACTGCATGATTGGGGACAATTAAATAAGATGAAGGGCCAAAGGCCTCTGACCGAGCATTATTATCCAAGAGAATATGGGAGATAATAAAAGCGGTTTCTGGTGAGATTGCTTTTGAACCGACGATCGCTAAAGAACTTGGACTATTGATTGGTTTTTTGACATCTTTAACAAAATTATAATCCTTAAATTGATAAAGAATTTTTCCCATTTTATCTTCCACTTTTAAAATTCCATTAAGCGGGCGGGCAACCCCTCGATTAGCAAAAGCGGAAAAAGCTTGAGCCATTTCTGTCATTCTTACCTCACCGCCACCCAAAGTTAGGGACAAACCATATTTTTTTGGGTCTTTGAATGTGGTAATTGTAAAAGCAGAAGCAGAGGCAATAAAATTTTCTACGCCATTATATGCTAACATTTTGACAGCGGGAATATTAAAGGAATTTCCCAAAGCAAATCTTAATTGGACTGGACCGTGAAATTTACCATCATAATTGACCGGACAATAAGATTTTGGTTGGCCTTCAGCGTTAAAACAGGTTGGAATATCGAGAAAAACGGTAGCGGGAGTCACAATCTTTCTTTCAATTCCAACGGCATAATTTAAAGGTTTAATTGCCGAACCGGGTTGTCTTAAAGCGGTTGTGACATTAAAAGCTCCGGAAGGAGAAGCAAAATAATCATAAGAGCCAACCATGGCTAAAATTTCTCCAGTTGGCGGGCGAGTGACAAGAACTGCACCATTAGAAACATCCAAATTCTTAATTTTATCAAGTTCTTCTTTTAAAATTTTTTCTGCTTGTTCCTGAATATCTAAATCTAAAGTAGTCGTAATTTTTAAACCACCTTCTTCAACTGTCTCTACTCCATAGGTTTGCTCCAATTGTTGTTTAATATAAAAAACAAAGTGAGGTGCTTTGATAATGTTTTTGGGTGGATTAATATTTAATTTTTTAGCAATAGCATTCTCATAATCTTTTTTACTTATCATTTTTTCTTTATATAAAGCCTTTAATACTTCATTGCGTCTGTTTAGAGCGGCCTCGGGATTATTATATGGAGAATATAGGCTTGGAGCTTGAGGTAGGCCGGTTAATAAAGCTGCTTCATCTAAGGTTAAATCCTTAGCACTTTTATTAAAATATTTTTTTGCCGCTTCCTCGATTCCATAAGCAGCTCCCCCATAAGATACTTGGTTTAAATACATTTCCAAAATTTCATTTTTTGTAAAAATTTTTTCTGTCATTAAAGCCAAAACAATTTCTTTAATTTTTCTTCGAATTGTTCTTTCCGGGGTAAGAAGAGAAGTCTTGACTAATTGTTGAGTAATTGTTGAACCACCTTGGAGTTTACCTTTTAAAAAAGTATCTTTGATCGCTCTGGCGATTCCGCCGATAAAAGAAACTCCTTGATGACGATAAAAGTCCTTATCTTCGATAGCAATAGTTGCTTTAGCTACATAATCAGGTAGATTTTTTAATTTCACCGGCGTCCGATTTTGTTCTCGATAAAATTCATATAAAACTTTACCATTTCGATCAAGAATGTGTGATGACAAAGGAGTAATCTTATAACCTTTTAGTGAGGCTGGAGAAGGCAGTTGATATAATATATAAAAATAAATAAATAATATAAACAAAATTATTAGCACTCCTATCACCCCACGGAAAAAAGACTTTTTTTTCAATTGAATTTTAATTTTTGTATAAAGATATTTTAAATTCATAAAAATTATTTTAATTTAGGAAAAAGAGGTTCAATTTTCTTAATTTTTCCCTGTGATGAATCAATAATTATTTGAGCCGTCGTTGGTAAAAAAGGGAGAAGTTCTTTGGCAATTTGATTGATTTCTTCTAAAGATTTTAATAAAAAGTTTCTTCTTTCGACCGGTTTCTTTTTCCAAGGTGAAAAAGTGTCAATTTTTTGATTGAGCTTTTTTATTTTTTTCCAGATAAATTCCAATATTAAATTAAATTGGAAATATTTTATTAAATCAATTATTTCATCAGAGATTTTAATTTTAGGCGATTGATTTAAAAACAAATTATCAATTTGAGCTAATTTGGTAATTCTCATAATTAAATTACCTAATTCATTGGCTAATTCTGCTGTATAAATTTCCTTCATTCTCTTTTCTGAAAAATCACCATCATTAAAAGGAGGAATTTCTCTTAAAAGGTAATAACGGACAGGATCGGTCCCGAATTTTTTAACTAAGGAGAAAGGATCAATAAAATTACCTAAGCTTTTACTCATTTTTTTTCCTTCAAAAGTAATAAATCCTTCAACAAATATTTTTTTTGAAGTAGGTAAGCCGGCCGATAATAACATTGCCTGCCACATAGCTCCTTGTTGTCTTAAATTATCTTTTCCAGCGATTTGAATTCCCGGCCAAAATTGATTAAATTTTTTTTGGTCCTCCGGCCAGCCAAGGGTAGAAATATAATTAATCAAGGCATCAAACCAAACATACATTACTTGACTTTCGTCATTTGGCACCGGAATTCCCCAGGGCAACTTTTCCCTTAAACGAGAAATGCTAAAATCTTTTAAACCTTGAGCAACAAAGCTTTTAAGTTCTTTTAAGCGGAAATCAGGGATAATAAATAGCTTGTTAGTTTCGTATAAATTTAAAAGAGCTTTTTGATATTTGGAAAAGCGAAAAAAATAATTTTCTTCTTCAATGATTTCTATTTTTTTATTAGGATGAAGCGGACAATAATCATTGACTAATTCTGATTCGGTCTTTTCTAATTCACAACCAACACAGTATTTTATTTTATATTTTGCTTTATAAATATCGCCCTTTTTAAAACATCGCTGCCAAAATTCTTGAGCTGCCCTAATGTGCTCTTTGTCAGTAGTTCTAATGAATCGGTTAAAGCTTAAATTTAAAATTGTTTTTAAGGCTTTAAATTTTTTACTTTGCTCATCACAAAATTTTTGAGGGTCCTTTTTTTTGGCTAAGGCAGATTGGTAAATTTTTAGGCCATGTTCATCAGTGCCGGTATTAAAAAAAACATGATACCCCAATAACCGGTAAAATCGGGCCACTGCATCAGCTCTAACTATTTCCATGGCAAAACCAAGATGAGGAGAGTCATTGATGTAAGGCAAAGTAGTGGTAATGTAAAAATTTTTTACCATGGTATTATTTTATCAAATAGCCGACTCCGATAAAAAAACAAATCAGCAGAATGGTATTTAACCAATTAAAGCCAATAAAAATATTGTGAGTAAAAAATAAAAAAACAAAACAGCTTATTAATAAACAATTTTTTTTGTTTAAAAAAAATGATAAAATAAGGGCAGAAAACAAAGAGATTAATAAATTCAAAACAAAAATAATAAATAAATTTTTAGGTGGAATAAAAAAAATTATTATAAAAATACCAACAATAAGAATAAAAAATAATAAAATTTTGGATCGATTCATTTTTTAAATACTATTGCAACTCTAATCTTAATCAATTATAATCTAAATTTGTATTATGAAGAAAACTAAAAAAACGGTCAAAAAAACCGCTACTCAAAAAAATACCGCAAAAGTTCAAAAAAAACCAAAAGTAGTTGAAGAGCAGAGCCAATCTTTAGAAAATTTAGATAAACAACAAATTATTGAAAGGTTTGCTCAAAAAAAAGGAGATACTGGCTCTCCCGAGGTCCAGGTGGCTCTCTTAACTCAAAAAATTAATCGTTTAACCGAACATTTGGAAAAAAATAAAAAAGACAATCATTCCCGGAGAGGTTTATTAAAAGTAATTGCCAAAAGGAGAAGAATTTTAAACTATTTGCAAAAAATTGATGAAAAAAGATATAAAAGTCTGATTAACCGTTTAGGTTTAAAAAAATAACTGCTTTTTAAATATTATAAAAATACAAAAAAATGAAAATCGTTGAAGAATCAATTGATATTAATGGCCAAAAATTAACCCTTCAGGTTGGAAAATTGGCAAAAGCTTCTAATATGTCAGTTTTTGGAAAATTAGGGGAAACCTGTGTTTTGGTGACGGTCAATATTGGAGCAGAAAGAGAAATTGATTACCTACCTTTACATGTTGAATATGTAGAGAAACTTTACGCTGGTGGCAGAATTAAGGGTTCGCGATGGGTAAAAAGAGAAGGACGGCCTTCAGACGAAGCGGTTTTGCACGCCCGATTAATTGATCGTTTTTTAAGACCCCTTTTTCCAAAAAATTATACCCGAGAAATTCAGGTGATCGTCACTCTATTGTCAATAGATGGAATTAATTCACCTGATATTCTCTCTGCTATTACCGCTTCGGCGGCAGTTCATTTTTCCTCAATCCCTTGGCAGGGGCCAGTAGGAGCAATAAGAATTGGATATATCAAAACAGAAGATGCTGGTACCTATGTGGTCAATCCAACGGAAGATGATCAAAAATATTCTACATTAGATTTGATTGTTGCCTCGACAAAAAACAAAGTGCTTATGATCGAAAGCGAGGCAGAGATTTTACCAGAGGCAATAGTCATAGAAGGGATTAAGGTGGCTAAAAAAGAAAATGAAAAAATCATCAACTTCATTGAAAAGATGAGAAAAAAAGTTGGTTTACCAAAAGAAGTGATAGACAAAAGTTTATACGATGATAAGTTAATAAAAATACTCAAAACCGAATACAAAAAACACCTAGACAACTTAATTCTCCAAAAAGCCGAAAAAGAATTTGAAGATAGTGAAGCTCTGGAAGTGGTTGTTTCGGAAATTTTAGAGAAATACAAAGATCAATTTGATAAAAGCGCCATCACAAAAACAATTGATTATTTGACCAAACAAATGATAAAAGAGAAAATTTTAAAGACAAAAAAAAGGATAGACGGACGAGCCCCTGATGAAATTAGAGAAATATTAGTTGAAGTTGGAGTTTTGCCGCGGACTCACGGCTCGGCAATTTTCCAACGAGGAGACACTCAAGTTCTTTCCATTGTTACATTAGGTGCTCCTAGCCTTGAACAACTAATTGAATCTCCAGAAGGAGAAGAAGCCAAGCGATATATTCACCATTATTATATGCCGCCATATTCGGTAGGAGAGGTAGGAAGAATTGGTTGGCCATCCCGACGAGAGATTGGTCATGGAGCTTTGGCAGAAAAAGCAATTGAACCAGTTCTACCAAGCGAGGATGATTTTCCTTATACAATTAGAGTTGTTTCTGAAGTTTTGTCTTCAAACGGCTCGACCTCAATGGCATCAACTTGCGGTTCGTCACTGGCTTTAATGGATGCAGGAGTTCCTATCAAAGCGCCGGTGGCTGGAATCGCCATGGGTTTGATGAGTAAAAGCGATAATGACTATTTGATATTAACAGATATTATGGGGATAGAGGATTTTTCTGGCGAAATGGATTTTAAAATTACTGGGACAGAAAATGGTTTAACAGCGATCCAACTCGATGTTAAAAATGAAGGGTTAACCGAAGAAATGATAAAAAAAACTTTTAAACAAGCAAGGACAGCGATAGATTTTATTTTAAATAAAATGAAACAAGTAATCGAAAAGCCTCGAAAAGAAATTTCTAGATTTGCTCCCAAAGTTGTAATTTTGACTCCCCCAGCAGACAAAATCGGCGAGATTATTGGCCCGGGTGGGAAAAATATCCGGGCATTAATCGCCAAAACTAATACCGATATTAATGTCGGCGATGATGGTAAAGTTTCTATTAGCGGATTAGATAAAGAGAAGGTTATGGAGGCGGCCAAATATATCGAAAGCATTAGTCGAGTCGTCCAACCGGGAGAAATTTTTAATAATGCAGTGGTAAAAAGAATTTTACCCTTTGGTGCTTTTGTTGAAATATTGCCTGGAAAAGAAGGGATGATTCATGTATCAAAAATGGGAGCTGGTTTTATTAAATCTCCCCATCAGGTTTTAAAAATTGGTCAAAAAGTAAATGTCAAAGTAATTCAAGTTGATACCCAAGGGAGAATCAATCTCCAGCTTCTAAAAAGAAATTGAACGATTTTTAAACCACAATAAACTAACAAATAAACATAAAAAAAATTATCTTCTTTTTATCTTATCCTGATGAAATTTTGAATTTTTAAATAAGAGATTAAAACAAAAAAATTTTTGACCACAGTAAGATAACTAATCACTCGAAGTTTTAATATTATTTAAAAAACTTGTTAAGCATGACTTAAGGTTTTTCAAAAAAAATTAAAAAAAAGTTTCTTTTTGTTTAAATTAGTTTAAATTAATTAATTTTTTTAAAATCACTGGAGAATTTTTTATTATTCATCACTTTAATTGTTTGATATTGTACTTTGCGATTGATAAATAAGGTAAAAGATCAAGATATTGTTTTGGGTCAACAACAACAAAAAAAGAAGGTTTTTGGTTATTGCTTGTTAGTTGGCTTCGGTTATTAATTAATGTCAAAGTGGCGAGGTTACCGGTTATTTTTAGGCCTAAATCTAAATTTATCCCAGTATTAAACTTCTGATCGGCAACAAAAATTCCGAAGGCTCGATTGATATCATTATTAAAATTAATATAATCAACCAAAATAGCTAGAGATTTTCTGGCTTTGTTGTCTGGTCCTTCATTAAAAACTGGAGAGTTAATGTTAACAGTGCCGTCGACAATCAAAACAAAATTATAATTTGGTAAATCAGAATCATTATCGATATAAAATTGAGAATTGTCATCATTGGCAGGTAAATAATAAATTCCATCAGCCTTAATAAAAGAAGATAGAAGAGACATCCGACGTAACTTTTTATCTAAAGAAGTGTAATCTTTGCGTGATTTAATATAATTTAAAAAACCAGCCTTGTTAAATTCTAATTTTATATTTGGATAATTTGCTGCCAACCATTTTTTTTCAGAAACAAAAGTTCCATTACTAAGAATTAAGGATTTAACAGTTACGACACCACTTTCATCACGGATAAAGTATGGTAAAAGAGGTGGCCGATCATCGATTTGATCAAAAGATTTAAGCTCAAGAGGTATAAGATTTTGTAAATTATTATTACTTTGGAAAGAAGAATTCTTTAATTTAATCCAGGGAGCTTGGGTTGGTGTCGGAGCTGCGGTTGGTAAGGCACAAATATATAATCGATAGGTTTTGCCGTTAATTTGATCAGGCGGACCCCAAATCCAGTATAAACTAGTCCAATTATCTGGTCCTTTACAGTAAAGCCGATAAGTAGTGCCGTTTTTAATTGAAAAAGGATTATTCAAATAATTAAGGTCTCGCCAATCGGCTCCACTATCACTTCTAAACTCAGGTGAGCTAACTATGGTAGAAATATCTTGAGAGCCATTATTATTAGTCACTTTGCAAGTAATGCTTCGCCAAGCGCCACCATAATTTCCCGCCTTTACAGAAATTTTATTGACTAATCCGTCAAAAGGAGCAACAAAGGGGACATAATAATTCCATTGATTCGTTAAACCGGTTTCAGCCACACCATTTTCTTGTGATTGGGCCAAAGGACAAGGCGGAGGATTAGTAGGGGTAGGAGTTGGTAAGTTGCTACAACGATCAAAAAAAGTTACCGGCCCAGCGTTTTCAGGTAAGTGACGCCAATCAACTCGGTTACTATTGACGACCCAAGCTTCAGCACCGCTTGGAAAAGAGGGATCGGTTAGGCCGTCAGCCTCGCAATAAGTATCATTATTAGCAGTTTCAATAATTCTTGCTTCATAAATATTAAAATCGCTAGGGAAAACTATGTTCCAATAACCTTGATTATCGGTAACAGCCGTACCGGCTCCGAATTGATATGGGCTATCGGCGGTCAATTTTTTATCTACTCGTATTGAAGCGCCGGGAACTCCTTTCTGACTAATCTCATCCTTCACATAACCAAAAATTTTTGTCCCTGGTGGAGGTGGGGTAGGACCTGCCGGAGGAAGATTGTTAGGTTGAGTATATAAAATTAGATTATCTTTCCCGATGCTGGCAGTGATATAACAATATTCTGAACTGCAACCAACCCGATTATCAGGTTGGAGATGAAAAACTATTTTACTCTGATTGCCATAGGACAATACAAAACCTGTTTTAATATAATTAATTTGCGAAGTAGTTCTTTTAATTTCATCAGGTAAAAATTGATAATAACCACAAAGAGGATCATAATTTAGGCAGGAATAAACAGATTCTCTAGTAAAATTAATTAAAAATTTTACGCCGCCTATCAAAGGATAATTATTAGAAGAAATATCGATGTCTTTAAAATTTGTCGGATAGGCGACTACTTGTTCCTTATTAATCCAATCGGCATTGTAATATTCTTCGAAGTAAACTAAAACTTGGCCCGGACAATAATACTCCTCATTATTGTTAACATCTTTTGCATAAAAAGCTACCCGAAAGTTGCCAACTTCAGAAAAATTATATGAAAGAAAAGCGGGAAAAGCATCAGGAGATAATAGTCCAAGACTATACCATTTATCAATAACATAAATATATCCATAAATAGAATCATTAATATCCGGCCAGGGTTTGTAATTCGGGTTAAACCAAATTAATGAATTGTTAGTAATAGGAATGGCCACTTTCGGTTCGTAACTGTAATCGGTTGAATCAAAAGCCACACTTTGAGAATTTTTATCTAATAACAATTCACAAGTAATATTGTTGAATTTCGCTTTAGCTGTTTTTATCGAAGGAGTAATCAGCAGGAAAAAAACTATTAATATAATTTTCAATAAAAAAGATAGATATCTTTTCATAAAAAAAGAATAACCAATTAAATATTATTATTCAAGCCTGAATCATTATAAAAGAAAAATATTAATTACTTAAAAATTACGGGAAAAAGAGTTCGATGTTTGAAGGAGGGAATGGGTGAATTAGTTGGCGTTGGCGTAGATGTAGGAGACATAGTTTCTGTTGCCGTGGCAGTGGCAGAAACAGTTGGTGTGGGCGTCGTAGTAAAAGTTGGCGTAGGGGTTTGGGTGGTCTCGGTTGGGGTGGGGGAAATAGTTGGTGTCTTTGTTGGACTGGGAGAAAATGTTGGTGTTGCTGTGGCAGTTGGCGGGACAGTGGGAGAAAAAGTTGGTGTTGAAGAGGGGGTTGGGGTAAATGTTGGCGTTGGGGTGGCGGTTGGAGTAGGTGTTGCCATCAAATCAGTGATTTTTATTACTCTAGCAACGGAAACAGTCTGATTATTAATCTGAGTATTAAAAACAATAATAACAACTCCATTTTCATAAGTGGCGCAGCTGAAGCGGTTGTTAAAATATGAGATTTCCGGGGTAACCGCCACCGGAGTACTGGTCAACTGCCAGACACCTTGACTATTTTGATAAATAGTCCGAAAATAAATCGTCCCCCAGCCGTCGTGGTTAGCATCAGAAGCATAAAACAATCCATATGTATTTTGACCAAGAGGAACAATTCTGGGATTATAGATGTTAGTTTCAGGAAGGATTATTTGATTTTTAATCGATAAGACTCCTGCTTCGAAAGCAAGTTCAAAAAAGCCAATTTTTCCGCTATTTTTTTGCTGCACCACAAAAATAATATTTCCTGCGGGAGTTAAAATAGGATCGGAGCCTTCATCGTATTTTCCTCCAAAGGTTCCTAAAGTCAAATAAGATAATCTTTGGCCAGTAGTAATATCGTAAACAGCAGCGTTGCTTCCGGGATATTCTAATAATAGCGCTTTATTTTCTTTAAAAACAATAATTTTTCCTGGTAGATAAACTGTCTCCGGATGTTGAAGGGAAGTCAAACTAAGACTTAAATCATCAGCGACATGCACTAAAAAAGGTTGACTAATATTACCAACTGGAGCTTTATGAACCAAAGCAATTATCTTATTATTATGTGAAAGATCTCGGATAGTTACTCCGGTATTTGGCTCAAAATAATCAGTTGAAGCTTCTAAAATGAGAGAATGATTAACCGCATTAAATTTAATTACACTAAAACAAGTTGGGGGCAAACCAGGTTGTGATGGCTCTTTATCATGAATTGCCCAAATTTCTCCGGCCGAGGTGGTTAATACCTGAGGAGAAGAGTTTATATAAGTACCATTAGTAATTAAAAAAGATTGTTCAGGTATTACATTTAAGCCATCAGGCCTGATTAATTGAATACTAATTCCTTGGTTATAAGGTAGTTCGCCGCTAATTATTTTACCACTTTGATCTTTATTTAAAGTTTCTGGTCCAATTGGGGTTATTGGTCCGGTTTCCAAACTGCCTATATCTTCTCGTTGGCCTAATAATTCAATAATTGGAGGCGGTTGAGGGATTTGAGCTTGTGATAATTGAGATTTTCCTAAAATTGAAGATAATCCAAGCAAAGCCGCCAAAACAATGGCGGGAAGAGTTAATCCCTTTTGTTTTTCTTTTGAGCGGTCTCCTCTTTCTGTCATAAATATTATCTTTATAAGTTTTTATTATTATATTATAAGATATTTTTTATATATTTTCTCGGCTGAAACGGTATTTTGTCTAAAAAAAAGTCGGCTGATTTTTAAATCTGTAAAGTGTTAATAAAATTTCTTTATTTGAATTTGTAATTTAATTTTAATAAAATGATTGATATATGCCCCGGAGAAAAACAATTTTTCGTTTACCTTTTTTGAAAATTAAAATAAACAAAAGAACTATCACCAATATTTTGGGTTTTTTTATTTTGGCGTTGGGAGTAATTTGTTTGCTTTCATTTATTAATTTAATTTCCACTTCGCCAAATGAAGGTCGTTTTCTATCGGTAATTAACAATTCTTTGATTAGCTATTTTGGCGGTTTGGCGATATTTTTTCCCTTGATAATTATGCTTTTATCAGGTCATTTTTTTAATACAAAAAAATTAAAATTTGTCAAATTTAATATCAGCGGAGGAATTCTTTTAATTTTTATATCTCTTTTAGGACTACTTCGATCAGGCCAGTGGGGGAATTTGATTTTTGAAAATTTAAGCTATGATTTTAGTTTTCTTGGAGCGGTCATAATTTTATTAGTGGTATTTATTGTTGGTTTAATTTTATTTTTGGATACATCAATTGATGTTTTTATCCTTTTTGTTATAAGAGTATTCAAAATGATAATTAATTTTTTCAAACAGTATGTTTTTCGAAATTTCTTTAGCCGAGAAAAGAAAAAGTTAACGATTAAAAAAGAAGAAGAAAAAGAATTTATTGCCGATATCAAGCCGGAAGAAAAAAAACCAAAATTGGCGACCATCCCAGCAATAAAGCAATTAGACAATGAAGAAATTCTGATAAAACCTTTTTCTAAAACTAGTTCTTCAACCTGGGTTTATCCACCATTGAATTTGCTTTTCGATCATGCCCAAGAAAAAGTTGATCGAGGAGATGTCAATAAAAATGCGGCGATTATCGAAAAAACCTTAGACAGTTTTGGAATCCGAGCTAAAGTCGTCGAATATAATCAGGGTCCAACGGTCACCCAATACGCTATAGACATTGTCAAAGGGACACGTTTATCAAAAATTACCGCCTTAAGCAACGATTTAGCTTTAGCTTTAGCTGCTCCTACCGGCCAAGTCAGGATCGAAGCGCCAATACCAGGCAAATCTTTAGTTGGTATCGAAATACCAAATATTAAAGCAGAAATTGTTACTTTAAAAAGATTATTATCTGACCCAATTTTTACCAAAAATTCTGACCCATTGTTGGTTCCTTTAGGTTTGGATGTTTCTGGCAATCCTCACGCCGCCTCAATCGATAAAATGCCTCATGTCCTTATTGCTGGCCAAACTGGCGCAGGAAAATCTGTCCTTTTAAATTCCTGGATTTGCACTTTTCTTTTTCGTACTAGACCAGATGATTTACGGTTAATATTGGTTGATCCAAAAAGAGTGGAATTAACTTTGTATAACGACATTCCACATTTACTTACACCGGTGGTAGTCGAACCAAAAAAAATTATTTCGGCTCTAAAATGGACAGTCAATGAAATGGAAAAAAGATATAAACAATTTGTCGGCGTTGGTGTAAGAAATTTGGCCGGCTATAATGAAACTCCTGGAGTAGAAAAAATGCCTTATATTGTATTTATCATCGACGAATTGGCAGCTTTGATGACTTTTGCCCCGGCGGAAGCAGAAGAACTCATTACCAGAATTGCTCAAATGTCTCGGGCGACTGGTATCCATTTAGTTTTAGCCACTCAAAGGCCCTCAGTTGAGGTGATTACTGGTTTAATGAAGGCGAATATTCCCACCCGGATTGCTTTTAATGTCGCATCGATGATTGACTCTAGAGTTATTATTGATATGCCGGGAGCGGAAAAACTTTTAGGAAGAGGAGATATGTTATATTTGCCCCCCGATCAGGCAAAACCACGTCGAATTCAAGGACCGTTTATTACCGAAAAAGAAGTCAATCAATTGGTAAAGTTTTTAAGGACGCAACAGCCAGAAGTTCATTATACCGAAGAAATTACTGAACAAGATGTTGCTATCGGTTTTACCAAAGGTGAAACGATGATCGACGGTGGCGAAAAAGATCCTTTATTTGATGAAGCTTTGGCAGTGATAATGCGCGATAATAAAGCCTCTGCTTCTTACTTACAAAGAAGATTAAGTATTGGCTATTCTCGAGCGGCCAGAATTCTTGATCAATTAGAGGCGGCTGGATATGTTGGTCCTGCTTCTGGTTCAAAACCAAGAGAAATTTTAAAAAGAGTAAATAATGAGAATGTTAACAACCAAACCGATAAAGATTCTTTTTAAAAATATATTAATGAAGATAAGTAGCAATATTTTTGTTATGTTCTTCTAAAGTGACGGCGTAATGCATCCCTCCTTTTTTATCAGAAAGATAATACCAATATGGAGTATTTTCGTCGGCATTAACAGCGGCTTTAATTGAAGCTAAACCAGGATTACAGATTGGTCCCGGCGGTAAACCGGTATGGGTATAAGTATTGTAAGGTGAATCTATCTTTAAATCGTCTTTAGTTAAATTTTTCTTCCACCAGCTTTTTTCCTCACTTTGATAACCAAGAGCATATTGGATCGTCGCATCAATTTGGAGCGGCCAATTATTTTTTAATCTTTTCAAAATTATTGAGGCGACTTTCAGACGATCTTTTTCATATTTTGCTTCTTTTTCAACCAATGAAGCTAGTGTAACAATTTCATCATCGGTAAAGCCTTTGGCTTTGGCTTTTTCCCTTAATGGTTGATATTTTTTATTAAAATTATTAGTTAAAATTTTTATTACTGCTTCAATTGTCGCTGTTTTTGGGATCAGATATGTATCAGGAAAAAGGTACCCCTCCGGTGCTAATTTAACAAATTCCAATTCCGGCAAATCAAGATTTTTAGCTATGATTGTGGCAATTTCTTCTTTTCTTAATCCTTCGATAATCGTTACCCAAACATCTAAAGTACCATGAGTCAAAATTTTGGCAATTTGATATGCGTTCATTGCCGGATTTAATCGAAAATCACCTGCTTGAATTTTTTTTTCGATGCCCATTTTTTTCACAATCAGGTAAAAGACAATTTTGTTACGAATTAATCCTTCTCGGGAAAGATTATTGACAATTGAAGTTAAACTTTCACCTTTTTTTATAACAAAAATTTTGGCGGTTTGATCTTGCTTATTAACAGGCAGGGTTCCTTCTTTGTAAACCAAAAAAGCAAAGATAACTAAGATAGAAAATAAAAAAAGAAATAAGGATATTTTTTTACTCGATTTCATAGATCGGAAAATTTTTAAAAGTTAATTCCGCTTCTTTTAAACGATACCGATCACTTGAATAAAAATAAAGCAACTCCTCATTTTTCGCCACTTTTTCATCAAGTTTTTTTACCAGATACACTCCGGCAAATTTATCGGCCGGAGCTCCCAAAACCTTTGCAATTGTATTTAGATTAAAATTATTAATTTCTTTAATTTTACCAGAAGTTTTTGATTTAATTTCTAGTTTGTGAGATTTAATTAGTAAACTTTCTGTAGAAATCTGGTCATCCCCTTTTTGGGCTTTGATAATTTCCCGAAATTTTTTTAAAGCTTTCCCTTGTTGCAAAATTAATCTTGCTTCGTCTTCACCATTTTTTTTAATTTTAGCATCGGCAAAACAAATGTCTAAAAGCTTACCGGCCAGTCTAAGAGCTTTGGCTTCAAGTTTTAATGGTCGATCTTTTTTTTGTTCCAAAACTGAAAGAACATCTTTTGCTTCCAAAACTGGGCCAACACCTTGACCGGCTGGTTCAAGAGTTTCATTAATATCGGTGACAATTTTCATGGCAAATTTTTTACCAAGAAGAACAAATTTATTAGCCACTTTTTCTGCATCGCTAAAATGGCGAATTTTCATCGTTTTCCCCACTGGAATATCTAGGACAAGATGATTGGTTGAGACCGCCACTTTTTTAGCCATAATCGAAATAATAATCTTGTCAAATGATTCAAAAGATAAAGGTTCTTCGATCCGAATGATTACATCATCAGCAGGAGCAATGCCTAAGTGTCCGCCCCAAACAATGCACCCGCCGATTTTATTAACAATTTTTTCAATTTCCAAAGGAGTAAAAGTTACTTTAGCAAGCACTTCCATCACGTCAGCGGTCCCTGCTGGAGAAGTAATTGCCCGGGAGGAAGTTTTGGGGATTTTAAAACCAGCGGCTGCGACAATAGGAACAACAATCATTGTTGTTCGAGTTCCGGCGACGCCACCGGTTGAATGCTTGTCTGCTACAATTCCTTTAAATCGAAGTTGTGTACCGGTTTCTACCATGGCTTTGGTCAAATAGTAAAGTTCATCAATAGAAAAACCTTCTTTAAAAGAAGCGGCAACAAAATAAGTGGTTAAAACATCGCTTAACCGCCGGTTAGCGATTTCATCCATTAAGTTATATATTTCTTGATAATGTAATTTTTTTCCTAAAAGTTTTTTTTGAATGGCTTTAATAGCTTCAATATGAGATGAGTTTTTATCAATCATAAGTCGAATAAATGGCTAATATTTTATTTTTATATTCTTTTGTCTTTATTAATAGTTTACTAATTAAATAAAGTTCTTTGATATTTATTAACCAAGCTAAAAATAAATAAACAAATAAATAAATTATGGCGACAGTTGATAAAAGAAAAAAAACATTAATTGTCCGGGAAGTATCAAAAATCAGGCCGTCAAGAATTTTAATAGAAAAATAACTAATTAAAGAAGCAATGATGGTAATTATAACGATTTTTGTAGTTTCTTTTATCAAAAAAGAAAAATTAAGATTGATTAATCGCCGGGAAAGAATATAAAACAAAGAAATAACACTAAAGGAAATCGCTATCGAAAAAGATAAGGCTAATGACCATACCGGTAGCTTAAAAAATAGAATAAAGATTAGACTAAAAAAAGTGTTAATTGCGATTGAAATAAGACTGATATAAAAAGGCGTTCGACTATCCAAAAGGGCATAAAAACAACGAGTTAGAAAATAATAAATCGAGTGGAAAGGAATCGATATAGCAAAACAAGAAATAGTATAGGCAGTGAGCACGGTCGCTTGCCAATCAAATTTTTGACCACCGAAAAAAAGTCGGACCAATGGAGTTCGGGAAAAAATAAAAAAACTGGCAATTGGAATTGTTAAAAAGAAAAGATTTAAAATTGAGTCAATAATTAAGTTTTTTAACTGATCAATTTTTTTATTTTGGTATATTTCTGATAAATAAGGAAGAGAAGCTTGACCAAAAGAGATGCCAATTACCGATATAGGTAAAAGTTGCAGATGTTGAGCTAAATAAAATATTGTGTAAGAGCCGTTGCTGATTAAGGTGGTTAAAGTTAAATCAATAGTGGCATCGACTTGAGAAGTCAAAACAGTAAAAACTCTTGGAATAACCATCCGGAAAAAATGCTTTAATCCTTCGGTAATCCGAATAATAAAAAGATATTGAAAATTAAAAATAAACGGAATAGGCAACTGAATCAATAAAAACAAAAAAGCTCCCAAAACAATCCCTAAAATTGGGGCAAAAAGATGGATTTTTCCCGCCCATAAAACTGTTGTAAAAATCACTGCCAAATTATAAATAATTGGCGCCAAAGAAGTAATCAAGAAGCTTTTATTAGCTTGCCCCATGGCGGTTAAAAAATTACCAATTACCAAAAAAGGCAATTGACCTAAAAGCAAAATCCTTGAGTAATAAACAATAGTGGCTGATTTTTCTGCTGAGTAGCCGGGAGTCATTAAAAAAACTAGTTTATCTAAAAAAATAAAAATAATAAAAATAAAAATAAAAAGGATCAGGGTTAATAAGTTGATAATCGAAGAAATATTGACCCACAAATCTTTTTTATTATTTTGATACTTAATATAAATTGGAACAAAAGCTGAAGTAAGAGCCCCGGTAATTAAAATTTCAAAAACGATATCTGGAATCCGAAACGAAGCAAAATATAAATCTAATTCATTGGCTGTAAAATACGAAGACAAGACTCTCAATCTTAAAAAACCAAAAAAACGGGAGACAATAATCATAATTGACATAATTAGAGCAGAGGAAAAGATTCCTCCTTGTTGAGAAAACATCAGTTTTTTAGTTTTTATTAAAAATTTATCCATTGACAAATAGAACAAAATGGTTTTAAATGGTAATATATGGTGTTTTTTGGTGAATATTTAGTTTCCTTTTCTGCTCCGGGCCGAATTGTTTTGCCTAAAAAACTTAGGGAACTTTTAAAAGGCAATACTTTTATTCTAACAAAAGGTTTTGATTTTTGCTTGAGTGGTTATGATAAAGAAGATTGGGAAGAAAAAGCAAAAAGCTTATTATCAGTTTCACTGTTAGAAAAAGAAGGTCTTGATAAAAGGCGGTTTCTTTTTTCGTCAACGGTTTATTTGGATATTGATGAACAAGGTAGATTTGTCATTCCAAGACATCTTTTAATTTATGCTGGATTGAAAGATAAGGCAATCATTGTTGGGACTGGTGATCATTTTGAAATTTGGTCACCGGAAAAATGGGAAAAATATCTTAAACAATCAGGAGCTTAAAGTCATGTTTTTTTGATTTTTGAAGCTAATAAATTTTAGCTTCAAATTTAATATGCATACGCCGGTACTTTTAAAAGAAGTTATTGAAGGATTAAAGATAAAGCCTGGCGGTTTATACATTGATGCCACTGTGGGAGAGGGAGGTCATTTTAAAGAAATAATTAAACAAGGCGGAAAAGTCTTAGGAATTGATTTAGATCCTTGGCAAGTGACCAGGCTTTTAACCAACAAAGAATGTTTAACAGATAATAAATTAGTCGTTGG
This sequence comes from Microgenomates group bacterium, assembly GCA_029906985.1. Classification (GTDB taxonomy): domain Bacteria; phylum Patescibacteriota; class Microgenomatia; order UBA1406; family GWC2-37-13; genus JARYMT01. The sequence goes on along the minus strand of JARYMT010000005.1, from coordinate 7,055 downwards.
TAATTTTGCTGAAATTGAGGAGATTGCCAAAAAAAATCATTTTTTTCCGGTAGACGGTGTTCTTTTTGATTTAGGTTTGTCGATGGAGCAAATAAATCGATCTGGCCGGGGCTTTTCCTTTAAAAAAAAGGACGAGCCATTAGATATGAGGCTAAATTCAAGTATAAGTTTAACTGCCGCCGACCTAATTAATAGTTTGTCCGAGGATAAATTATATGAAATTATTGCGAAATATTCTGAAGAACTCAATTCTCGGTCAATTGCTAAAGCTATTGTTTTCGCCCGTCGTCTAAAAAAAATTGAAAAAGTGGGTCAATTATTAGAAATCATTAATCAAGTGGTGAGAAATCAAAAATTATCAACGTACCGAAGAGTGATGCAGGCCTTAAGAATAGCTGTCAATCAGGATTTGATTAACTTAAAAAGAGGTTTGTCAGGAGCACTAAAAATTTTGAAAAAAAAGGGTCGGATTGCAATTATTAGTTTTCACTCTTTGGAGGATAGAATAGTGAAGAAATTTATAATGGAAAACAATTTAAAGTTAATTAAGAAAATTTTCGCCGCAGAAAAGTCAAAAAATTATTTTGAAAGATCAGCGAAGTTAAGAATTATTGAGTATTAAAAAAAATGAAAAAAAAATATCACTATTTTATTTGGTTGCTTTTTTTTGTATTATTTATTGCCAATATATACATTTTTGTTTGTGGAATAAAATTAAGCAACGAAATCAACTATTATGAAACTGAAATTTCTAAATACTCTTTAGAAAATAAAGAATTAGAAAAAAAAGTTTATGATCTTAGTTCTTTAAAATATGCTGCTTCAATGGCAGCCGAACTAAATTTTGTTGTTAAAGCTAAACCACTATTTTTAGAAAATATAAAATATGCTCTTAATCATTAATCTATGTTTAAAACCAAATTGTTGTTTGCTTTCTTCACAATAATTTTTATTCTTATTTTGATTAAACTCTTTTATATCCAAATTTTGACCGCTCATTTTTCACCCAATGATTATTTAAAAACAAAACAAATATTACCCCAGAGGGGGAAAATCTATGATAGAAACAATCAGCCTTTGGTTGGTAATCAAATTGCTTATCTTTTGTATGCCGAACCAAAAAAAATTAATGATGAAAAAACGACCGCTTTAACATTAGCTTCGATATTTAATATTGATCCGGCATCTATTGAGGCTAAATTAGACAAAAAAAAAGACTGGGTAGTGATTAAATCAGGAATAAATCCCCAAACAAAGGAGTCGATTATTGATAAAAAAATTACCGGTCTTGGTTTTGAAGAACAATCAAAAAGATATTATCCAGAAGCCTCTCTAGCCGCCCATTTATTAGGATTTGTCGGAAAAAATGAAAAAGGAGAGGATATCGGCTACTTTGGTCTTGAAGGTTTTTATAATAAAGATTTGTCAGGGTTGCCTGGCTTGATAAATTCAGAAAGAGATTTGAATAATCGGCCGATTTTTGTCGGCACCCAAGAAAAAATCGAGCCAGAAGATGGAAGAGATTTGGTCTTAACCATCGATAAATCAGTTCAAAATATTATCAAAAAAAAATTATTAGCGGGAATAGAGCGTTATCAAGCCAAACAAGGTTGTATAATTGTCGCCGATCCTTATTCGATGGCAATTTTAGGCTTAGTTTGTTTACCAGATTTTGATTTAGATCAGTATTATCTTTTCAATGAGGAATTTTTTAAAAACCCGGCGATTTCCAATCTTTATGAACCTGGATCAATTTTTAAACCGATAATTATGGCGGCGGCAATTGACAACAAAGTAGTTGAACCTGATGATTTTTACGATGAAGAGGGGCCAATTAAAATTGGAGACAGCTCAATAAAAACCTGGAATGATAAATATGAAGGGAAAATTTCAATGACAAGAATATTAGAAAAATCTTCCAATGTAGGAATGGTATATATTGGACAAAAATTAGGCGAGAAGAAAATTTTTGAGACTTTGGAAAAATTTGGTTTTGGTCAATTGACAGGGATTGATCTTCAAGGAGAGGTGGCCGGTTTTATAAAACCCAAAAAAGACTGGTACCCAATTGATTTTGCTACAGTGACTTTTGGTCAAGGGATTGCGGTTACTCCAATTCAAATGATAAGGGCTTTTGCGGCGGTAATTAATGGTGGTTATCTTTATAGGCCATATTTGGTCAGCCATCTTTTATCGGATGGAAAAGAACAAATTATCAAACCAAAAATTGAAAGAAAAATTTTAAGTGAAAAAACTTCCCAAATCTTGATAAAGATGTTAGTTTCCACAATTGAAAATGGGGAAACCAGTTGGATTAAGCCGCCTGGTTATAAAATTGGTGGAAAAACGGGAACGGCGCAGATTCCCATCCAAGGTCATTATGACCCAACAAAAACCACCGCTTCTTTTATTGGTTTTGCTCCGGCGGAAAATCCAAAATTTATTGCCTTAGTTATGCTTAAAGAACCGCAGACATCTCCTTGGGGATCAGAGACAGCGGCACCGATTTTTTTCGATATCGCCAACGAACTATTAATATACTATAATATAGCACCAGAGCAATAAATAGCCTAGTTTAATTTTAAAAAAACATGCAAGGGTTAAAAAATATCTATCATCTTTTCCAGGCAATTTTAGCTAATTTTTTTTATCGTTGGCCGGCAAAAAAATTAAAAGTTATCGGGGTGACTGGGACTGATGGTAAAACTACGACAACCCATTTGATATATCATCTTTTAAAATCAAGTGGAAAAAAAGTTTCGATGATTTCCACCGTCGAAGCAAAAGTTGCTGATCAACAGATAGACACCGGTTTGCATACAACCACCCCCAATCCTTTTCAAATCCAGAGATTATTAAGACAAGCGGTTGACAATGGTGATGAATATTTTGTATTAGAGATTACTTCCCACGGTTTAGACCAGAACCGAGATTTCGGTATTAATTATTATATCGGAGTCATTACCAATATTACTCATGAACACTTGGATTATCATAAAAATTATGAAAACTATTTGAGAACCAAAGCTAAACTTCTTTTAAGATCAAAAATATCTATCATTAATAAAGATGACCAATCTTATAAAAAATTAAAAAAGCTTTTATCAAATAAAAAAGTTTATTCCTACAGTACAAAGCAAAAAGCTGATTTTATTTGGAATAAAAAAATCATTACTCAATTAAAAGGAGATTTTAATCAAGAAAATATTTTAGCTGCCTATTCAGTGGCTATTTTGGTTGGAATAAAAGAAAAAGAGATCTTAGCGGCAATTAAATCTTTTACAGCGCCAATAGGTAGATTACAATTAGTTTATGACTCTTCTTTTAAGGTAATTGTTGATTTTGCTCATACGCCAAACGCTATCGCTAAGGCACTCAAAGTCATTAAAAAAAATTTTCTTTGCGATAAAGGTAAAATTATTCATGTTTTTGGTTCGGCTGGATTAAGAGACGCCAGTAAAAGGCCATTAATGGGCCAAGCCAGCGCCAAATATGCTGATTTAGTGATTCTGACAGAAGAAGATTATCGGACTGAAGATCCATATTTAATCAGCCGTCAAATTGCTCAAGGCTTGATTAAAGCGGGTTTTAAAGAAGCCCATAATTGGCAAAATTTAATCGATAAAACATTTTTTATCATTATTGATCGAAAAAAAGCAATTGAAAAAGCATTGTCTTTAGCCAAAAAAAACGATATTGTTGTTTGTACGGGCAAAGCCCATGAAAAAAGTCTTTGTCGAGGAAAAAAAGAATATCCTTGGGATGAAATAAAAGTCATTAAAAATATTTTAGCCAAATGAAAATTGCCATATTAGGAGGAAGCTTTAATCCACCTCATTTTGGCCACTTATTAGTAGCCGAACAAATAATTGGTTTTAATGGTATCGAAGAAGTTTGGTTGATGCCTTGTTTTATTCACCCTTTGGGTAAAAAACTTGCTCCGGCAAAAGATCGACTCAAAATGGTTAAAATGCTTGAAAACAAAAACATTAAAGTTTCTCTTTTTGAAATTCGGCGTCGTAAAATAAGTTATACGATTGATACACTTGAAACAATTTCTAAAAAATACTCCCAACATCATTTTTACTGGATTATTGGTTCAGAGCAGATAAAAGAATTTAAAAAATGGAGAAATTATCAAGAATTGGTTAAAAAATATAATTTTATTGTTTTTCCTAGAGATATTATTAAACCAAAAGAAATAATTGACGAATTAAAAAAATTTTTTGGTAAGAAAGCATACACTAATTTTCTTCCTTTTTTCAATCAAAAAATGATTGTTTCCAATATTTCTTCAAGTATGATTCGGGAAAGAATCAAAAAAGGTCAGGAAATTAAATATTTTGTCCCTGAAAAAGTTGAATTTTACATAAAAAAGAAAAAATTATACCAATAAATTATATGGAAAATTTAATTATTGATCCCCAAAAAGAATTTTTAAAAATCAGTCAATTTATCAAGAAAATAATAAAAAAAACAAAAATGAAAAAAATCATTATTGGTCTGTCTGGGGGAATAGACTCAACAACATCGTTATTTATTTTGTGGCGTACTGTTCCGGCAGACGACATATTAACTTTACAAATGCCTTATCAACCAAACCAAGAAAATGAAATTATTGAAGATTTACTAGACCGAATAAAAATTCCGGCAAAAAATCGACATCTATATACAATTAAACCTATCAGTGATTTTTTTAAAAAGCAACTCAATTTAAAGACTAATCAAGAGATTGACCAATTGCGATTGGGAAATATTATGGCGAGAATACGAATGATTATTTTGTTCGATTTAGCTAAAAAAAATCAAGCGTTGGTTTGCGGGACAGAAAATAAATCAGAATTTCTTTTAGGTTATTTTACTCGTTATGGAGATCAAGCTTCAGATTTAGAAATCATTCGTCATTTATACAAAACCCAGATTTATCAATTAGCCCATTTTTTAAAAGTGCCCCAATCAATTATAAAAAAAGAGCCTTCAGCTGGTCTTTGGCCAAACCAAACCGACGAAAAAGAATTGGGTTTTAATTATCAGGAGGCCGATCAAGTTATGTATTTATATTTTGAAAAAAAACAATCATTAAGAAAAATTTTACAAAAAGGATTTAAAAATGCAGAAAAAATTATTTCTCGCTGCCGAAAAAATCAATTTAAACACTTAGTTCCTTATCACTTTTAATAAAAATATGATTATTTTTAATAATAAATTAAAAATCTATTATTCGACAAAAATCAATGATGGATATTTTTTTTCCGGTTTTTCCACAAGACATAATGGCGATGCGAGGAATATTGTCAATATTTTTAATTTCTTTAATCGTCATAAAATTAAATTAAATAAATTAATTACTTTAGGACAAATACATTCTGCTAATGTTGAATATTATGTCAAAACTGGTTCAGCCGATCTTTTGACTAACCTTGCTGAAGACAATGAATTAAACTTTCTTCTAAAAAAAATTGAAGATACCGACGGAGTAATTACAGGCGATCGGTTAAGCGTTCTTACTGTGAGAACAGCTGATTGCCTTCCGATGATTTTTGTTGATAAAACCGCTAATTTAATTGGTATTTCTCATCAAGGTTGGCGGGGATCTTTAAAAAAACTCCCGATAAAAATGATCGATGAAATGATTAAACATGGAGCCAGTAAAAAAAATATCATTATTGCTCTTGGACCGGCGATTGGCTCTTGTTGTTACAATATCGATTATGATCGGTATTATACTTTTTTATCCGAATACAATGGTTATGCCGATAAAATTTTTTCCAGTCGAGGGGGAAAAATTTATTTAAATCTTTTATTACTTAATTATCTTTTTTTAGTTGATTATGGGATTGATAAAAGAAATATTGATTTTTTCCCTTTTTGTACTGCTTGCAATAAAAAAATGTTTTTTTCATATCGTCGTGAAATTAAATCAAAAAAATACGGAGAAATGTTTAGTTTTATTGAAATAATCGGATAAAATCCTGATATAATTATCTATGATGTTATCCCAAGCAAAAAATATTTTTATTGTTGGTATAAAAGGGGTCGCCATGGCCAATATGGCTTTGATTTTAAAAAAAATGGGGAAAAATGTGACAGGATCCGATGTCGCTGAAGAATTTATTACCGAACCGGTTTTAAAAAAAAACAACCTGCCCTATTTTTTAAATTTTCAAAAAAAACTTTTACCAAAAAATACTGATTTAGTGATATATTCAGCCGCCAACGGTGGGAAAGAGAACCCACAAGTTAAGGAGGCTTTAAAAAGAAAAATTAATGTAGTTCATCAGGCAGAGATTTTAGGCGAAATAATGTCTTTGTTTAAAAATCGTATCGCTGTTTGCGGTAGTCATGGCAAAACAACAACCGCTGCATGGCTAGCCTACTCTTTAATTCAATTACAAATGAAGCCAAGCTATTTGGTAGGAGCGCCAAGTTTTCATCAATTTTTTGGGGGCGATTTTAAAAAAAGGGATTTTTTTATTGCTGAAGCAGATGAATATGCTCTTGATCCTCCACGGGACAAAACGCCAAAATTCTATTATCTTAAACCAAAGAGAATTATTTGTACTAATATCGATTTTGATCATCCAGATGTTTATCGTAATGTAAACCAGATAATAAAAACATTTACTAATTTTTTCAATAACCTACCTTTAATAATCAATATTGATAATCAATATTCTTTTCAGTGTTTTCTAAACATAAAAAACAGCAAAAAAACTAGCTATGGATATTCAAAGGAAGCCGATTTTATTATAGAAAGCGTTCGAACTATTGCCGATGGAACAATTTTTGATCTCAAAGGAAAAGATTTTTCCGATCGATTTAAAATTTCTCTTTTTGGTAAACAAAATGTTAGCAATGCGGCGGCGGTAATTATTCAATTATGGCAATTGGGTTTTTCTTTAGAAAAAATTAAAAAAGCAGTAAAAAATTTTCTTGGCGCAAAAAGAAGATTTGAAAAAGTCTTTTTTTACCAAGGGATATATTTATTTGATGACTACGGCCATCATCCCGAAGAGGTAAAAGCCACTATTTTGGCGGCTCGGCAACGTTTTCCT
>JARYMT010000004.1 GCA_029906985.1 Microgenomates group bacterium | reverse complement strand
GAATATTTGGGAATTGAGAATTTAGGTTTTGTTTTTTCTGGCCTAGCTTCTGCCGAAGCTACGCTGACTAACACCGAAAAAGAATTGGGAGTAGCAGTCGTTGATATTGGTGGAGGTAAAATTGATTTTGCTTTATATGTTGAAGGAGCTTTAGCTTATTCTTCCTCAATCCCAATTGGCGCCCGTCACATTACTAATGATATTGCTGTTGGTTTAAGAGTCTCCCTCGAATCAGCCGAAAAAATTAAAATCTTTCTTAGTCAAGCCTTTAATCAAAAAAATCGCAAAAAAACTGATCAGATTAATCTTTCTCAATTAAACTTAGTCGAGAATTTAACCGATGTATCAATTAAAACGTTAGTTGATGGAATAATAAAGCCACGTTTGGAAGAAATATATAAACTAATTTTTGAAGAAATAGAAAAAAGCGGCTTTGGAAACAATATTCCTTCGGGTTTGGTGATTACCGGTGGTGGTTCTTTGACGGTTGGGATTTTAGAAACTGGCAAACGAGTAGTTGGTTTACCAATAAGATTAGGTTTGCCTACCGGCGTTGGTGGACTAATCGATGAAATTCTTGAGCCTCAATTTGCTACCATAGTTGGATTGATTTTATATGGAGAAAAAAATATAATAGATGAAGATTTTAGAAACAAAAATTTTAACAGAATCTTTAAAGATTTTTCTTTTAATGAAATAACCACCAAATTAAAAAATTTATTAAAACAATTTATTCCTTAAAAAATGTTAATTAAACCCAAAGCTGGTCAGGCGGCAAAAATAAAAGTAGTTGGAGTGGGAGGTGGTGGCGGTAATGCTTTGAATTCAATGATTGCTGACGGAGGGATTACGGGTGTTGAGTTTATTGCTGTCAATACCGATGCCCAAGCTCTTTTAAATAATAAATCGGCTATTAAAATTCAAATCGGTGAGAATTTGACAAGAGGATTAGGTTCGGGTGGCGACCCGGAAATCGGTCGGCAAGCAGCTGAAGAATCTAAGGAAAGAATTAAAGAAGAGTTATCTGGAGCGGACATGGTATTTATTACTTGTGGTGAAGGCGGAGGTACTGGTACGGGCGCTTCTCCAATTATTGCTGAGATTGCTAGAGAAACGGGCGCCCTCACCGTCGCTGTCGTAACCAAACCTTTTGATTTTGAAGGAACAAAAAGAAAAATTACTGCTGAAGAGGGAATTAATCATTTAAAAGAAAAAGTTGACACTTTGATTGTTGTCCCTAATCAAAGAATCCTTCAGGTAGTTGATAAAAAAACCCCTATTTTAGAGGCTTTCAAAAAAATCGATTCCGTCCTTTATCATGGAGTAAGGGGGATTGCCGAATTAATTGTTACACCAGGATTAATTAATGTTGATTTTGCCGATGTTAAAAGTATTATGAGTAATGCGGGAACTGCTTTGATGGGAATTGGAGTTGGTAGTGGTGAGAAGAGGGCTATGGCGGCAATTAAGCAGGCAATTTCTTCACCATTACTTGATATTTCTATCGAAGGGGCAAGAGGAGTACTTTTTAATGTCGTTGGCGGTCCAGATTTAACCATGAATGAGATCGATGAAGCGGCTAATATTATTGCTAAATCAGCTGATCCTGACGCCGACATAATTTTTGGGGCGGTAATTGATGATAAAATGATGGATCAGTTAAAAATAACCATTATTGCCACCAAATTTGATGATAAGCGTTTAAAAGTTTTTAATTTCAAAAAATCAATCGAAGAGAACCCGACGGTTGAGCAATTAGAAAACGATCAAAGCGAAAAAGAAGATCTTTCTCTTGATGAGGAAGAATTTTTGGAAGAAGAGTCAGAATTTGATATTCCCGCTTTCCTAAGAAAAAAATAAAAAAAATTTTAATTTAAACAATTTCCCAACCTTCGCTTGACCCCGATGTCAACCAACGCCGGCAAGACATATATCGAAAATACTGGTGTGAGAGACTTAGATAAACGCAGTTGACTTGTCTTTTCTTTAATCTTGTCAAAAGATTAAGGTTTTATTATAATCAACAAGTAAGATTTTTAAAAAAAATATGTATAAAACAGTAGAAGAGAAAAAAAATTTTGCCCAAATGGAGAAAAGTTGGATCAAATATTGGTATAAAAAAGGAATTGTTGATAAATATTTGAAAAAAAACGCCAACGCCAAGAAACGATTTTCTTTTATTGATGGACCAATTACTGCCAATAATCCGATGGGAGTTCATCACGGCTGGGGAAGGACTTATAAAGATTTATGGCAAAAATTTTTTAATTTATTAGGTTATCGGCAGAGATTTCAAAATGGTTTTGACTGCCAAGGATTATGGGTCGAAGTGGAAGTGGAAAAAGAATTAGGCTTGAAATCCAAAAAAGAAATTGAAAATTTAGTTCCCGGCAACAAAAAGGCCTCGATTGCTAAATTTGTTCAACTTTGTAAGGCAAGGGTTTATAAATACTCCGCTATTCAAACTGACCAGTCAAAGAGATTAGGCTATTTTATGGATTGGCCACATTCTTATTTTACGATGAGTGATGAAAATAATTATATGATTTGGTATTTTTTAAAAAAATGTTACCAGTATGGTTGGTTATATAAAGGTCGCGAATCAGTTCCTTGGTGTCCTCGTTGCCAGACCGCTATTTCCCAACATGAAATTTTAACAGAGGATTATAAAGAAGTAGTTCATGAATCAATTTATTTCGAATTACCTTTATTAGATCGAAAAAACGAATATCTACTAGTTTGGACAACTACTCCATGGACAATTCCGGCCAACATCGTCATCGCCATTGATAAAAATTATGATTATTCTTTAGTAGAGGGAATGACTGGCGATCGTTTTTGGATAGCTAAATCAATGATTGATCAAGTTTTCAGAAAAAAATATAAAAAAATCATCAAAACAGTTAAGGGCGAAAAATTAATCGGCTTAAAATATCGCGGTCCTTTTGACGATATTCCCGCCGTTAAAAAAGTCGCTGAAGAAAATCCAAAAACTTTTCATACGATTATTAGCACCGATGAAAACATTTTACCTATTTCTTTAACTGAAGGAACTGGTCTTGTTCACACGGCTGTTAGCGCTGGTGCCGAAGATTTTAAATTAGGAAAAAAATATCATTTGCCGATGATTCCCGTTATTGCCGATAACGCTGATTATTTGCCACAAATGGGCTTTTTAGCAGGAAAGAATGCGAAAAAAAATCCGCGGATTATTTTAGATTATTTATTAGAAAGAGAAAAAAAATATAAAGAAAATTGGGTTTTTGAAATTCACCAATATAAACATCGTTATCCTGCTTGTTGGCGTTGTAAAACCGAATTAGTTTGGAAAGTGGCTGATGAATGGTATATAGCTATGGATTTACCGGCCAAAAATAATCAAAAAAATAAAAAAAAAGATAATAAAACTCTTCGCCAAAGAATGATTGAAGTCGCGAAAAAAATCCACTGGTTACCGAAATTTGGTCTTGAAAGAGAACTTGATTGGTTAAAAAATATGAGTGACTGGTTAATCAGTAAGAAGAATCGTTATTGGGGACTGGCCTTACCGATTTATGAATGCAAGAAATGCGGATTTATCGATGTTATCGGATCAAAGGAAGAGTTGAGAGAAAGAGCGGTAAAAAATTGGCAGGAATTTGAAGGTCATTCACCTCATAAACCATATATTGATGAAGTACTGATTAAATGTCAAAAATGCCATGCTTTGGTAAAAAGGATTGATGATGTGGGAAACCCTTGGTTGGACGCTGGCATCGTTCCTTTTTCTACAATTACCAAAGATAATCAAGGTCCGCCTCTTTATCTTAAAAATAAGTTAGAGTGGAAAAAATGGTTTCCGGCTGATTTTATTACCGAATCTTTTCCCGGTCAATTCAAAAACTGGTTTTATGCGATGATTGCTGAATCAACGGTTTTAGAAAATACTAATCCTTTCAAGACTGTTTTGGGCTTTGCTACACTTTTAGGTGAAGATGGAAGACCAATGCATAAAAGTTGGGGGAACGCCATTGAATTTAATACCGGAGCAGAAAAAATCGGAGTTGATGTGATGCGTTGGATGTACGCCAGGCAAAATCCGACAGAAAATCTTCTTTTTGGTTTTAAAAAAGCCGATGAAGTTAGAAGACAGTTTTATTTAATGCTTTGGAATGTCTATAAATTTTTTGTCGATTATGCTAATTTAGACAAAATTGAGATAAAACCCAATCAATTAAAAATTAATTTTATAAAACAAGGAAACACCTTGGATCAGTGGATTATCCAACGTTTATGTTGGTTGATTAATTATATTAAAGATCAATTAATAAAGTTTAATGCCAAAGACGCTTCATGGGAAATAGAAAATTTTGTCAAAGATCTTTCCTTATGGTATATAAGGCGGTGCCGTAACCGTGTTTGGGTAAATTCAAAAGACAACCAAGATAAAAAAATTTTTTATCAAACTTTATATTTTATTTTAGTTAACCTTTCAATTGTAATTTCTCCTTTTTTACCTTTTATAAGCGAAGAAATTTATACCAACCTGACCGGTGAGGAATCGGTTCATTTGACAAAATGGCCCGATTTAAATCAAATAAAAATTAATCCACGGCTTTTCACTGACATGAATTTAGTTAGAGAAATTGTTGAGATTGGTCACCGAAAAAGAAAAGAAGAAAAAATAAAAGTCAGACAGCCATTAAAGGAAGTCATTATTAGTTTGCCCCAAAAAATTAGATTTTTGTTGGCAAAAAATCTACCGGATTATAAAAAATTAATTATCGATGAATTAAATGTCAAAAAAATTACTTTTAAAGTTAATAAAAAGGAAGAAATAAATTTAAATTACGATACTAATTTAACTAAAGAATTAATTATCGAAGGTCAAATTAGGGAATTGATACGACAAATCCAGATTATGAGAAAGAATAAAGGGATTAAACCTCACCAGACAATTAATTTAACTGTTCCCTACGAATACGCCGAATTGGTTACTCATTTTCAAAAAAAAGTTTTAGCAAAAAAAATTAACTTTGGCAAAGAATTAAAAATAGATTAATTAATACTTTATGACCAGTCTTCTTTTGCCGACTTTTTTTTTAATTACTTTTGGTTTTTTTAATCTTTTAGGTATTAACCAAACAAGCGCTATTAATCAGCTTTTTAATTTTGTTTTGGGTTTTATTGTTTTTTTTATCATTAAAAAAATTGGTTATCGTTTTTTTAAAAATAATAGTCTTTTTTTTTATTGGTTTTTTGTTGGTCTGATCTTGCTGACTTTTTTTATTGGTATTAGCGTTAAAGGTTCAAAAAGATGGATTAATTTATATTTTACTAATTTCCAAAGTTCTGAATTTTTTAAAGTTTTTTTTATAATTTTTTTGGCTGATTTTTTTTCTAAAGTCGACAAAAAAGTTAATGACCTTAAAATTTTTATTCAATCTTTTTTTTATTTTATCTTACCGACTTTTGCTATTTTTAAACAGCCCGATTTAGGTAATGCAATAATTGTTTCATTAATCTATTTAACTTTGCTTATTTTTTCGGGCATACCAAAAAAATATTTATTTTGTCTTTTTTCAGCAATCATAATCAGTCTTCCTGTCGGTTGGCTTTCTTTGAAGAGCTATCAAAAAGAAAGAATTATTAGTTTTTTTTCGCCAGAAGTGGATAGTCAAGGGACAGCCTATAATATGACCCAAGCAGTTATTACCATTGGTTCAGGTCGTTTTTTTGGCCGTGGATTAGGAAAAGGGACGCAATCTCAACTTTTGTTTTTGCCAGAAAATCAAACAGACTTTGCTTTTGCCTCTTTAGTTGAGCAGTTTGGTTTTTTTGGTGGTTTTTTAGTGATTTTTCTATATTTTATTATGGCGGTAAAATTAATTAAAAAAATAATTAAATATTATTATCAAAAATCTAAAGAAGGAATATATAATTTTTTATTTAATTTGGGAATATTTGGTTATTTAATTTATCAAGTATTTATTAATATTGGGATGAATTTGGGATTGATGCCGGTAGCTGGTGTTGCTTTACCATTTATTTCTTATGGCGGTTCGGCATTTACTTCTCTTATGATCGGTTTTGCTTTATTACCTTGAGTTGATTTTAGCTTTTTTTCTTATATAATTTTAAGATATGGCAAAATTAGCAGTAATAAAAACCGGCGGAAAACAGTATTTAGTCAAAGAAGGTGATGAGATATATGTTGATCGAATTGAAGGGAAAAAAAACGACCAAATCAAACTAGAGACTTTGGCAATTTTTGAGGAAGAAAAAGAGGTGGCGATTGGCCAGCCGCGATTGCAAACCCAAACCGAGGCAGTAATTATTGAACAAGCAAAGGGAGAAAAAATTAGAGTGGCAAGATTTAAAGCCAAAGTTCGCTATAGAAAAGTTAAGGGGTTTCGACCGCAATTAACTAAAATCAAGATAAATAAATTGTAATTTTTAAAAAAATATGGCACACACAAAAGCTCAAAAAGCTGTTTCCGGTAATCGTGACTCTCGATCAAAAAGGTTGGGGGTAAAAATTTATGGTGGTCAAAAGGTTTCTCCCGGCTATGTGATTGTTCGCCAAAAAGGGACGCGTTTTCAAGCCGGTGAAGGGACGAAATTATCTAGAGATTTTACCATCATTGCCTTAAAACAGGGGATTGTCCATTTTACCCAAAAATATGGCAAAAAATATGTTTTAGTTAAGTAAAAGCAGTTTTTTTGTTAAAATTTGGGTATGGATAGTCAGGTAACCAATCTCCTAGAACAGATAAAAAAAGAAACAGATATCTTCAATAAGGCTAAATTAATTAGATTTCTTCAAAAAGAAAAACAAATTCCTCTGAAAAAAATAAGCGAATATCTTCAAATAAAACCAGCATATCTTTGTCATATTTTAAGATTAAATCAATTACCGGTGATGGTAATTGATGGATATTATTCAAACTTGATTTCTTTAAGCCATCTTTTTGTCATTTCCAGATTAAAAGATGAAAAAAAAATTACTGAAATTTATGAAAAAATTTTAAAAAATAATTTGACAGTAAGCCAAACCGAAGAATTGGTTCGTGAAGTACTTTATGGTGTTAAAACAACCGGTGAGTATCTTTCTTTGAAGGAGCGGGACAATTTGATAAGAAAAATCAAAGATGATTTGGAGAATATCTCAATTAAAATTATTCAAACAAGAATTAAAAGTAAATTGATTATTGAAATTAAAGGTAGTTTGACAAAGACCACCACGGCGTTAAGAAAACTAGTAGAAAAAATTAAACTTGAAAACCAACCTTGATGGTCGCCAAGAAAATTTTTTTCTTAATTTGGGTGGCAAAGGATTTTTAATAAAACCCATTTTATTAGGAGGGAAATAACGATAAAAAACTTGACCGACAATTGACGAAATTGGGATTGGACCAAATTCTCTAGAATCAGAAGATCGTGGACGATTGTCGCCTAAAACATAAATCTCGTCTTCCGGGACAATATAAGAGACGCCTTCTTTAGTAAAGCCACCATCCCACAAGTTAGTTTTGGCTGAAATATAATTTTCTTCAAGAAGAACTCCGTTGACATAAACATTTGAATTTTGAATAAGAATCATATCACCCGGTAAACCAATAACCCTTTTTATGTATTCGATATCAGGATTCTTCGGCGACCGGAAAACAACCACATCGCCTCTTTCAAAAGATCTAAATTTATAAGTTACTTTGCTGGTAAAAATATAATCATCTGATTGAAAAGTTGGCTCCATCGAGGCGCCTTTTACTTGGTTAGGCTGCATGATAAAAAGGTAAGTGACGATAAAAAGAGAACCAATAAAAACAATTGTTTCTAAAATATCCATTATAAACTCAATTATTCCCTTAATTATCGTCATAAAAAATCATTTTAAGGCAATGGCATTAAAAACGCAAGGGTTTTTTAGTATAATTTAGATAAGAAAAAAATTGGCCGTTTAGCTCAGCTGGCTAGAGCGTTGCATTCACATTGCAAAGGTCGGGGGTTCAATTCCCTCAACGGCCACCTTTTTGTAATTTTATTTTTATAATATTTCTTTTATTAACCCGGATAAAGAAATAAGATAAATTTCCGCCGTTTTAAAATTCTGTTTATCGATGAAATCTTTGATTGTCAAAACCCTCTTTTCTATAATCTCAATTAAACCTAAATTAATTCTAGATGGGGTTTTTTTATTTTTTAAAATTTTTTCTTTTTCTCTTTGCCATTTTTTTTGGAGCCGACTATAATCATTTAGTAATTTTTCTTTCTCTGATTTAGATAAATTTAAGTTAATTACCCGGCCGTATAAATTTTCCAATTTATCAAAGGCGGTAATAATTTTATTAGGAGAAAGACTATAACTATCATGAAAAAGCTTCAAAAGATCATTGTCAATTCGGAAAAATAAAAATTTAGCCATTAATTGGTTATCTTTATAGATGTTTTGGGTTTCTTTTAAATCGGTGATTAACTTTAAAAAAAGATGGTTATTATCATTTTGATTAAGATCGGATAAATAATTGATTAGGTCTGTAAATAAATTTTCCAAAGCAAGCTGGGGCGGTTCCAATTGATTGGGATTAAGATAAAAATAATAATTATCTATTTGTGATTGGGGAGAATTTGAATTAATCACCCCATTTATAGTTGACCATTCAGTTTGGCTTTGATTAATTTGAAAAATAACAATAGTATATTTTCCTGGTTCTTGGCCTTTAACTTTTAACCAATATGGTCCCGAAGAAAAATCGCTTAACCAAATCATTCCTTGATATTCAAGATAAACTTTATCTTGATAATTCAATTCCATTGTGGCGGGTGAGAGAATAAAAAATATTAATGACGGCTGAATCGAAGTTTTTTCACCTTCTGAAATCTGACTATTTTGATAATTAATCAATAAGGTTTCTAGAATTTTTTTGATCCCGGCTGATTTATAAATCAGTTCACCGTGATCTAAATTAAAAAATATATCATTATTATTAATCGCCGCGCTTTGGGTGGTAACCGATAAATCACCAATCATATACAATGAAGAGATTGGCTTACCATCAGGATAAAGGTTGAGGATTTGTTCAAAGGGGGTCGGTTGATCGACTAAATAACCAGAAAGAGTTTGCCCTTTTTGACCAACAAAACTATAAAAAGAAGGGAAAATCGTCGGAAAACTATTTTTATAATTTAAAAATAAGTCATTTTTTATAGTCAAGTCATTAATATCTTTTGGGGAGTTATTTGTTTCAAAAAGAAAATTATAAATAGGAAAAAGGTCTTTTAAAACCGGGAATGATCTTTCTAAGGTTTGTTTATCGGTTTGAAAGCCGTCTTTATTTAACATTAATATGATTTTGGAAGCCAACCAAAGAAAATTATTTTCTTGTTTAACATCACCAGACTCCAGCGCTTCATATACTTGAGCAGTTCCCTGATGGGGTGATCCAAGAGAAATAATTTTTTCTATCCGATCTAATCCATACTTTTGGGCATAAATTCTTGCCACTAAACCACCTAGAGAGTGACCAATTAAATAAAATTTATTATTAAGAACTGATTTTTGTTCAATAAAAAGTTTTAAATCATCGGCTGATTGTTCAACAGATTTTCTCCAGTCGTAAGGGAAAGTAAAAAAATCAATATTTTCTTGATAATTTAAATTTTTTAAAGTTTGAATTAAACCATTATATTCTTTGACGAAGGGAAGGATTGTCCACTGGCTAAAATTTGTCGGTTGCTGATGAAGAATCGCTTCCTTATTCCAAGAGGCCATAAATCCAGGAATAATAATTAGAGGATTATTTTTTTCTGGCAAAGGCTCGGGGGAGGCGAGCCCAATCTGCCAGTTAGAGCCATTGTATCCTCCATACAACAAAAATAATTTATTGAGATAAAAAAAAATTTCTTCTCTGGCGATCATCTTTGAGTCAAAACCGGCAGAAGAATTTTTTATCACTAGACAAGAGGGTTCATAACAGTGCCAATTAATTTTATCTTCAGATACAACACGATAAATTGCGGTTGGAATAGAGTCTCCTGTATGATAAAAAAGATGGTATAAATTATCGATTTTTATGACCGAAGGTGCCCCAATATGGCCTAAATTAGGAAGACTCAAAGGGTTTTGAGCGTATTTTTCCCAGGTTATCCCATCATAAGAAAAGGCATAACCCATCTGAAAAGGCGAGCCGTAACCCCAGCCAGCATACCACATATAATAAACTCCATTTTCCCAGATGACAAAAGGATGACTGACCCCTTTGGCTTCCCAGTTTTTTTCACCGGTCAAAACAAAATGATTATATTTGACCCAATTAATTCCATCGACAGATTCGGCGTAACCGATTCGATAGATGCCATTGGTGGCGATGCTCGTATACCATAATCGATATTTATCATTATGAACCACCGAAGGTTCGCCGACTCCTAATTCTTTAATTCCATCAATCGTTGATGGCAAAATTAAAGGGTTGGCGGGAAATTTTTGCCAGCGAAGACCATCGCTAGATTCAGCCATACCAATTTTGCTTTCATCAATTTTTGATTCACCACCATACCATAGACGACAGATATTATTTTCACAAATTACCGAAGGTGAACTGACATTTAAGCTGTCCCAACTATTTAAAGTAAAACTTATCACCGGCGTTGGGTATTTAATCCATTCAGCAAAAATAGTTTTTTTAAACAAAAACAAATTAACAAGTAATAAAAAAAAAGCAATAATGATTTTTTTCATAATTAATGGGTATTAATTAATGACGGATTTTTATAATTAGAAGCGGCTTAACAAAAAAGTAGTTTTCGCTTGGAATTATAAAAATTTTTCTCAAATTTAAAAAGGGACTTTTTGATAATAAACTTCTAATATGCTTCCTTTATTACCGATATTTAAAATTGGATAAAACAATTTGGCTAAAAAAGAATCAAAAAAATAAAATTTAATTTTTTTAGTTAACTGATTTGGAGAAGATTGATTACTCTTAGTTGGACAAAATTTTTTTTCATTATTAATCATCGGCCGGTTAAAAATTACTCTTTTTATTACTCCCATAAAATGTTCCGAATAACTATAGGTACTTAAGGAAATTAATTTAAGCTTTTTTTTGAAATTATTTTGCTCAAAAAAACGACGCGAAAATATATATACATGATCAGGAGGAGTAAGAAAAATATAGTCTTTTTTTTCTCTCCAAAACAGATGACTATCTAAATTTGGTGTTTCGATGTATAAGATGCCATTTGGTTTTAGTAGTCGGCTGATTTTTTCTAAAATTTTTTTCGGGTTTATCAAATGTTCGATGACGTGAATTAAAGTAATAAAATCAAATTTTTGATTTGGGTTTTTTGCAAAATAAGTTTCAAAATCAAGGTTGACGATATTAAGAGCGAATTTTTTTTTGGCACATTCTGCCAAATAATTTGACGGCTCAACTCCTAAAGTTTTTAAACCGAATTTTTTCGCTTGATCAAGAAAAAAACCATAACCAGAGCCGATATCCAAAAGCGTTGTTCCCGACGGATTTAATTTTTTAAGTTTTTTCAAAATAATTTCTGCCCTTTGGTAAAGCCTTTTTTGATTTTGACAAGCCACTTCCTGCCGGTATTTTTTTTTGTAAAATGATATTAATTCTTCTTCTTTAGGCAGCGGATAGAGAAAAAGAGACTGGCAAATTTGACAGAAAAAATAATGAAAACGATCAATTTTATAAAAAGAAGAGGAGTTTTTCTTATAACACAGTGGGCAAGAAATCATTCTGAAAATATTATTTAATAAAAAAAAGTTAAAGTCGATAGATTATAAGCGACAAAAAAGACATTTTAGATTATTGAGATAATAAAATTTTTGTGATATATAAGAAATTTTAATCCGGTGATTTTACGGTTTGATAAAATTATCTGGTTAAGTTAAAATCAATTGAGGCGTAAAAACAATTTAAATATGGAATCAATAAGACCAATTTATTTACTGCCGGAAGAGACGAGGAGAAAAATTCAGCAAGCAAATATTGGGGCAATTTTGGCAACTGGAAGAGGAGTAATTAGAAGAATGTTGGCAGACAATAAAATAATTAGCCAACCAATGCCGGCTGACTTTCGGATTATTAATTTTCCTGACAGATTTCAGATTCGAGCTACAAATAATTCACAATTTTCATCGGCAGCAATTTCAATCCTTGGAGAAAACTCAGATAAAATGCCATATGGAATAGGCTTTCGAAGAATCAGATATGATCTAAATGATGGAATAATAGAATTTACCGGTTAGGTGTTTCTGGAAAAGCCATCATTTGAAGGGCATGGGATTGGTAGTGGCCTGATGATGCTTACCGACCCATTTATTAGAAGAATAATTAATTTAAATCATTGGGAAGAGATACCGGTTATTTATTCTTTAATAATTGACCAACCATTACCGCGCCAACTGGAGGAAGGGTATTGCCGCCAAGATTGGACGACAAGTTTAGCTTTAAGATTGGGCTACACCAATGATTCTAATATTTTAAGAAGATATTTGGGACCTCAAGAAAGTCCATTTCCAAAAATGTTTATAAAAGTTTATCAGGATTTGGCTTACGGAATCACTCTCAAATCGCCCATTGATTAATTTATAATAAATTAATGAATTTAAAGCTGTCGGTGGTAAGCGTGGTCAAAAATGAGGAAAAAAATCTTAGAAAGACGCTTAATTCGGTTAAAGATCTTGCTGATGAAATAATCGTAGTTGATAATCTTTCCACTGATAAGACCGTAAAAATCGCCAAAAAATATCGGGCAAAAATTTATTATTATGCCGGTCAAAGTGAAGGAAAACAGAAACTTTATGGAATTGACAAGACCAATAATGATTGGATATTATTTATTGATGCCGATGAAATAGTTTCATCCAGTCTTAAAAAAGAAATAAAAGAACTTTTAAGGACAAAAAAACAGTTGAAAGCTGGTTATTTTATCCCTTTTCAAAATCATTATTTAGGTAAACCGGTAAATTATGGCGGCGAAAATTATCAAATGCTTCGTTTGTTTAATAAAAAAAAAGTTAAAGTAAACCTAGTGCCGATTCACGCTGGTTTTGAGCTTAATCAGGGTGAAGCCGGTCGTTTAAAAAATAAAATTTTTCACTATTCTTATCGCAGTATTTGGCAGGTGTTGAAAAAATTTAAAAATTATGGGCAAAGATCGGCAAGAGTTAAATACAGTCAAGGCGAAAGGCCGAATTTAAGAAAATTAATTTTAAATCCAGTTCATATGTTTTGGGCAAGATTTATTGAAAGTCAAGGATATCGTGACGGCTGGTTTCGCCTTCCTTTAGATTTAGCTTTTGCTTATATGGAGTTTATTACATATTTTTATTTAACTATATTGACAATTAAAAAATTTTTTTTAAAAAAAATAAATCAATGGAACCAAAAATTGCCATAATAATTGTTTTATTTCAAACGCCTGAAAAAGAGATTCAAAGGTTAAAGAAAGAAATCGATGCCTTGAAGTTCAAAAATTATCAAATTTACTTAATCGATAATACTGGTAAAAATTTAGGTTACGGCCGCGGTTTAAATTTAGGGATAAAAAAAGCGCTTAAAGACGGATGTCAATTATTTATTTGCGCCAATTCTGATATTTCCTTAAAAAAACTAACTGGCCAAATAATTCTAAATGGGTTTGATAAATACCATTTATGGGGTTTACCAATGAGGCAAAATAATAAAATTTATTATGGCGGCTTATTAGATCGATGGCATATGAGCGGTTATTTGGTAACAAGAAAAAGAAAAACAATTGATTTTATTTCCGGTTCCTTAATGGTGATTAAAAAAGAAGTTTTTGACAAAATAGGTTTTTTTGATGAAAATTATTTTTTATATTATGAGGATGTCGATTTTTGCTGGCGAGCGAAAAAAGCTGGTTATAAATTGGGAATTTTAGAAAAGCCAGCTTATGAACATTTTGAAAATTCAAAAAATAACCCCCAAAAAAGAAATTTATTAGAAAAATCTAGAAAGAAATTCCTTTTCAAATATGGCAATTTTTGGCAAAAAATTTATGATTTTTTTACTTAGTCAAATTTAAATTATCAGACACATTTTATTTAAAAACTTGAAATAATTTTTTATAGTTAACAATAATGAAAATAGCAGTCGATGGCGGCGCCCTTGTTAAAGAAAAAAAATATGGAACAGCGATTTTTTCTGAAAATTTATTAAAATCGCTTTTAAAGAACGATAAGAAAAATTTTTATTATATTTATGGATTAGCTCCAGAACCAAACTGGTTAATTAATTACCCCAATAAATTATATTTCTTTTCCCGGATTTCTTTATTTTGGTCTACTCTTCAACTAAGTCTTTTAAACTTTTTTAATCAACCAAATTATTTTTTAGCTTTAAACCAAGCAATTCCTCCATTTTTTGGAGCAAAAGTTATCTCATTTTCTCATGGACTATCTTTTAAATTTTTCCCAAAATTTTATCAGCAAGAGTTTGCAAGATTGAATCAACAACTTAATTTAATGATTAATCAAGCCACTTTAATTATCGTTTCTTCAATAAAAGTAAAAAAAGAATTTGAGAATTTTTTCCCTGGATTAAATAAGATAAAAACAATTCCCTTTGGTATTCCCTTAGATATGCTGGAAACCGGGTTGAGGAAGAAAAAAAAATTTTTTTTATTTGTTGGATTAAATCAACCAATTAAAAATGTAGCTTTTTTAGTAACCATTTTTAAAAAAATGAAAAAAAAGCGGTTATTTCAAGGATATAAATTAGTATTAGTGGGTGATTTTGAACACTTGGAAAATAAATCTTCATCGATAATTGTTTATAAAAAAATAAGCCGTCACAAGTTGAAACAATTATATTTAGAAGCGACCGCTTATCTTACCGCTTCCTTTTATGAAAGCTTTAATTTACCGGTTTTAGAAGCTTTATCGCAAAGATGTCCGGTTATTGGTCTCAAATCAGCCATCATTCCTGAGTTGGCACCGTTTGTTAACCTTGCCGAAAATACTAACCAATTTGAACAATTACTAAATTTGGCAGCGGCAAAAAAATTACCAACCAATATCCCGGTGGCGCTAATAAAAAAAACTTTTTCCTGGGATAATTATGTTAAGATATTGTTAAATTATTTAAAATAAGTCTAAAATATGAAAATTTCGGCAGTGATTCTCACCAAAAACGAAGAAAAAAATATCAGTCGTTGTCTTCAATCTCTGGATTTTGTTGATGAAATTATTATTCTTGACGATTTCTCAACCGACAAAACATTAGATATTGTTAAAAATAAATTAAAAAGTAGAAATTATAAAATCATTAAAAAGGCTTTATTAAATGATTTTTCTCAACAAAAAAATTATTCTTTAAACCGGGCGACTAATGATTGGGTTCTTTTTATTGACGCTGATGAAGAAATTGATGAGGAACTTAAAAAAAATATTATTCGAATTGGTGACCAACAAAGTTTTTCTGCTTATTACATTAAACGACGTGATTTTTTCTGGGAAAGAGAATTAAGGTTTGGAGAAACTCGAAAAGCCAGAGACTTAGGATTTATCCGACTTTTTAAGAAAGACTCTGGTTTTTGGGTGGGAAAAGTTCATGAAACGGTCGCTATAAAAGATAGAAATAAAACCGGTCGTTTGAATGGTTTTTTAAATCACTATCCCCATCCATCAATGGAAGATTTTCTAAAAAAAATAAATTTTTATTCGACCTTAAGAGCAAAAGAATTATTTTTTCTTAAAAAAAAGACTCACTTATTAGAGATAATTTTTTTTCCTTTCGGAAAATTTTTACTAAATTATTTTTTTTATTTTGGTTTTTTAGACGGTATTCCCGGTTTTGTTTATGCCTTTTTGATGAGTTTTCATTCGTTTTTGGTCCGGGCTAAATTATATCAATACACATATCAAAAAAAAATTTTATAAACCGATGATTTTCTCAATCTTATTCTATTTAACTATTTTTTTATATTCTTTTGGCCAGCTGGCAAGGATTTCTTTTTATAATCAATTAGTCAACTTTTATCTTTATGAGTTGCCGCTTTTATTTATTTTTATTTTTTTGCTAATCAAATATCGTTGGCAGCCTGTTTTATTTGCTTGGCAACCATTTAAATATTTATTTATTTTTATAATTTATTTGTTTCTTATTTTTTTTATTGGGTGGAGAGAATTTCATTGGCAAGAAAATTTAGTCGCCGGTCTTTATCTTCTTCGGTTGATTTTTTATTTTTTTTTGTTTTTTTTTCTATTTTATCATCGCCGTCAAGACAAATCATTTTCAATCATAATTAAAAATTCGTTAATATTTTTCTCTCTAATAACTGTTATCTTTTCGGCAGTTCAATTTTGTCTTTATCCCCAATTAAGAAACCTTAGTTATTTGGGTTGGGATCCTCACCTTTATCGAATGGTGGGTCTTTTTTTTGATAGTTCGTTAGCTGGAGCGATGTATGGGATTTTATTTTTATCTTTTTCTTTGAATCACTTAAAATGGCAAAAGATACTTCGATTATTATTTTTGATTTGTATTATTTTAAGCTTTTCCCGAGCTACATATTTGGCATTTTTTTTTACCCTTTTATTTCTGATTAAACAAAAAAAATTTTTCTTAAGAATCATCATTATTTTCTCTAGCATTCTTTTACTTTTTTTGATTATCCTGCCAAAATCCACCAGTGAAGGAATAAATCTTTTGAGAACAAGCTCGGTCAAAGCCCGGATCGAAGATTATCAATTAGCAATAACTATCTTAAGAAAAAAACCGATTTTTGGTATCGGCTATAATCGAATTCGTTATTGGAAAGAAAAATTAGGGGCAATCAACGAAGTTTTTTCTCCCAATCATGCGGCCGCCTCCTTTCATTCCAGTTTTTTGATAATTTCCGTCACTGGCGGGCTAGTTGGTTTGATATTTTTTATTCTGGGGTTAAACAATCTCTCTCAGATCAATGAAAAAAGCAAAGTTTACCTATTATTTTTAGTTTTAATGTCGCTTTTTGACAATATTTTACTTCAGCCGATTATTTTGTTTTATTTGACGATAATTTTAAATTTAGCTTAGTCGTTTTTTTCGTAATAAACTGTCAAAGTTTTGACTTCAACATTGCCAGCTATGTCTTCGGCAATGATCTCAATTTTATTTTCACCTTCTTGTAATTTAATAGAAGATTGGAATATTCCCTGTGAATCAACGACCGCAGGCAAATTATTTATTTTGACAAATGTTTCTTTATCAGTTTGTCCAACCACTTTAATTTCCGGTTCAGATATTTTACTTTGGTCGCTTGGTTGATTAATAATTAATTGCGGCTTACTATTTTTAAAAAAAACATTATAAATTTGGGTTTTTTCGTTTTTGTTTAAGCTTTTGTTAGTCGCGACTAAAAAAATTTCATTATTCCCCGGTTGAAGACCATCGATTTCTTCAGAAAAAGTATTGTCAGGAAAAATATTTTCTGTTTGTTTTATGTTTTCGCCGTTTAAATAAAATTGAATTAAATCAAAATTTTCCACTGTCCCCCTGATATTAATTTTAGCGCTATTGGTGGCACTGGGAATATCATCAACATTAATTGAGCCATAAAAAAAATCTTTTTTATTCAAATTATCTGTCGGGGCTTGACGAGAAAAAAAACTGCCCAAAAAAAGACCAGAGTTGATAATTAATTTAAAACCATAAACAAAAAAAAAGATTAGCAGAACAAGCACAAACAAAAAGAAAAAAATGATTCTTTGAGTAAATTGCTTTTTTTGATGCTCTAAGAGTCTTGACATATTTTTAGGAGCTGGGACCGGGAATCGAACCCGGAATCTTTGGTTTACGATACCACTGCTCTGCCAATTGAGCTATCCCAGCATTTGATTTAAAAAAAATACTTTTGACTTATTGATTATATTTTAATAAATTATAACAAAAGAAAACAAAGATAGGTGTTTTCCGGCCTAAAATGTTTTTTTTAAAAAAAATTATGGTTGAAAGAAGTGAAGAAGAACAATTAACCTTACTTGATAAAGCCAGAGAAACTTTAACAGCCAATGCTTCCCGTGTCGGTTTTGAATATACGCCGCCATCATGGCCACATTACCCTCATATCTGGTTGTGGGATGGCGCTTTTCATGCCATCGTTTGGTCATTTTTAGGAGATCTGGACCAGTCAAAAAAAGAAATTCAAGCAGTTTTAGGAGGTCAAAGAGAAGGTGGCTTTATTCCCAATATGCGATTTCACTTTCGTGGCCGGCGTTTTGATCCAGAGAGGCAAACTTTTCTTAATCCGGCCAAAGAAAGCGATTATACCCAGCCACCGGTTTTAGCTTTATCTGCCTTAATGATTTATCAGGCTTATAAAAAAGACAATCGAGAGGAAGAGGGTAAAAATTTTCTTAATTCAATTTATCGTTCATTAGTTTCTTTTTATGAATATTTTGAAATAAGAAGTGGTGAAGATAATTTAATTGCTTGTATTCATCCTCATGAGACTGGGCGTGATTCTGATCCAATATTTGACAGGATACTTAAAGGTGTTTATCCCAATTGGACGCCAAAAGTGGTTAAAACTGGTATCAGTTATTTAAGAACTTTGAAACTGGGATTTGCCGCTAAAAGAAGATTATGGCGGCCGGAAGCAATGAGAGACCTTTTTTGGTTAAAAGATGTTATGTTTAATTGTTTGTACGCCGATAATCTTTATTGTTTAGCAGAAATTGCCAATTTACTGGGAAAAACAGAAGAAGCAGAAAATTTTAAAAACAAAGCCGAAGCAGTAGAAAAAGCCGTTCTCGACCGGATGTGGTCAAGTGAGAAAAAAATGTTTTTTTCGCTTTTTGGTCAAGATTCTTTGCCGATCGAACAAATCTCTGTTGCTAGCCTTTTTCCAATAGTTTTACCAAAAATAGATATCGAGAAATTGGAGGCAATTATAAATTTACTGGAAGACCCAAATTATTTTAATACAGAATTTATGATTCCCAGTGTTCCGTTAAACGACCCGAATTATGATCCAAGTTATAAAGACAAAAGAATTTGGCGTGGACCTGTTTGGATCAACATGAATTGGTATTTAGTTTTTCGTGGATTAATAAAGCAAATTAGCCGTTTTTCTCAATTAGAGGCTGATGAAAAAAAAGCTCAATTACTAAATCGGATGAAAAATTTGGCCAAAAAGATTGCTAGCGGTTCTTTGGAGATGGTAAGAAAATCAGGATTTAGAGAATTTTATAATCCGGAAACCGGAGAAGGTTATCGAGTAAAAAACTTTGGTTGGTCAACTTTAGCAGTTTTTTTTGAATCTGATGAATTGCGTTCAATAATTGGAGCGGCGGACCGGACTTGAACCGGCGACCTTCTCCTTGGGAAGGAGACATTCTGCCACTGAACTACCGCCGCGAAAAATTTAAAATCTATTTTATTATACAAAATTCTTGCTTGAGAGGGGAGATTAAATTAAGGAATAATGATAATTTGACCTGGTTCTAAAGTATAATCAGGGCCAGTCATCTTATTGGCTTCAGCAATTTTTGTCCAAAGATTGCCGTCACCATAAAATTTTACCGCTAATTGCCATAAGTAGTCTCCTAATTGGACTTGATAAGTTTTGACTGGTTTTTTTGATGGGGTAACTGACAATTTTGTTGGCAATTGGCTTTTTTGAAAAGTTGAAGGTAATTTAATTTCTGATTGATCAATTAAAAGTATAAATACTATACCAGCAAAAAAAACCACAATTCCAATAATCAAATTAGTTGATTTTTTTTTAATCAGTTCGAAAAAAGCTTTTTGATAATTAATTGATATATTTTTTTTCTTTCGTGGCATACTCACTTGCTAATCATAACATAAAAAAATTTTTTTTCAAGGGGACTAAAGATATGAAATATCGTTTTTTTTAAAATGATATAATTAATTTTATTAATATTTAGTTATTTATCGAAGGGGGTGAAAAATAATGTCAACCAGTTTAATTGTTATTTTAGGTATTATATTTTTAGTTCTTTACATAATTGGGGCTTACAACGGTTTAGTGGTTTTAAAAACAAGAATCCAAGAGGCTCTTTCTGGTATTGATGTTCAATTGAAAAGAAGAGCAGACTTAATTCCCAATTTAGTGGAGACAGTAAAGGGTTATGCCAAACATGAAAAACAGGTTTTTGAAAACGTTGCCAAGGCAAGAAGCGCTTTAATGTCGGCCACTTCACTCCAAGCAAAAGCCGAAGCCAATAACCAATTGTCCGGCGCCTTAAAAAATCTTTTTGCCGTTGCCGAGGCCTATCCAGAGCTCAAAGCCAGCAGCAATTTCCAGGATTTACAAAGGCAGCTGGAAGATACCGAAGATAAAATCGCTTATTCAAGACAATTTTACAATAGTAATGTTTTAGATTATAATACCCGTATTAAAGTGTTTCCTACCAATTTAATAGCTAATTGGTTTAATTTTAAAGAAGAAGAATTTTTCCAGACAAGCGAAGAAGAAAGAAAAAAAGTCGAGGTTAAATTTGACTAATTAAGAATTTTAATTTTTATACAAATTTTAACCAAAATACACACCTCGTAGGTGTGTATTTTGGTTAGCCTTAAATTATATGACCATTTATTCCCAGATAAGAAACAATAAATTTAGAACCTTTACTATCCTCATTATCTTTATATTTTTAATTTCTGGTTTTTTTTATCTGGTTGGTCAATATTTTGAGTCACCTTTGAGTTTTTTTGTTCTTGGTTTTGTTTTTTCTTTATCTTCGGGTTTGGTTAGTTATTATTATTCAGATAAAATTATTTTATTTACTTTAGGCGCTAAAGAAGCCGATAAAAAAAATTATTTTAATTTTTATACCGTAGCTGAAAATTTGTCGATCGCCGCTGGCCTACCGATGCCTAAATTATATGTCATTAATGATCCGGCGCCTAATGCTTTTGCTACTGGTAGAGATCCTCATCATGCAATTATCTGCGCTACTACGGGTATTTTGCAAAAACTTGACCGAGCCGAACTCGAAGGAGTTATTGCCCATGAGCTTTCTCATATCAAAAATTACGACATTTTATTAATGTCGATTGTTTCTGTCCTTATAGGAACTATTAGTTTAGTCTCCGATTGGTTAATGAGAAGCTTTTGGTGGAGTGGTTTCCGAAATGAGAAAGAAGAGAAAAATAATAATCCAATCTTGTTTATCCTTTTTATTTTAGCATTAATTTTAGCTCCGATCGCCGCCACTTTAATTCAACTCGCCCTGTCAAGAAAAAGAGAATATTTAGCCGATGCCGATGGAGCTTTATTGACAAGATATCCAGAAGGATTGGCTAGGGCTTTGGAAAAAATAAGCGCTGATAATAATTTTTTGAGAACAGCGACCACTTCAACCGCTCATTTATTCATTATCAATCCTTTTAAAAATAAAAAAACAATTAATTGGTTGACCAATCTTTTTAGCACTCATCCGCCAATTGAAGAAAGAATTAGAATTTTAAGATCAATGTGATTTCAAAAAAAATTAACTTGATTCATTCTTAAATATGTGCGGCATCGCTGGATTTTATCACTTTAGAGACGATGAACTAATTAAAAAAATCTCAAAACAGCTTAATCATCGGGGCCCAGATGGAGAAGGATACTACATTAATGAAAATGTTACCCTGCTTAATCGCCGTTTAGCTATCATTGATTTGAAAGGCGGACAACAACCGGTTTTTAATGAAGATAAAACTTTAGTTTTGGTTTTTAACGGAGAAATTTATAATTTTCGCCAATTAAGAAAAGAATTAATTTCTTCGGGACATATTTTTAAAAGTAATTCTGACACTGAAGTTATTGTTCATGGGTATGAACAATGGGGAGAGGCCTGTTTTGATAAATTTAACGGTATGTTTGCCCTGGCTTTATACAATAAAAAAACCGACCAATTAATTTTAGCTCGAGACCATTTTGGTATTAAACCTTTATACTATGCCAGATTTGGGGAAAAATTAATTTTTGCTTCGGAAATAAAACCGATATTTTACAGTCGATTATTTCCTTGCCAACCCAATGACAAAATTATTTATCGTTATCTTCGTTTCCGAGTTCATGATGATGGCCGGGAAACTTTTTTTTCAAATATTTATCGGTTAATGCCCGGCGAGTTAATGGTAGTTTCCAAAAATAAATTTGTTTTTAAAAAGTACACCGATCTAGAACAAAAATTATTAGAAAAAAAAACCAGCCAAAGTTTTGATGAAAAAGAAAAGATGGTATTCAAAAACAAACTTGAAGAAGCGGTTCGTCTCCGGTTAATATCAGAAGTGCCTGTGGGGACATGTCTTTCCGGC
The DNA here is from genome assembly GCA_029906985.1 of Microgenomates group bacterium. Lineage (GTDB taxonomy): Bacteria > Patescibacteriota > Microgenomatia > UBA1406 > GWC2-37-13 > JARYMT01. The sequence continues at coordinate 90,205 of JARYMT010000004.1, read as the reverse complement.
GGCCTTGATTCTTCGGCGGTCGCTGCTTTAATTAATAAACTGTTGATGAGTAAAGTCCCGGAATCAGCTTCTATAGGTCCTTTTCAAAACAGTTTTTCTGCCGTATTTCCTGGATATTCCAATGATGAAGAAAAATATATTGATCGGTTGATTTTTCTCCTAAATTCAAAGATAAAAAGCTATAAAACTACTAGCAATGGAGAGGAATTTTATCAGGATTTGACCACATTTATTAGACTTCAGGAAGAACCGACCATCTCTACCGGACCTTATGCTCAATTTAAAGTAATGCAGCTGGCAAAAAAATATGTCACTGTCTTGCTTGACGGTCAAGGAGCCGATGAAATGCTGGCTGGTTATTTACCTTATTTTTACGTTTATTTAAATCAGCTCTGGCAAAATAAGAAATTTTATAAATTTTTAAAAGAATTGTGGGGGGTCAAAGATTTACTGGCAAATTTTTTATGGTTAAAGATCCATTACTTTTTTGGTATTAAAAAAAATTATTCCAGTGATATTTTTATCAATGAGTTTTTTGAAAAAAAATATCAAAAAGAAAAATTTTTAGTAGAAACAGCCAACCTTAAGGTAAGGCTAGTAAAAGACATATTTTATGATAGTTTGCCAGCCTTGCTTCGTTATGAAGACAGAAATAGTATGTTTTTTTCTTTAGAAGGCCGACTGCCTTTTTTAGATAAGAATTTGCTCCAATATATTTTTTCATTCAAAGAAGATTTTTATATAAAAAATGGTTGGAATAAATATGCCCTTAGACAATCTTTAACTGATTTATTGCCTTCCGAAATTATCGAAAGAAGAAATAAAATTGGTTTTACCACTCCGGAAAAAGACTGGTTTCTACGATTAAAAAACAAAATATATTTAATTTTTACCAGTGAGCAATTTAAAAAAAGAAAGTATTTCAACCATAAAAAAATCCTTGATATTTTTCAGGAATTTTTAGAAGGAAAATTTGAAGATACGATGATATTTTGGCGTTGTTTAAATCTAGAGTTATGGCTCCGGGAATTCTTTGATAAAGAAAAGCCAGAAAAAAAACCTATAAATTATCGCCGATCCGATTTTGAACCCAATGCAGGAAAAAAATTAGTCAAGGAAATTGATAATAATAAATATTACCGCTTTTCTTTAAAAACAAAATTAATAAAAAAAGGCGACAATCTTGAGAAAATTATCAGTAAAAAATGCCAAGATTTTTTTTATGAGTTAATAAAAAATAAACAATTTAAAGATTTAAGAAAAAAAACTTGGTTTCTAGTTATTTCGGAAAAAATAGTGGCGGTCGCCCAAGGTAGATCTTATTTTATCTGGGAAATAAAGCCAACCTTTCTAGCTAAACTACTTTCCAATTTTGTTACAAAAACACCTTATGGAATTGGTTTAGGTAGTCCATGGACAATGCAATTAGCAATTGAAGAGGTGGGTTGGTTAAAAATTCTTGCAGCCGCTTTTTTAAGTTTTATTACTAAACCTTTTGGAATAAAAGGAATTTTTTACCAAATTGCCGGAAAAGAAGTGGCAGCAATTGATGGACCAACTGAATATTCTCTTTATCCTTCAAATGTTTCGGCAAAGCTTGGTCCAAAAAATCCCGACGAAGTTGCCAATAAAATTAAACAGTCTTTAATGAATAATTCATCATTACCAGTTACAAATTTTCAGGGAGTAGCAATTATTGACGCTAATGATTTAGGGCAAAATATTTTAGGCAATAGCACAAATATTAATCATTTATTGATTGAAAAAATTTTTGCCGACAACCCGATGGGTCAGGCCGATGAGCAAACACCAATCGTGATAGTTTTTCGAGATTAATTTAGTTATAATTTTTATATGACAAAAAAAACAAGATTAAAGATCGAACAAATTCTCCACTTGGCTGACTTGGCCGGAGTTAAATTAACAGAGGCGGAAGTAAAAAAATATCAAGATCAACTTTCTCAAACAATTGAATATGTCTCTAATCTTAAAAACTATCATGTTGGCAAAGCAAAAATCACTTATCAAACAACCAACCTCTCCAATATTTTCTTTCCGGATGGTGAAAAAAACCAGCGGGCTTTTTCCATAAGTGAAGCTTTATTAAATGCCAAAAATAAGAAAGATAATTTTTTTAAAACTAAAAAAATTCTATGAATATTACTGGATATACTTTACTGGAAATTATAAAGTTGGTAAAAAAGAGACAGATAACAATACCGGAAGTAACATCTTTTTTTTATAACCGAATTAAAAAATTCAACCAGCGGTTAAATGCTTTTATTACCGTTTTGGATTATCAACAAATTAAACCTGGAATTCCTATCGCTGTTAAAGATAATTTTTGCACTAAAGGAATAAAAACTACCGCCGCTTCAAAAGTCCTTGCCGATTTTATCTCGCCTTATGAATCAACAGTGACAGATAAATTAATTAAAAATGGATTGACAATTATTGGGAAGACCAATATGGATGCTTGGGCTCATGGTTCATCAACAGAAACCTCAGATTTTGGACCGACTAAAAATCCCTGGAACATCGATTACTCGCCTGGAGGTTCTTCCGGTGGCTCAGTAGCAGCTGTCTCCGCCTATCTGGTTCCGGCTGCTATCGGTTCAGAAACAGCCGGTTCAATAAGACAACCAGCCTCATGGTCAGGCGTCATCGGATTAAAACCAACTTATGGAAGGGTTTCCCGCTATGGTTTAATTGCAATGGGGTCTTCACTCGATTGTCCTGGCCCCCTGACAATTTCAGTCGCCGATGCTGCCTTTCTTTTAAAAGTAATTGCTGGTAAAGATAATTATGATGCCACTACTTCTTTTCAAGAGGTCCCTGATTATTTAAAAAAACTAGAAAAAAATCAAAAATTTGTTATCGGAATTACCGATGAGTATTTTGAGGGAGTCCTTCCTGAAATTAAAAATAAGATTTTTACTTGTCTTAATATTTTTAGAAAATTAGGTCATAAAATAAAGAAAATTAAGTTAATTAGTCCAAAGTATGCCATCTCTGTGTACACAATTATTCAGCGGGCAGAAGTTTCTTCAAACCTCGCCCGTTATGATGGTATTAGATTTGGTAATCCAAGAGAATTTTTGGGTAGTGAAGCAAAAAAAAGGATTATGTTAGGGACATATACATTGTCTCACGGCTATTATGAATCCTTTTATAAAAAAGCCCAGCAATTTAGGACCCTAATTATCGAAGATTATATAAAAGCCTTTAAAGAAGTAGATTTTATAATTAGTCCAACAACGCCAACTACCGCTTTTAAATTGGGCGAATTTGAAAAATATCCTTTTTTTGGAGAATTGATGGATATGTTAAATGAACCGGCGTCTGTTGCTGGTTTGCCGGCGATTAATTTACCTGCCGGTTTAGATAAAAATAATTTACCGATTGGCATGCAAATAGTTGGGCCATATTTTTATGAAGATAGAATTTTAAATTTGGCCAATCAATTTGAAAAAGAAACAGATTATTTTGGAGTGATAAAAAAAGGAATATTAAGATATCAATAAAAAATTTTTATGAAAAATTATTTACCTATCATTGGTCTTGAGGTTCATGTAGAATTAAAAACCAAATCAAAAATGTTTTGCCAGTGTTCGGCTAGTTATTTTAATCGGCCAGCCAATAGCCAAACCTGTCCGGTATGCTTAGGTTTGCCTGGAGCTTTACCAGTCCCAAATCAAAAAGCTATTGAATGGACAATTCTTCTAGGTCGAGCCCTCAATTGTCAAATCAATCATTTTTCCAAATTTGACCGAAAACACTATTTTTATCCAGATTTACCTAAAGGTTATCAGATAAGTCAGCACGATCAGCCTATTGCCAAAGATGGTTGGTATAAACTAAAAAATTATAAAGGAGAAGAAAAGACCTATAAAATTAGGAGGGTACATTTGGAGGAAGACACCGGAAAATTAATTCATACTACTGATGGAACTCTTATCGATTTTAATCGTTCGGGGGTTCCGTTGGTGGAAATTGTTAGCGAACCAGATTTTCATAATGCCGAGGAAGTAAAAGAATTTTTAGAAGAACTGCAAATTTTAATTCGCTATTTGGATATTTCCGACGCCGATATGGAAAAAGGGACAATGAGACTTGAGCCGAATATTTCTTTGATTTGTCGAGCGACGAAGCAAAGTTTAACAAAAAATAAGATCAACTTACCAAATTATAAGGTAGAAATTAAAAACATCAATTCTTTCAGGTTTGTCAAACAGGCAATTGAATATGAAATTCAGCGACAATCGGACATTTTTAATCAAGGAAAACAGCCAAAACAGGAAACAAGAGGTTATGATGCTGAAAAAAATCTTACCTATTCGCTCAGAGTCAAAGAAGAAGCAGCTGACTATCGATATTTTCCAGAACCTGATATTCCACCGATGATTTTTAAAAACGACTTTTTAAACAAGCTTTTTAAAAAAGTTCCAGAACTACCAAATGAGAAGCTCCTTCGATATCAAAACAAATTTAAATTGAACTACTCCGACGCCTTTATTCTCACTCGAAACAAAAAAATGGCTGATTATTTTGAATTAATTTTAAATCAATTATCAAAAAGAAAAAAAGAAATTAGAATTATTGATTATCCAAAAGAAATTGCCAAATTCATTGTTAATAAAAAAATTGCTTGGCAGTTATCAGCAGAGCAATTTATAGAAAAAGCTATTAAATTAATGACTCCTGTCGTGACCGATACTAATTTATTAGAAAAAGTCATTAAGGAGGTAATTAAAAATAATTCCCAAGCGGTGAGCGATTATAAAAAAGGGAAAACTAATGTATTAATGTATCTGGTTGGCCAAGCAATGAAAGACTTAAAAGGAAAAGCCGAGGCAAAAAAAGTTTTGGAAAAAATTAAAGAAAAATTATCTTAAAAAAATATGTCGTTTGTTCATCTTCATAGTCACAGCGAATATTCACTCCTAGATGGTTTATGTCGCATCGACGACCTATTGCGTCGAGCAAAAGAATTAGCGATGCCGGCGATTGCTTTGACTGATCATGGTGCCTTATATGGTGCTTTTAAATTTTGGTTGAAAGCAAAATCGATCGGAGTCAAGCCAATTGTTGGTGTTGAAGCATATAAAGCCAAAAATTCCCGTTTTGATAAACAGCCCGGTTTGGAAAGAGACCAATTTCATTTGGTTTTGCTTGCCAAGGATTTAACTGGTTATAAAAATTTATTAAAAATAGTTACTTTAGCCCATCTCGAAGGTTTCTATTATAAACCAAGGATCGACTTTGAAATATTGGAAAAGCATCATCAGGGTTTAATTGCTTTATCAGGTTGTTTACAGGGCGAAATCGCCAGTCTTCTTTTAGAAAATCAGTCTTCAGAAGCAGAAAAAGTATTAAAAAAATATTTAGAAATATTCAATCATGATTTTTATTTAGAGCTTCAAAGGCATCCAAAAATGAAAGAGCAGGATGAAATTAATAATTTATTGGTTAAGCTTTCCCGCAAATATGGAGTACCAATTGTGGCCACCAATGATATCCACTATCTCGATCCCGACGATGCTTATGCACAAGAAATCCTTTTATGTATCCAAACCCAGAGAACAATTTTTGAAAAAAACCGGCCAATTTCTATGATTGATCATCCGGATTTTTATTTTAAAAACGCCGAAGAAATGAAAGGGGCGTTTATTGATTTACCAGAGACGATTGATAATACTTTAAAAATAAGTGAACAGTGTAATCTGGAAATTCCTTTTGGTCGGTGGATATTACCGGCATATACTACTCCTAATAACTTATTGCCAGAGAAATATCTTCAATTGTTAGTTGATCAAAAGAAAAAAAAGGTCAGTCAATTTAATAAAGAAATTGTTGATAAAAGAATCAAATACGAATTGGATATTATTAATAAAAAAGGCTATGCCACCTATTTTTTGATTGTTCAAGATTTTGTAAATTGGGCGAAAAACAACCGAATTGCCGTTGGCCCCGGCCGGGGATCTGTTGCCGGTTCTTTGGTGGCTTATATTTTGGGAATTACTGATATCAACCCTTTGGAATATAATCTCCCTTTCGAGAGATTTCTTAATCCAGATAGACCCACACCGCCAGATATTGATATTGATTTTGCTGATATTAGGCGAGAGGAAGTTTTAAAATATGTGACAAAAAAATATGGTGAGAACAAAGTCGCCCAAATAATTACTTTTGGGACGATGGAAGCAAGACTGGCGGTCCGCGATGTCTGCCGGGCTTTGGGAATGAGTTATTCACAAGGAGATAGATTAGCCAAAATGATACCTGCTTCAAAACAAGGTTTTCCGATGACAATTGCCCAAGCCCTTGAAGAATCGTCGGCCTTTAAATTTGCCTATCAAACAGAGCCTGAAACTAAAAAAGCAGTTGATATTGCCCGGAAACTTGAAGGATTATCTCGCCACGCTTCCGTCCATGCCGCCGGCGTCGTCATTTCCGATAAAGATTTAACTGAATATGTTCCTCTTCAAAGAGAGTCAAAAGAAAATCGGATTATTACTCAATATGATATGTATTGTTTAGATTTAAATGCCGTGTCAAACTTCCAAGCCATCGGCTTGCTGAAAGTGGACTTTCTTGGTTTGCGAAATTTAACAATATTGGAAGAAGCTTTAAATTATGTTTATCAGTCAACCGGTAAGAAAATTGACATCCATCGAGTGCCGATAAATGATAAAAAAACTTTTGATTTGATTTCCCGCGGCGAGACGGTTGGTGTTTTTCAGCTGGAATCATCGGGGATGAAGCATCTGGCTAAAGAACTGATGCCGAACAAAATGAGTGATATTGCGGCAATGGTAGCTTTATATCGACCTGGACCAATGGAACTTATTCCATTATTTTTAGAAGGGAAAAAAAATCCGAAAAAAATTAAATATCTTCATCCAGATCTAAAGCCGATTTTGGCAGAAACATATGGAATTTTGGTTTATCAAGAACAGGTGATGGAAATTGCCCATAAATTAGCAGGTTATACAATGAGCGAAGCTGATAATTTACGCTTGGCAATGGGGAAAAAGAAAAAAGCCTTAATGAAACAAGAAAAAGAAAAATTTATCAAAGGTTGTGAAAAAAATGGCTATAAAAAACAATTGGCAGAAAAAATTTTTAATTTCATTGAGAAATTTGCTTCGTATGGATTTAATAAACCCCATTCAGCTTCTTATGCTTTAATTGCCTACTGGACAGCTTATTTGAAGGCTAATTATCCGGTTGAATTTATGACCGCTCTTTTGACAGCTGAACTACAAGGGGTGGCCGGACCGCAAAGAGAAATAAAAATGTCACAGGCCTTAGAAGAATGTCGTCGGATGGAGATTACGGTTTTACCGCCAGATATCAATAAATCTGAATATAATTTTAAAATCGAAAATGGAGCGATTAGGTTTGGACTTTCAGCAATTAAAAATGTTGGTCAGGCGGCGATGGAGGCAATTCTTTCCGCTAGAAAAAAAACCGAGTTTGTTAGTTTTAAGGATTTTCTTTATCGAGTAGATTTGAGAAAAGTTAATAAAAAAACCGTTGAAAGTTTAATAAAAGCGGGGGCCTTTAGTCGTTTTGGCAATCGGGCAACTTTATTGACATATTATCCTCAAATTGTCAACGAGGTAACAAAGATAAAAAGCGAAGACCAAAAAGGTCAATTCAGCCTTTTTTCCCAGTCAAATGATCCAAGAAAATTAATTGATGATTTTAAACCAGTACAAGAATTCGCTGAAGAAGAAATTTTTAACATGGAAAAAGAAGTTATTGGTTTTTTGATGACAAAGAATCCATTAGCCAGATTTAAAAATATTATTGACAAAAAGGCGTCCAAAAAAATCGGTGAAATCAAAAACGAAGATATTGATAAAAGTTTGGTTTTGGTTGGAATTATAAGCAATAAAAAAATAATAAAAACCAAAAAAAATAATCACGAAATGGCTTTTATTACCGTTTTTGATGATAGCGGTTCAATTGAAGTAGTGGTTTTTCCAAGTGTTTATAATAAAATTAAAGATATTTTATCTATTAATCGGGCAATAATTTTTAAAGGCAAAGTGACTGACCGAGGTGATGGTTTGTCAATAATTATGGATAATGCGGTAAAATTAAATTAATTTTTAATCAATGGTAGGAAAAAAATTCATTGTTAATAAAAATTTTGAAATTTTGGAAACTAAAACTATTGACAAAAAAAAGAAATTTGCTATTATAAAAAATAATCAGCTAGGTCTGATTTTAAATATCGGTTTTTATTTAGCGACTCCTATAATAATTGGAGTTTTTTTAGGCCTTTTAATTGATAATTGGCTTAAAACAAATTCTTTTGTTCTTTTGGGGGTCTTTTTTGGTGCGCTCGGATCTTTTTATAATATTTACAAAATTTACCAAAAATTTGAATAAATCGAGATGCCAACGATAAGTATCAAAGCAGAGTCCGTTTTTAAATTTTTTCATTTAGAAATCACCAATTCTTATTTGCTTTCGTTAATTGTCATTGCTATTTTTTTAATGATGGCCTTAAAGTATTATCAAGATTCTCAGCTGGAAAAGAAAAGCAATTTTTATATTTTTTTTCAAATGATTAATAAATCACTTTATTCGTTGTTTGCTTCAGTCGTTGGCGATAAAATCAATAATTTTTTTCCCTTACTGGCAGCTTTTTTTCTTTATATTTTATTCCAAAACTGGTTTGGATTAATGCCGGGAGTCGGCAGTTTGCTTATAAAAGAAGATCATCATTTTGTTCCCCTTTTAAGAAGCAATAACGCCGACTTGAATACCACGATTGCTCTAGGAATTGTTTCTGTGTTGATGATCCAATACTATGGAATCAAATATTTGGGATTCGGTAACTATATTAAAAAATTTATTAATTTATCAAATCCGATTAATTTTGTTTTAGGTTTGCTTGAAATTGTTTCGGAATTTTCAAAAATTATTTCTTTTTCATTTCGTCTTTTTGGCAATATCTTTGCCGGAGAAGTATTGTTAACGATTGTTGCTTTTTTGGTGCCGGTTTTGGCTGCCTTTCCTTTTTTAATTTTGGAGATATTTGTCGGTTTTATTCAGGCTTTAGTTTTTAGTATGTTGACGGCAGTTTTTCTTAGTGGTGCGGTCCAAAGTCATCATTAAAATTAAATAATTTGATTTTAAAGTTTTGAACAATAGACAAATATAATTATAAAATTTTTAAAAATTCTATTAAAAGTTTTTAAGATATAAAAGGAGGTGTTTAAATATGTCACCAGAGGTGGTTAAGACAGTGACGGTTGCGATTACTATTGCTTTAGGCGCGATTGCACCGGCGACGGCTATTGGTAAAATTGGCACCCAAGCAATGGAATCTTTGGGCCGAAACCCAGAAGCTGAATCAGCTATCAGAACCTCAATGATTTTGTCAATCGCTTTTGCTGAGGCGATTGCCATTTATGTTTTGGTCATTGCTTTAATTTTGAAATTTACATAATTTAAAAAAAGAATATGGAAAATCTTGGCATTGATGGAAAATTATTATTGGCGCAAATTATTAACTTTGTTTTGTTTTATTTAATCATTAAAAAATTTGTTGCCCGGCCTTTTTTAAAAACAATTGAAGAGGAAAAGCAAAAAGATCAAGAAAAAGAAAAGTTACTGGCGCAAATAAAGAAGCAAGAAGAAGAATATTTAAAAAAAGAAGAACAATTAAAAGAAAAGGCCAAAAGGGAAATGGATTTAATAATCAAGCAAGCAGTTAAAGAAGCTCAAACTTTAAAAAAGGAAATTATAGAAGAGGCCAAAAAAGATGCTGAAACGATACGGAGAGAAAGTCGAAAAGAAATGGAAAAAGAAAAAGAACAATTATATCGAGAAGTCAAACAAAAAGTCTTAGATTTAGCATTGATTTTAGTAGGTCAAGCCTTAAAAGATGCTTTAAGTGAAGAAGAAAAAAAGAAAATCAGCCAAAAAATCCTTAATAGTTTAGATAAAACAGTCTCTTTGTATGAAAATTGACCCGCAAATTAAGCGAGATTTAGAAATCAAACTTAAAGAAGAATTGGCAGAAAAGAAAAAAAAGGCGACTGTAATTTCTGCCTATCATTTAAGCCAGTCGGACATTGATGATTTAAAAAAGATTTTTCCGGAATTAAATAAAACAAAAATAGATTTTGAAGTTGACCCGAATCTTATTGCCGGTTATGTAATAAAAATCGGGTCAAAAGTAGTTGATTTATCAATAAAAGGTAAATTAGTTAATTTAAAAAATAATCTTTATGAAATTACTTGATGAATATTTAAAAGAGGTTGAAAAAGAATTAAAACAAAAGCAGCGGACTTTTAAAACAGAGGAAATCGGCCAAGTCGAAGAAATTAGAGATGGGGTGGCGATTTTAAGTGGATTAGATAATGTTTCTTATGGGGAATTAATTGAATTTGAAACAAAAACACTTGGTTATGTTATCGATTTAACAGAAGATCAAGTTGGAGCGATTATATTAGGAGACTACCTGCCAATCAAATCTGGTAGTTTGGTAAAAGCTTTAGCCGTTACTTTATCGGTGCCGGTTTCCAAGGAGCTTCTCGGACGGGTGATTAATCCGGTGGGTGATCCTTTAGACGGACAGGGAAAATATAAGATTGATAAACGTTATCAGTTGGAAAAATTAGCCCCTGGCGTTGTTAAAAGAAGGCCGGTAAATGTTCCTCTTCAAACAGGGATTAAGGCGATTGATGCTTTAATTCCTATAGGCCGTGGCCAAAGAGAGTTAATCATCGGTGACCGGGTGACTGGAAAGACAACGATCGCGGTTGATACAATTATAAATCAAAAAGACCAAAACGTCATTTGCGTTTATTGCGCTGTTGGTCAAAAAAATTCTAACATTGCGGCGACAATTGATTTATTGCGTAAAAAAGAAGCAATGAAGCATACAATTGTTGTGGCCGCTTCGGCTTCAGATTCGGTCGCTTTGCAGTATTTGGCTCCTTATGCTGCTTGTGCGATTGCCGAATATTTTATGGATCAAGGCAGAGATGTTTTGGTTGTTTATGATGATTTAACAAAACATGCCTGGGCTTATCGGCAGATTTCCTTAATTCTCCGTCGACCGGCTGGTCGAGAAGCTTATCCTGGCGATATTTTCTACCTACACTCACGTTTATTGGAGAGAGCTTGCCGGCTTGATGAAAAATATGGCGGTGGATCAATTACCGCTTTACCAATTATCGAAACATTAGAAGGCGATGTATCGGCCTATATTCCTACCAATGTTATTTCCATCACCGATGGACAAATCGTCCTTGACATGGATTTATTTAATATCGGTATTCGTCCCGCCATCAATGTTGGATTATCAGTTTCGAGAGTCGGCGGAAATGCTCAGGCTAAGGTTATGAAGCAAGTGGCTGGCAAACTCAAATTGGATTTAGCCCAATATCGAGATTTGGCCGCTTTTTCTCAATTTGAATCCGAGTTAGATGAAGAAACAAAAAAGCTTTTGAATCGAGGAGCAAAAATTACTCAAATCTTAAAACAAAAACAGCACGAAACATATTCATTAGGAGAACAGGTGGCGATAATTTGGGCGGCGACAAAAGGATATTTAGATGAATTGTCTTTGGAAAAAGTAGAAATTTTTGAAACCACCTTAATTGATAATTTAAGAAAAAGAGCAACTAATTTAGTAAAAAGAATTACTAAGGAAAAAAATATTGTTGAAAAGGATGAAAAAGAATTAGAAAAAATAGTTTTAAATATCATTGAGGAGGTAAAAAAATGAATATCCGCCAGGTGAGAAAAAAAATTCGCTCGGTTACCAACGTCAAAAAAATTACCAAAGCAATGGAGTTGGTATCAGCGATTAAAATGAAAAAAGCTCAACAGTTAGCAATTGAAGCTCGCCCTTATCAACAAAATCTTGAATCAATTATTAACAAAATTACCGCTAAAATTGATCCTCGACTTTCCCCACTTTTACAAACTAGCGATGATCAAAATAAAAAAAAGCTGGCAATCATTATTTCCACCAACAAAGGATTATGTGGTTCTTTCAACTTTAATTTATTTCATTTTTTAATTAATAACTGCCAAACGACTGATACCGATTTTATTACGGTTGGCAAAAAAGCCAGTTTTTTTATCAATAAAATTGGCGGCAATATCTTGGCTGATTTTTCACAGAATTTAGCGATGGAGAATGTTTCGGCAATTTTTCAGTTTGTCCTTAATAGTTTTTTAGAAAAAAAATACCAACAGATTTTGATTTTTTATCAACAATTTATTTCCACTTTAAAAAGTCAACCAACTAAAGAAATTCTTTTGCCAATAAAATATCAGCCAGTTGATCAAAGCGTATTAAAAAAAAAGGAAGAAGAATATTTGATTGAACCAAGCCCTCAGGAAATTATTGATGATTTATTAAAAAGTTTTTTGGAAACTAAAATTATCAACGCTATTATTCAGTCTGAGGCGGCAGAACATTCGGCGAGAATGATCGCGATGAAAAACGCCACTGATAATGCCAATGAAGTAATCAACGAGTTAATTTCTTTAAGAAATAAAGTTCGTCAAGAGAAAATCACTTATGAACTTTTAGACATGATGACGGCTACAACTTTAGTTAGTTGATTTGTTAATAATTTTTTTTATTTTTTAAATTTAAAAATATGACAGAAGGAAAAATTGTCGCCATTCGGGGAGTGGTAATAGATGTCGAATTCCCGACCGATAAAACACCAAAAATTTATGATGCTCTAATTGTTGATGACCCAAAAATTGGTCGATTGATTTTGGAAGTGGAAGCGATTCTGGAACCGGGCGTAGTCCGCACAGTGGCTATGGGAAATGTTTATGGCCTAAAACGGGGCTTAAAAGTAATAAATAGCCAAGAAAAAATTTCTGTGCCAGTTGGAGAAAAAACCTTAGGTAGAATTTACAATGTTTTGGGAGAACCAATCGATGAACTTGGTCCATCAAAAACTGAAAAAAAAGCACCCATCCACAACATGGCTCCTGTTTTAACCCAACAATCAGTAAAGCAAGAATTGTTTGAAACCGGAATTAAAGTTATTGATCTGATTGCTCCTTTTATTAAAGGAGGAAAAGTAGCTATTTTTGGTGGGGCCGGAGTTGGAAAAACTGTTTTAATACAAGAAATGATCCACAATGTAGCTAAAGCTCATCAAGGAGTTTCAGTATTTACCGGAGTTGGAGAACGAACGCGTGAAGGCAATGATTTATGGATCGAAATGAAAGAAACCAAAGTTATCGAAAAAACTGCTTTAGTTTTTGGGCAAATGAATGAACCACCAGGCAATCGTTTGAGAGTAGCGCTGACAGGAGTAACCATGGCTGAATACTTTCGCGATGAGAAAAAAATGGATGTTCTTTTATTTATTGATAATATATTTCGTTTTGCTCAAGCCGGATCTGAAGTTTCCGCCCTTTTGGGAAGAATTCCTTCAGCTGTCGGTTACCAACCAACTTTGGCATCAGAAATGGCGGCATTACAAGAAAGAATTACTTCGACCGAAAATGGTTCAATTACATCAATTCAGGCCGTTTATGTCCCAGCAGATGACTATACTGATCCGGCTCCGGTGACGACTTTTTCCCATTTAGATGCGTCAATTACCCTGGAAAGATCTTTATCTGAACAAGGCCTTTATCCGGCAATTGATCCTTTAACTTCATCCTCAAGAGCCCTCGATGAATCTATTGTTGGACCAAGGCATTACCGGGTGGCAAGAGAAGTTCTAAGGACTTTACAGCGATATAAAGATCTACAAGACATAATTGCGATTTTAGGAATGGAAGAACTTTCTGATGCCGATAAATTAACTGTTACTCGGGCAAGAAAAATTCAAAAATTTTTGACCCAGCCAATGGCGGTTGCCGAACCATATACCGGCCGACCGGGAAAATATGTCAAAATTGAAGAAACAATTACTGGTTTTGAAGAAATTTTAGCCGGAAAACATGATGATAAGCCGGAAACTGCCTTTTACATGAAGGGAACAATTGAAGAAGTTCAATAGCCAACATGGTGAAATTAAAATTGAAAATTATCACTCCGAGAAAAATTATTAAAGAAGAAGAAGTTGATTCTATTTCTGTTCCTACCAGCGATGGGGAAATTACGATTTTACCAAAACATATAAATTTATTTACTTTATTAAAAGAAGGGATCGTGAAAATAAAAACCGGCGATAAAGAAGACTATTTGGCTATTGGCGGTGGTTATTTACAAACCGATGGTTATTTAGTCAATCTTTTGGTCTCCCGAGCTTACGGTCAATCAGAAATTGATGAAAAGTTAACTCAAAAAGCGATTGAAGAAGCAAAAACATTGATCAAACAATCTAAAGATGAAAAAGAAAAAGCAGAAGCAATTAGTCTTCTTCGTCGATCTATGATCGATTTTAAACTCCTAAAAAGAAGAAAGAAGGTAAAATAATCTAATATATTTAGAAAGATTTAAATTATAATTTGAATAATATTATTTAATTTATATTTTATTAAAAAATGAATCTAATTATTGTTGAGTCACCAACCAAGGCTCGAACATTTAATCGTTTGTTAAAAAATCGTGATTACTATGTTTTTGCCACTTTAGGTCATATCCGCGATTTGCCGACAGATAAAATTGCCATTAATTATCAGAAGAATTTTCAACCAAATTACGAAATAGTAAAGGGAAAAAAGAAAGTCGTCGATGAACTAAAAAAATTAGCTAAAAAAAATAATTCTATTATTTTGGCCACTGATTTGGATCGCGAGGGAGAGTCAATCGCTTATCATGTCGCTTATATTTTAGGTTACATTAAGGAAGATTGGCCAGAATTTAGCTTAGTAAATTTTAAAAACCTTAAGCGAATAATTTTCCATGAAATTACCCCTCAAGCATTAGAAAAAGCCCTGCAAGAACCAACCACTTTAAGAACAAATTTAATCAAAGCCCAACAAGGAAGAAGAATTTTAGACAGAATTGTTGGCTACGAACTCTCACCACTTTTATGGAAAAAAGCCGGCAAAAATTGGCTTTCTGCTGGTAGAGTTCAGACAGTCGCTCTTCGTCTGATTGTCGAAAGGGAAAAAGAAATAAAAAAATTTGTTAGCCAGTCCTATTTTCAAATCTATGGAGAGTTTTCTAATGATAATAAACTTATGGCAAAATTAGTTGCTAAAGACAATCTACGGTATGAAATCAAGAAAAAAATCACCCTCTTTGCCGGTGAATACGAATACACCCAAACAACCATTAACAAAGAAAATTTATCTGATTTAAAAAAGGATTTACTAAATGATCGCTATCAAATCAAAGAAATTAAAGAAACAATAATTAAACGTTATCCACCGCCTCCTTATACTACTTCACTTTTACAACAGGATGGATTCCATCGTTTTGGTTTTTCATCAAAAATGGTAATGAAAATTGCTCAAGATTTATATGAAAGTGGTCTAATTACTTATCATCGGACAGATTCATTCAATTTGGCGACCTCATTTGTTTTTAAAGCCGCCGATTATATTAAAAATAAGTTTGGTCAATTTTTCGCCTTAGATAAGCCCCGTTACTTTAAGACAAAATCTAAAATGGCTCAAGAAGCTCATGAGGCGATTCGGCCGACCAATTTAAAAATAGAAGAAATAAAAGAAGCCGGTAGTGGAAAATTTACTATTAATCATAAGCGTTTATACTCAATGATTTTTAACCGGGCAGTTTCTTCTCAGATGAAAGAAGCAGAAATTAAAATAATCAAAGTTTTTATTGTTTCTGATCAAGGATATTTATTTGAATCAGAATTTCAAAAAATTGTTTTTCCTGGTTTTTTAAAGCTTCTTAATCCGGAATTTATAAAAAATCATCAAAAGGACATTTCTTTTAAAAATAAAGAAAAAATTCAATTAATCAATTTGGAAAGCAAAGAAAATTTTACTCAGCCGCCCCCCCGATATAATGAAGCTAGCCTGATTAAAATAATGGAAGAAAAAGGTATTGGTCGACCCTCAACCTATGCACCAATAATTTCTTTAATTCAAAGTAAAGGTTATGTGGAAAAGGAGAATCGATATTTTATTCCGACAATTTTGGGCACCTCAATATCTGATTATTTATCGTCGGCTTTTTCTGATATTTTTGAAATCAATTTTACGGCAATGATGGAAAACAGCCTCGATCAAATAGCCGAAGGTGAAAAGAGTTTAATTAAAGTTCTGAACGATTTCTATCAACCATTTAAGACTGAGCTTGAACAACGAAAAAATGATCATCAAATAATTCATGTCGAAGAAGAGATAAACGAAAAATGTCCTAAATGTGGTAACAAATTAACGGTCCGTTATTCCCGTTATGGCAAATTTTACGCCTGTACTGGTTATCCACAGTGTACCTATACCAAACCTTTTTTAAAATTTGTCAAAAATGCGAAATGTCCACTTTGCCAAGGTAGAATTGTGGTTAAATATAGTCGATCAAAAAAAAGATTTTATGGTTGCGAAAATTATCCAAAATGTAATTATTCGACCTGGAAACTTTAAAAAATAATTTAAAATTAATCACATGAAATATATTTTTATTTCTGGAGGGGTAATTTCTGGAATTGGTAAAGGTTTAACTACTGCCTCTATTTCTCTACTTTTAAAGTCTTGCGGTTACCAAGTAGCACCAATCAAATTTGAGAATTATCTTAATTTAGACGCCGGCACGATTAATCCAGTAGAACACGGAGACCCATTTCTTTGCGAAGACGGGACAGAGGCAGATATGGATATCGGCTCTTACGAAAAATTTTTAGATGAAAAAATGGGACGCTTAAATTTTGTTACCATGGGTCAAATCTATAAAACTGTCATCGAAAAAGAAAGAAGGCATGAATATCAGGGAGAAGATGTTGAAGCGATTCCTCATATTACTGATGAAGTCAACAAAAGAATTAAGGATTTAGGCGAAAAAACTAAAGCGGATATAGTTGTTATCGAATTAGGTGGAACTGCCGGTGAATATCAAAATATTCTTTATTATGAAGCGTCAAGAATTTTAACTTTAAAAAATAGGGGCGATGTTATTCATATTCATGTAAGTTATGTTCCGGTACCAAAACATTTAGGTGAACCAAAAACCAAACCTACCCAATTGTCAGTAAAATCTTTAAACTCGATGGGAATTCAACCAGATTTTATTATCGTCAGATCAGAAAAATATTTAGACCAAAAAAGATTAGACCGTTTTGCATTATTTTGTAATATGCAAGCGGAAGATATTATTATCAATCCTGATGTTGATAATATTTATCAAATCCCCTTAATTTTTCATCAACAAAAGTTAGAAGAAAAAATTTTAAAAAAACTTAATTTGCCTGTAAAAAAGCCGAATCTTAATCAATGGATAAAATTGATAAATAAAATAAAAAAACCTAAAAAAAAGCAAGTTAATCTGGTTGTCGTTGGTAAATATTTTAATACCGGAAATTATCAACTTCGGGATTCCTACGCCGCCCTCTTTGATGCCATTGACCATGCTAGTTGGCAAATGGGGATTAAGGTGAAAAATATTTGGATACAGGCGGAAAAAATCAATGAAAGCAATATTAAAAAAATAGTTGGTCATCCTGATGGACTGATTGTGCCAATTGGTTGGGGAAGAAGAGGGGCAGAAGGAATGATTTTAGCTTCATCATACGCCCGAAAAGAAAAAATTCCCTTTTTAGGATTATGTTATGGAATGCAGTTGGCGACTGTGGCTTTTGCCCGAGATGTTTTAGGATGGAAAGACGCTGATACGACTGAAAATAATCCTCAAACAAAAAAACCGGTAATTCATTTAATTCCTTCACAAAAAAAATACCTTCAAGAAAAAGCGATTGGAGGGACAATGAGATTAGGCGGTTGGTTGGCAACGGTTAAAAAAGACACTCTCGCTTACAAAATTTATGACCAGTATGATGGTTTTATTGACAGAAAAAATTTCCTCATTAGCGAACGTCATCGACATCGTTATGAATTTAATAATAATTATTTAAACGACTTTGAAAAAAAAGGGTTTATAGTCAGCGCCCAATCAAAAAATGAAGGATTGGCAGAGATTATCGAACTTGGTTCATCCCTTCACCCTTTTTATCTTGGGACCCAAGGTCACCCGGAGTACAAAAGTCGGCCATTTAAGCCACACCCAATTTTCTTAGCCTTTTTAGATGCTTGTCAAAAACGCCATTAGTTTGCATTTTCTGATAAGTTTATTTATAATTATCAATCATGGCAAAATTTTTTTTATTTAAAGATAAAAAAATCACTGTTGGTGACACAATTGAGGTAGCCTATAAATTAAAAGAGGCTGGTAAAGAAAGACAGCAATTATTCAAAGGAATACTAATAAAGATAAAGGGAGATCGGCCCGAAAACCGGATGATTACTGTCCGCCGATTATCCAGATCTGGAATAGGTGTAGAAAGAATTTTTCCCTTAGTTTCTCCTAGTTTAGTTAATATTAAAGTAACTAAAAAAGGAATGACTTCTAAGGCTAAACTTTATTTTATAAGAAATATCTCTGAAGCAGAAATCAGACAAAGAATTTATAAAAAACAAAAAAAATAATTTATGTTTCTTGCCAATAAAGATATTGGCGATAGAGGAGAAATTATTGCGATAAACTTTCTTCTTTCTCAAGGGTTTAAAATCCTGGAAAAAAAATATCGAACTCCTTTGGGTGAGATTGATATTATTGCCAATAAAAATGAAAAATTATTTTTTATAGAAGTAAAAACACGGGTGGGGACAAAAAAAGGTTTTCCTTATGAAGCGTTAAATCATAAAAAACTTAAACATATTTGTAACGCTTCTCAATTTTATCTATTGAATAAAAAAAATAAAATCGCTAAACTATCTATCGGATTAATTTCAATAATTCTAAAACCTGATTACCAGATTGAAAAATTAGATTTTTATGAAAATATTTTATTATAAATTAAATTTTTAACTATGATCGAATTTTTTAACGAAATTTTAACCCGCTCTTTGTTTAAATTGATCAATTACTTACCAGAATTTTTTGGTGGCCTATTTATTTTGATTTTAGGCTTATTTTTTTCTGATATAGTAAAAAGAATTTTTCTAACCTTATTAGATTTTTTTCAGATAAAAAAAATCCTCACGAGAATTAAAATCTTGTCAGAAGACGAAATAAAACTTTGGCAAGAAATATTGGCCGAGATCTTAAAATGGACGATTATCCTTATTTTTCTTATTCCCACCTTGGAGGTTTGGGGATTAAACCGGGCGACTGCCGTCATCAACCAATTTTTGTTTTATTTGCCCAATGTAATAATTGCCGTGATTTTATTATTTATCGGATTAATCGCCTCTAAGTTAGTGGCAGATTTAGTCCTACAAAGCACAAAGTCACTTGGCAAAAGATCAGCCAATAGTTTAGCTTTTTTTTCTCGATCAACGATTATTTTTTTTACAATTTTAATTACTCTTAGTCAGCTGGGAGTGGCTCAAGATTTAATTAAAATTTTATTTACCGGTATTGTGGCTATGGTTGCCATTGCCGGCGGGCTAGCTTTTGGTTTAGGAGGTAAAGACGTTGCCAAAGATATTTTAGAAGCGCTTCATAATAAACTTAAAAAAGACTAAAAAAATTTGGTAAAATAAAAAAAAGATTTTCAAAGCCCTCTTCGTCTAGCGGCCTAGGACGACTGGTTTTCAGCCAGTAAATCACGGGTTCGATTCCCGTAGAGGGCACAGTTTTGAAATCAAGGAAAATCCCGGGAAAGTTTAAAACTTCTTAAAAAATTGAATTTAAAAAAATTATTTAGTCAGAGCCTATTTTTTGCCGCTGCTTTATTATATTTTTGTATTTAAAAAAAGTGCGCCCGGCGTGACTCGAACACGCAACCTACTCCTTAGAAGGGAGTTGCTCTATCCAATTAAGCTACGGGCGCAATAAATTTTAAATGAGCTGACGGGGAGGTTCGAACTCCCGACCTACTGTTTACAAAACAGTTGCTCTACCGCTGAGCTACGTCAGCTTTAGTTATCTAAACTAATTTTTAATTGTTTATCTGTGCCAGAGGTGGGACTCGAACCCACAAGGTTTATTCAACCACAGGATTTTAAGTCCTGCGCGTATACCAGTTCCGCCACTCTGGCAGCTTAAATTATTTAATTATTATACTATTTTCTCTTTATCGTGTAAATGTTGGGAAAGTATATAAAAACTGCAGCAATGTCATCAACAATTGCTTTTTGAAACTCATCATATTTTTCTTTTCTGTCATCGGCAAAGAGCAAATTTCGGCCGTCTTCCAAAAGCTTATCGACTTTTAAATTTTTGTAATTGGCAATATTGCCTTTTTCTTGAGTCGAATGCCAATAAAAATACTGATCGGGATCGTCAGGAACTTTAAAATAGGCTAGCAGTAAATCAAATTGAAGATTTTGACCATAGGAAACCATGTTAAAATTAGCTTTTATGCCAACATTGACGAGGTCATTATAAATTTCATTGGCAACATCTAGATATTCATAAAAAGTAACGAAATTTATTTTAGCTGAATCTGAAGCAGAAATGTTTTTCTCAAAAATTTTTTTGGCTAATTCTGGATCAAAATTATATTTCTTGATATCAGGATTATAAGCCCAAGAATTCGGTGGGATTGGACCGGAAGCTAAAAGACCATATTTGCCTAATTTATTTTTGTTAATGGATAAGGTAATTGCCTGACGTAAATCTCGGCTTTTAAATAATGGATTATTAAAATTTATAAATAAAGTTAATAGGCGGGAGTAATCATAATTTTTTTCGACTTTCGTATTTGGCCATTTGGCAAAAATATCTGCTAAATTTATTTTGTCAGTCTGCATTTGATTAATTTCCGCCAATTTATAAGCATTGATTAATTGACTTTCATTATCATAAAATTTATAAACAATCGGTTCCAACCCTTTTTTATTGGGGTAAAGAGAAATTTCTTTGATTCTGCCTCCTTTAGTTACATACTTGTTAACTTTATATAATCCGGCGACTCCGATTAAAGGACTTTTTATAATTGGCTTATTTAAATATAAGGGAAAAATTGCTAAAGGTTTTTTTAATTTAAATTTAATTAAATATTGATCGGCAACTTCCACTTCAACGTCCTTAAAAGAATAATTTATGTCTTTAGCATTAAATTTTTTTCCATCATTCCAGTAAAGATCTCTACGGAGTTGAAAGTGGTACTCTAAATTATTATTAGATTTTTCCCAGGAACTTATTAAAGCCGGAAGTACTTTACCGTTTTCATCAACGTAAATTAAACCATTAGAGATTTTTTTGTATATTTCTTCAGGTAAATTATTGAAATTATATTTACCTGCTATGCCAATAATAATCTTTTTTGTTACTACAAAGTCCGACAAATAGGGATAAACAGAAAATAAACTTAAAATTAAAATTAAAGTAGACAAAAAACTAAAAAAAATAATTTTAAAGTGCTTTTTTAAAA
Source organism: Microgenomates group bacterium (assembly GCA_029906985.1). Taxonomy (GTDB): domain Bacteria; phylum Patescibacteriota; class Microgenomatia; order UBA1406; family GWC2-37-13; genus JARYMT01. The sequence continues at coordinate 68,740 of JARYMT010000004.1, read as the reverse complement.
ATTCAATAACTAGCCAATAGTAATAACGAAAATTTTTACTTTTAAACATTTATCTGACGATAAAAAAATTAATTAAAGAAATCAAAAGAAAAAGGATGATTAAAATTACAGTAATTCGGAGAGTTAACTTTTCAATTCCTCTTCTTGTCTGAAAAAATTCACCTCCACCTCCCCAAGCACTACCCAAACCAGCTCCTTTTCCCTGAATAAGGATAAATAAAACAATTAAAATCGAAATGATAATATTTAAAAAAATCAAAAAATTTTTCATATTTATATCAATTGTTCTAAAAAATTAATAATTAATGATACTGACATGGCCGATAAAATTAAGTTAAAAAAGTAATTAACTTCCATTTTTGGAATCGAAAATGAAAGAAAATTTATTCCGGGAAATTGCCAGCTAGTAATATTAATTAAATGAAAACCTGAAGACAAAAGGTGAAGGGTAAAAAGATAAAGCAAAAAAGACATTAAACCCAAAGTAAGCAAATTTAATGGAAAAAGAATTAATTTAGAAAGAGGGACGATTAAATAATAAATTATCGCAATGGCCAAAGTGGCTTTTAAAAAAATATTCCAGGAATAATTTATTTTAAAGCCAAAATTCCAAAGCGAAGTTAAATATATGGCGATGGCGGAAAAAATTATCATTCGGAAAATTTTTTTCATTAAAATATTATACATCAATCAATCCCCTATTTAAAAAGTTTTTTTTGCCGAAGATAAAGGTGATATTTTCTTGCGAATCGATGAGATTCGTCTCTCAAAAGGCGAATTAAGTTAAAACTTGGATTATTTAAAGAAAGTTTTACTGTTTTTAATAATTGGTCACCAACAATTATCCGGTCGGGGTTTTTGGCAATTCCGATATAGGGAATTTCGATTTTTAATTTTTTTAAAATTTTTTTTAATAATTTTACCTGGAGAATTCCACCATCAACTACAATAAGATTGGGCTTAGGCCAACTTTGCTTAAAACGTCGAAAAAAAACCTCCTCTAACATTTCTAAATCTGATTTTGAATGAGGATTTTTTATTTTAAATCTTCGATAAGAAGATTTATCTGTCAGACCATTGGTTAAAACAACCATTGAAGCGGTTCCCTCTTTTAAATATAAATTACTGACATCATAAGCTTCAATTCTTTTAAGCTCTTTAAGGTTGGGAAAATAATTTTTAAGCAATTCTTTTAAATTTTTCAAGCCTTTTTCTTGAGAACCCTTTTCGCTTAAAAAATTATCAGACGAGTAAAAATGTCCATGATACAATTTTTCTAATTTATAGATTTTTTCCCTAATTTCAATCGCTTTTTCAAAGTTTTCTTTCTGAATTAATTTTTTAAGGATTGAGTAATACTCTTTAAGTACCTTTTCAAAATTTCCATTTAACAATTTAACGACTTGGTTGATATTATGTCGGTAGTCTTTTAGTTTTTTTTCTTTTAAAAAAGGATCCTTTATTTGGTTAATGTAATTTGGGCAGGGGGAACAAAGTCCGATTTTAGAATAAAAACAGGCCACCCGACTGATTTTCTTTTGGGTACAAAAGGGGATAATTTTTCTTATTTCTCGAATAATCTCTTGAACGATCTTTGTTGATGAAAACGGACCAAAATATAGTGATTGATTATCATTTTCTTTTCTAACCAGAAGAATTTTTGGATAAATTTCTTTGATGGTAATTTTTATGTATAAAAAGCTTTTACCATCTTTCCAAATAACATTGTATTTCGGTTGATATTTTTTTATTAAAACAGACTCTAAAAGAAGTGATTTAAACTCCGAATCGACAGTAAGATAGGCTATTTTGTCGCTATTATCTATCAAATTTTTTTCTTTATAATCCAATTTGGTATTCTCAAAATGAGAAAAAACGCGCGCTTTTATATTAATTGATTTGCCGATATAAAGGATTTTTTTCCCTTTTACAAAAAAATAAATCCCGGTAGTTGAAGGCAGCTTATTGATTAAATTTTTTTTACAGACGAGATAAGCTGCTTGTTTTATCATAAATTAAATTTTTTTTAAACTTTTTAGTTTTAATCGGAGAATTAAGATTAATAATCCAAAAGAAAATATCCCAAGCGAGAAATAAGTTAGATATTGGATTAAACGGGGGATAATTTTTATTGAAACACTTGACAATTCATTGTTTTGATAGAAGATTTTTATTTCATCATTGATTAATTTATTTTTGTTTAAGGCATAAAAAGAAAATTGAATTTCTTTCTTTTCAAATGGCGCCAAAATTGGCAAATCATAATTTTCTTGATCAAACTTAAGCTGATTAGCCTTTAATGTAAATTTTTGATTATAAATATATACATTGCCTTGATTAGCAATTTCAAATTTAGCTATATATTTACTTGAGTCATTAATTTTTTGAGGCAAGTTTATAAAACAGCCGGTAAGATTTATTTTTTCTTTTGGTAAATCAGCAGTTGGAATAAGAGAAATATCTTTGGAATCTTCAATTTTATACATTCCCGCCGGGACCGGATAATCAGATTTCTTTCCATGGATGACAAAAACTATATGATTTAAGTCAAAAGAATTAAAATAATCAATACCAGAGGTGTTTTCCCAAGTCGGGTCAATCGGAATCCATAAGCTATCTTTAAGATCATAATATTCTGGCCAAGCGTGAAGGACGTCCGAAGATAAAGAAAGAGGTCGAAATCTCATATCGCTTGAATAGGCGTAACCTTCAATTTCCCGGCTATAAATCCCTTTTTCTCTAGCCAAGGTGATAAACAGATCAGTAAATTCGGTGCAAACGGCGTCTTTAGGATTTGCTAAAGCAATTTCCGCCCCGACTCTTTTATAATTATTGCTGCCGGCGCGATCAAAATTATAACTTAAGGTATTGACGACAAATTTATAAATATCTTTAGGCGTTGAAAGGTTTTTTAAAAAATCAATGTTGGAAATTTTTTCCAATTGCCAGAATTTTTGTTGACTTAAAAGGTACTTTTTTTGCCATTGGAAACTATCTTTGGTATATTGACGGTATTCGGGCCGTGGTTTGGCTTCAACAGCAATAACTGCTTGGAAATTTATATTTGTTTTTTCTTTCGGTTTTAGATAATATCGACCAATAAAATTATCATCTTCATCTAAATAAACTTTATTAGGCTTGGGTTTAATATTTTCAACATAAATTTTTTGATATAAAGTGTCTGGTGGAAAAGCCACTTCGGTATACACTGGATAAATATTTTCATTGTTAAGATTATAAGTAAGTGATATACGATATAATTGCTCTGATCCAAAAACAGCATAAACAGTCTTTGTTGCCGGATTGTTCCATAAGATGCTATTGCCGGAAATTGCCGTTGGTTTAGGTTTGGCGATAGAAATTTTTTTATCTGTCCCTGGAGGCAGGTGGACAATGATATTGTAAATTCCGTCTTCTTTTTTTTCCATGGTAGGCAAAATTACTTCCCAAACATTGCCATTGATTTTAAAAAGATTATCTTGATTGAACTCCAAATAAAAGTTGTTTTGACTGTCTTTGCCAACATTTGGTTCGGTAAATGCCATATCTATTTTGGTGGCAAATTGACCTTTTTCTAACTTGGGCGTAATTTCACCTTTATCATCAAAAGCTTTAAGATTGGTTATCGTAAATGTATTAGGAAAGGCGATGGAAAATCGGCTAACATAAATATCCGACCGGAGGTTAGTGATTTTTATATTAAATTTAACCTTTGTGTTAAGATAATTTTCGCTTTCGTTTAAAAAATACTCGACCTGATATTGCGCTCTAAAATCATCGGCATATACTTTATTAAATAGTGATGTTAAAAAAAGAAGACTAAATAAAATTATAATAATTTTTTTCAATCTCATTAAATTTATTATAAAACAACATTGTCAACAAGCATATATCCTTGTTTCTTTTGCGTTTGAAGAATCTCGGGCAATATATTATAGAACTTTATTTTTTCACGAATTCTTTGTATAAGCTTGGTAATTGCGTAAAGTGAAAATTTTTCACCGGGATTATTTTTCCAAATTGAGTCGGCTATTTCATCAAAGCTTACTACTGTATTTCGTTTATTAATTAATAAGCTTAATACCATTTTTTCATATCCTTTAATTGCCATTTTTTTGTTTTTAATATATATGTCATTATTCTCGATTGAAAACACTTTCTTACCTAGGTTAAAGCCAAGACTTTGTAAATAATTATCAGAGTCTTTTGCCCATAAAGCCTGTTGTTTTTGGCGGACAGCCTGAAGTGTTTTTTTATAATTAGGAAACAACTTATTAAGTTCGGTATTTTTGATGATAAAATCTATTATAGACTCTTTTTCTTCCCATGAATAGTTATCATAAGATTTAATTCTCCATAATCTATCAATAAAAATTGCTTCAGCTATATGTGAATAATCGGCATCAATTCGTAAGTAAATAACAATAGTTTTATTATCATTTTTTTGCCAAGTTGAGTTGGCGGTACAAATTGACCCAAACTCTGTAGGCCTTATAATTACTTTCTTAATCTCCGCAAACATTTTAGGAAATTGCTTATTTACCATTACCCAAAAATGAGCTTCAATAGTAGACCATAAATTAAAGCTGCTTTGATAATTAATAGTCAGTTTAGGTAATTTAGAGGCTACGGTATTTATATCCGGATTATCCCAAAAGGCATCGATTTGATTAAATTTAAGTTCGGGAAAATATATAATTTTTGGGTTTTTTTTAATATTATATGGAAGGACAAAAAAGCCCTTTTTTTGATAAAAACCGCTCTTTATATGGTAAGCTGTCTGGATAATTCGTTCAGCCTCAGTCATCCTTGAATACTCCCAGATAGTCTTAGGACATGTCATATTGATGTCAAGATTATAACATATTATAGGATAAAATTAAAGATATGTCGGAATATGATTTTCAAAATAATGTAAAAGAAACAGAAAGGCACAAAAAAGAAAGGCACAATATTGTAGAAAGACATGGAAAATATACGTGTCGTGAAGTATTGGATTTATGTGAAAAAGTTAGGTCTATACAATTAGGTATAGGTAATAATGAAATTGACTTAAGCAAAGAAGATATATCATTACCTAAGATTCTCATCCTAATCGAGGCTTATCAACTTTGGCTTTCGCAAAACGAAACATCAAAAGAAGAGATGCCAGACGAACTTGAATATTGCGGAAATGTGGCGGCTGAGTTATTATTAGAAGGGTATGATTGGTTATTTAAAATGGTTATGCGCCGATTTCATATAAGAAAACAATGGGAAGAAGACCCAATGCAAGAGGCTCGAATTGGTTTTTTATCAAAAATTGCTCTTTTTGATCCTGAGGCAGGCGCGAAACCATCGGTAGCTGCCTACTGGGATGTTTTTGGAAGAGTTATAAGATATCTTCAAACGCAAACAACGCAATTTACAATTAGCCGCCATACAGGAGAAATAATCAGGTTAATTAGAAAAATGGCTGAAGAGCTTGCCGCTCAGGGGGAAGACATCGATCCAAAAGTAATTGCCCGAAGGTTAAATATTGATTATTTATTTGTAGTGCGTGTGCTTCGATACGGTGCTGGTGGGAATATACCTATAAATATAGTTAATGAAGATGATTCAGATCAAAGCCCCCCAGAAGAAACTTTAGTTACAAATCAACCGACCCCCGATGATCATAATCAATTAGATACGAGAGATTTAAATATACAACTTTTACGACTTATTGAAACTTTAGACGAAACTACGCAAATGGTTTTAATGTTGTATTATGGTCTTGTTCCCTGTGGTTATTCATATACATATAAGCAAATAGGATCAATACTTGGACTAGCTCGGAAAGACATACAAAGAATACTTCAAAATGGCCTACGACAGCTAAGAAAACGATGTCATCAATTAAAACCATTTCGGTAATTTATGGTAGAACAAACTAAAACCAGAGGAATTGAATGGTTACGAATAACACCAAGAGAATTTTTTGTACCCAATCTATTGCAGAAAGGGTATTAATCAAATATAAACCCAAATCATTAAACCCAGAAGCACCACGGCATAGGTGTCTTGGTGTCTTTATTACAAAAAATAATTTATCGGAATTCTATGAAAGAAAACCATTGTTCTTAATTATTAAGGGAATGTTTGAATCTATTCTAACAAAAGGAAGTTTTAGACCTTGGATTATTCAGTTTGGGGGGGATTATTTTGGATGTTATAGCATTAACTGACCCTGATACTTATGGAATTAATCACGGGATAGACTTCATCATTGAAGCATTTATTCAATTACAGAGAGAGTCCTGCAAAACAATGGCCGTATCTACTTGGTAATCTTAAAGTATATGATTTAATTTATTATAAAACAACATTAGCCAACAGGCATATATCCTTGTTTTTTTATCGAGAATAGAGAATGATGGCATATATATTAAAAATAAAAAATGGCAGTTAAAGGATATCAAAAATAGTATTAAGCTTATCAATTAATAATAGTAAACAAAAAAAATAATTAAGAATTAAGGAAAAAACTTTCCACATTTCTTGATAATTTATCAGAAGATCAAAAAATTATTTTAATGTTACATTATTGTCTTGGTCCTTTCCGAAAAATTTTTTCCGATTCAGAAATAGGTTATGTATTAAGTTTACAATTCGGGATTTTAAGGAATCTTCGTACTAAGGTATTAAGATCTTTAAGAAAAGACTCTAAACTTAAAAGAATACGAAAATAATTTTAGGTAAAACGGAAAAACCAAATAAAAATTACCGCTATTTTTTAAACTATTTTGATTGCTCAGAAGCAGAATCAAAAATTATCCCATCCGAACTATATATATTTGTTTCTAAAACTAGTCGAATATCAGAGATTTGAAAAAGAAAAGCCAATAATTTCCTAGCTATATTTAATTTATTTTCATAAGCTTTTTTGAGATCGTCAATTATTTTTTTTACGGTCGGACAAGGTAGGGTTGATACTAACTCCATAACAAGTTGTAACAAAAAATTTTGTTCATTTTTTGCCGTTTCTGTGTCCATTTCACTATTGTTTCTTCTAGGATTTATATATATTTCTCTTCTTGTACTTGTATATTTATAAAACAAAACTAAATACATCTGGGCAGCTTTTTTTAAAGTATCAATTTCCATTTGTGAATATTCTTGAGAAGTATTATTATTAAGAAATTCATCAGACTTATTTTTTAAGAAATCCATAATAGATTTAAACTCCTGGTCACCAGGATTAGATAAAAAAGGTCTTATTAATTCAGACAATCTGAAATAAAATGAATCAGGCGAACTAGACGATAATATATCCAAACAAAAATAAAATAAAAAAATATCTGGAATCACCGAATAAGTAACTTTTAATGTTAAACGTCCATCGACATCTTTCATAAATGAAATATCTGGGAAAGGTTTGATTAGGGCTTGGGTATAATGAGGATTAGTAATAGATTGTTCCAAAACTCCATGAATATTTCTATCAAATTGGTTTGGTAAAACACGTGATCCAGAAATATCAAGTTTATCTGAAATAAATAATATCGTAGATAAAGCAAAAATAATATAAGTTGCGTCTTCACCTTTTCTTCCTATTGGTGAATCTTCTTTTAAAGAATATAATTGTTTTAAACGATTCTCTTGAGTACTATCAATTAACTTTATCGGTGAATCTGAATGCAGTGCAACAGCGGCCGCCACAATAAAACAAAAATCCTCACTAAAACCTAGTTTTTTTAGAATATGATATGTTTCTAATCCGCCAATTTCTGCATGATTGTGTTTGCCGTTATGACTTCCAATATCATGAAAATTAATTGCATAATCCAACATAATTAAAAAGGCCATTGGTTTTTTTTCCTCTTCCCTATACTTTTCAAAAGGAATAATATTTCGAGATTGATATATGTTAAGTCCATTTAATAACCCATCAAATTGTACATAGTTTGAAAAATATCTTAAAAGAATCATTGCTATATCGCTCACTCTTAATAAATGAGGAATAGAGTGCTCAACAATCCCGCCCATTCTTAAAAAACGGTCTATTTCTTCATATTGACGAGCTAAATCCGGCACCTGAACAGCATAGTTCGTCCAATTAGATGAAGCGGGAGGATTGTCATCAGCCACATCTTGTACGAAATGTCGACTAGCTAATTCAATACTTCTGTTAAATGCTAGCCCAGCTTCTCGGTATAAATGTATTAATTCGGCTGGTATTCTTAAATCGCCTTCGGGAAAAACAGTCGATTGACGGGACTCCATCCGATAATTATAACCTATAGTATAATATTATTCAAATTTTTTTAAATAAATAACTGCCCGTGTATGATTTTTTTTCATTAACAATATTGTCAATTTTGCCTTGATAGACCACATATCCGCCCTTGTCTCCACCTTCAGGACCCAGGTCGATGATGTACTGACAGTTTTTTATGACGTCTAGGTTATGCTCAATAACAATGACTGTATTGCCTTTTTCCACTAGCAAATTCAAGGTATTAAGGAGTTTTTCTATATCGTAAAAATGAAGGCCGGTGGTTGGTTCATCAAGTATATAAAGTGTCCGGCCAGTATTTTTTTTTGATAATTCATTGGCTAACTTTACTCTTTGGGCTTCACCCCCAGATAAAGTTGGAGCTGGTTGACCTAATTCAATATACCCTAAGCCAACATTTTGTAGAAAAAAAAGTTTGTTATAGATTTGATAATGATTTTTAAAAAAATCCGCTGCTTCATCAACAGTCATTTTTAATATCTCATAAATATTTTTTCCTTTATACTTTACTTCAAGAGTTTCTTTGTTATACCTTTGTCCCTGGCAGACATCGCATTTGACATAAACATCTGGCAAAAATTGCATTTCGATTTTGATTACGCCGGCACCCTGACATTTTTCACAACGACCACCTTTGACATTAAATGAAAATCTGCCTTTGGAAAATCCTTTTGCTCTGGAATCCGGCGTTTGACTAAAAATATCCCTAATTTGATCAAAAAAACCAAGATAGGTTGCAGGATTAGATCTTGGTGTTCTTCCAATAGGTGATTGATCAACCAGATATACCCGGTCAAGATATTGATAACCAAGCAGACGATTAAATTTGCCAATCTTTTCCTGATAAAATCCTTCAAGATAATATTTTAAAGCCGGATATAAAGTGTCAACAATTAATGAGGATTTTCCTGATCCGGAAACGCCAGTAACCGCAATTAAATTTCCCAGTGGAAAATTAACATTAATTTTTTTTAAATTGTTTTCGGAGGCTCCATAAAGTTCCAAATTTCCAAAAATTTGAGTTAATGGCCGCGTGCTAATAGCAATTTTTTTTCTATAGGTAAGGTATTGGCCAGTAATTGAATCTTTTGCTTTTTTTATATTATCAACTGTTCCTTGATAAACCAACTTACCGCCGTTTTTTCCTGCCCTAGGACCTAATTCTATTAGCCAATCGGCATTTTCCATTGTGTTTCTATCATGTTCGACAACAATTATTGAATTACCTAAATCCCTTAGATCTTTAAGGGTATTAATCAAAGCAGTTAAATCTTTAGGATGAAGACCAATTGATGGTTCATCTAATACATATAAAACTCCAGTTAAACCTGAGCCGATTTGGGAAGCAAGGCGAATTCTTTGTAACTCGCCGCCAGATAAACTTTTTGAGCTGCGCGCCAAAGTTAGATAGCCTAGACCAACATTATTTAGAAAATTTAATCTAGTCAAAATTTCTTTTAAAATTAATTTAGCAATTTCATATTCATATTTAGAAAGTTTACCCGGTAAGATATTTTTGAAATATTCAAAAAGGTCAACTATTGGTTTTTCTGTCAATGTAATAATATCCAGTCCATCTAGGGTAATTGAGAGAACCTCGGATTTTAGCCTCTTTCCTAGACATACAGGGCAAGTTTTTTCCCTAATATATCGATTAAATTCAAGATTTTCTAAATCGCTTTGGCTTTCAAAAAATCTTTTTTCTAATTCGGGAATAAGACCGATAAATTTTTCGTAAATTACAGTCGGACGACCAAATCGGTTAGTTCCTCTAACTTGGTATATTTTGTTTGTTCCTTCCAACAATCGATTAAGTTTTTGTTCGTCTATTTTTTCGAGTGGTAAATCTAAATCTATACCTTCTTCATAAGCAACCTGTTTTATTAATCTGATAAACCAACTATCTTGAAAATAAATTTTGTTAAAAGGCAAAATACCACCTTCATTAATCGATAATTTTTTATTTAAAATTAGGTCTTTATCAATTTTATAGATCGTTCCCAAACCCTTACATTTTTCGCAGGCTCCCAAAGGTGAATTAAAAGAAAACATTCTTGGTTCAATTTCTGGGATTGATAAATTACAATTAGGACAAGAAAATTTTTCCGAATAAAGCCATTCTTTAGTAGAGATATTTTTTTTATTTGAAAAATTTTCAGTAATCTGGGAAAGAATGACTAGACCATCAGATAAATTAATTGCTAATTCTATCGAATTATTAAGACGGGTGCGAAAATTAGCTAAAAAAATCTTGTCTTTAAAATCTTTATATTTGAGAAAAAAACTATCTCCAATAACATCAATATCATGTTTATTATTTTTTAAAAGATTAATCTCGTCTTTATTTAAATCATAAAAAAAATTGTCTATTCTGACTTGAAAAAAACCTTTACTTTTTATATTGTTTAAAAGTTCTTTAAATTCACCTTTTTTTTGTCTAACAACCGGTGACAAAATTTGAAAGCCAAATGGTTTAATTTTATTAGTTTGAATTTGTTTGAAAATTTGATCTAAAATTCGGTCTACTATTTCATCCAAAGTTAATCTTTTTATTTCACTGCCACAATTAGGGCAATGTGGATGTCCAATTTTGGCATAAAGTAGTCTTAAATAATCATAAATTTCGGTAATGGTGCCAACCGTCGAACGTGGGTTGCGAGATGAACTTTTTTGATCAATAGAAATTGAGGGAGATAACCCTTCAATTACGTCAACGTCTGGTTTATCCATTACTCCTAAAAACTGCCGGGCATAGGCAGAAAGTGATTCGACATAACGCCTTTGGCCTTCGGCATAAATAGTATCAAAGGCGAGCGAGGATTTTCCCGAACCGGAAATTCCTGTGATAACTACCAATTTATTTTTAGGAATAATTATATTTAAATTTTTAAGATTGTGTTCTCGAGCTCCTTTAATTTTTATGAAATCCATAGCTTTGAAAAATTATAAAAGTTGTCTTATTTTGTCACGAATTTTTATTGCCTGTTCAAAATTTAAATTTTCTGCTTCAAGCCGCATTTCTTTTCTTAATTGTCGAATAATCTTTTTTCTGTCAAATGGAGTTAATGCCTCGGGCTTAATTTTTTCCAATCGATCAACCATAGAATCTTTAACTTTCATTGGATAAAAACGATCGCTTGAAAATTCTTCTTCAATAATTTTTTCTCGGATCGGTTTATAGATAGTTTTTGGAACAATATGATATTTACGATTAAACTCTATTTGGTAATCGCGTCTTCTTTTAATTTCCTCAATCGCTTCTTTTATAGATTTGGTCAACTGATCAGCATAAATTATTACTTGACCAGCGGCATTTCTTGCTGTTCGACCCATCGTTTGGATAAGCGAGGTTTTTGATCTTAAAAATCCTTCTTTATCGGCATCAAGAATCGCCACCAAAGCCACTTCAGGTAAATCCAATCCTTCTCTTAACAAATTGACCCCGATTAAAGCGTCAAATTTTCCCTTTCTTAAATTATCCAAAACATCTGATCTTTCAAGGGTTTGAATATCAGAATGAAGATAGGCAACCTTGATTCTTTTTTCTTTTAAATAGTCGGTTAGATCTTCAGCATTTCTTTTTGTTAAGGTGGTCACCAGTACTCTTTGTTTTTTTTTCGCTCTTTTTTTGATTTCCCAAATTAAATCGGAAATTTCATCTTTAGCTGGTTTAATAATTATTTCAGGATCAACCAAACCGGTAGGCCTTACAAGTTGTTGAGCCACTCCGTCATAATTTTCATCAAAAAAATATTTTTTAAAAAAATTATTTGATTCATTTTTTAAGTTATTTTTTAGTTTAATGATTTCTTTTTTTGCTAGATTAATTTCCCAATTATCTGGAGTGGCCGAAACATATATTTTATGTTTTGCTAATGGATAAAATTCTTCAAATTTTAATGGTCGGTTATCAAAGGCGGCTTTCAAACGAAATCCAAATTCAACAAGAATTTTTTTTCGCGAATAATCTCCCTGATACATCCCGCGCAATTGAGGGATCGTCATATGTGATTCGTCTATGAAAAGGAGCCAATTATCTCCAAATGATTCAATAAAATAATTTATTAAAGTATAAGGAGGCTCACCGGGGTGACGACCATCAAAATAACGTGAATAATTTTCAATTCCGTTAACATACCCAACTTCTTTAATCATTTCCAAATCAAAATTAACTCTTTTTATAAGTCTTTCTGCTTCAAGAAATTTTTTTTGTTTTTTTAAAGATTCCGATTCAATTTTTAGATCATTTCTAATTTCTTTTTCAGCGATATTAAAAGTCTTTGAATCGGTCATATAATGCTTGGCAGGATAAATAATTAGATTATTAATTTTTTCTTTAAATAATTTTCCAGAAATTGGTTCAATTTTTTCAATTTTTACCACTCGATTATTGGTAAAGTAAACCAGGTAGCCGAAATCTTCATAAGCTGGATAAATATCAATTCTTTCGCCTCTTAATCTAAAGGTTCCTCTTTTAAAATCAAATTCCGATCTTTCGTATTGTAGTTCGGCAAGACGCTGACTAACTTCTTTTGGAGTAAATGATTTACCAATTTTTAATTCAAGAATAAATTTGCCATATTCAAGGGGAGAGCCGATATTGTAGATACATGATACTGAGGCGACAACAATCACATCTTTTCTCGTTAGAATATTGGTCGTCGTTTGCAGTCTTAATTTGTCAATCAATTCATTAATCTCTGCTTCCTTTTCAATATAAATGTCGGTTTGAGGAATATAAGCTTCTGGTTGATAATAATCATAATATGAAACAAAGTAAGAGACAGCATTATTGGGAAAAAAATCTCGGAATTCTTGGTAAAGTTGACCGGCTAAGGTCTTATTATGAGATATGATTAAAGCTGGCAAATTTAGTTTTTTTATGACATTAGCCATGGTAAAAGTTTTTCCCGAACCTGTGACGCCAAGAAGAACCTGGTTACTTAATCCAGCACTAACACCGGCAACCAGTTGATTGATGGCTTTTGGTTGATCACCAGTGGGTTTAAAATTAGCAGTAAGATTGAACATCGCAAACTATAATTATAGCAATTTCTTATTTCTTTTTGAATCTAAAAAAAAGAGATTAATTAATTTCGATTATAAATCATTTCAATGCCAGTAAAAAAATTTTATTTATTTTTTATTGATTTTATTTTGTGAGCAATAAAGTAAATAAAGGCAGCTAAAAAACAAAAAACCACCAAAAACTCAAATCGGCGGTAATAAATTTCAATCGAATGCCAATTTTTTCCAAGAATAAACCCAATATAGGTCAAAAAAGCCGACCAAATTAGTGACCCAATAAAAGTCAAGCCGCAAAATTTCCAAAAATTCATGGCGGCAATTCCGGCCGGAAGAGAAATAAACGTTCTTACCACTGGCAAAATTCTGGAAAAGAAGACAATTTTTTCACCATATTTTCTAAACCATTTTTCCGAACGATTAAATTCATGCTCACTCACTAAAATATATTTTCCGTATTTCTTTATTAATTTGCGAACAACGGCTTCCTGACCCCACAAGCCCAACCAATAAGCTAAGATAGAACCAAAAAGATTAGCCGCGGCACCAACTAAAATCACTAAATAAAGGTTAAAACGACCAACACTACTAAGATAACCGGAAAAAGGCATAGTAATTTCAGAAGGAATTGGTATTAAGGCAGATTCGGCGGCCATTAAAATAAATATCCCCCAATAGCCAGTTTTGTTAATTAAAAAGATTATTATTTGCGATAAGAAATTTATTAGATTATTTATCATTATTGATGTAATTTTTCTTTAATTTTAGTTTAATTATATTAAATTATTTTATTTTTTAAATCTAATTAATAAAATAAAAAATCAAAGGTAAAATTTAGTAAACTTCTCATTTTAATTAAAACTTGATTTTTATCAATTATCTCTGATAGATTTAAATTATGATTATAAATCCACCTCAAGAAATTGATAATTTTTTTGTCAAAGACTATCAAAAATTATACAATGCTGCTCTTGATTACCCGGAATACTTTTGGGAAAATATCGCCAAGGAACTTTATTGGTTTAAACCCTGGCGCAAAGTATTAGATTGGCAGTATCCCTATGCTCGCTGGTTTGTTGGCGCCGAAACTAACATTGTTTATAATGCCTTAGACCGGCATTTAAAAACACCAACAAAAAATAAAACTGCTTTAATCTGGGAGGGTCAAGATGGTCTAGTGAGAACTTTTACTTATTTTGAGCTTAACGAAGCGGTTTCTAGATTTGCCAATGCCTTAAAAAGTTTGGGAATCAGAAAAGGGGATCGAGTAGCGATTTATCTTCCTCGGGTTCCCGAACAAATTATTTCTATGCTTGCCTGCGCTAAAATTGGCGCCATTCATACGGTCATCTATTCTGGATTTTCTATCGAAGCAGTTAAAAACCGCTTAATCGACGAACAAGCAAAAATTGTCATTACCACCAATGGTTATTATTTTCGAGACAAACTTATTAATACAAAAAACACTATTGATGAGGCGGTTAAAGAAGTCCAAACTGTCCAAAACATTATTGTTGTTAAAAGACTTAATATTGAGACTAATATGGTGGCTGGCCGCGATCTTTGGTTTGATGAAGTTTGCCATAAAGCTGACAATATTTGTTCAACTGAAATTATGGATAGTAATGATCCGCTTTTTATTCTCTATACTTCGGGGACAACTGGCAAACCCAAAGGCATAATTCACGGACATGGTGGCTATATGGTTGGTGTATATATCACTTTAAAATGGGTTTTTAATCTTCAGCCCGATGACATTTATTGGTGCACCGCTGATCCGGGTTGGATTACTGGACATAGTTATATTGTTTATTCACCATTGATAAACGGAGTTACCTCATTCTTTTATGAAGGTCCGCCGGATTTTCCTGATCCCGGACGCTGGTGGAGTTTAATTGAAAAATATAAAATTACCAAATACTATACAACCCCAACCGCGATAAGATCTTTAATGCGTTATGGTGATGAAATTCCCAATAAATATGATCTATCTTCTTTAAAGATTTTGGGCAGTGTCGGTGAACCAATTAATCCTGAAGCTTGGCTTTGGTTTTATAAAATTATCGGTAAAGAAAAATGTCCGGTTATGGATACTTGGTGGCAGACTGAAACCGGAATGCATATCATTACTCCCTTTCCCTCAACTCCCTTAAAACCCGGTTCAGCTTCGAAGCCTTTTCCTGGAATTATTGCTGATATAGTTGATGAAAAAGGCCAGTCTGTCTCTCCTAATACTCAAGGATATTTGGTGATAAAAAATTGCTGGCCGGCGATGTTTCTCGACGTTTATAATAATCCGCAACGTTACAAAGAATTATATTGGGAAAAAATTCCCAATGTTTATTTTACAGGTGATAGCGCCAAAATTGATGAAGAAGGGTATTTTTGGATCATTGGTCGCAATGACGATGTCTTAAAAGTTTCCGGCTACCGATTTGGTTCAGCAGAGCTGGAAAGTGCCTTAGTCGCCCATCCGGCTGTGGCCGAGGCAGCAGTAATTGGTAAACCTGATGAATTAAAAGGCGAATCGATTAAAGCTTTTGTTATATTAAAAATCGGCGTTACTCCAACTGACAATTTAAAAAAAGAATTAAGAGAACAGATGAGAAAACTAATTGGCCCGATCGCTACTCCTGATGAAATCGAATTTGTCAACTCATTGCCCAAAACTCGGAGTGGTAAAATTATGAGGCGGGTCTTAAAAGCCCAAGAATTAGGTCAACCGCTTGGTGACACATCAACTTTAGAAAGCTAATTTTTTTACTATTTCTATTTACTTTTATTAAAAAAATGGTTAAAATTTGAAAAGAAATAATTTAAAGATTTATGATTGTATGATTTCAAAAAAAGTTATAATCATTGCAATTTTTTTATTTTTTTTAATCTTTGTTTTTTATTTATTAAGTGCTAAACCAAAATTACCATCAAGAATAATTCCTCGGCCCAGCAAATCAGTGAAAGAAGAACGCTTTTTCCCCGAAAATGGGACGAAGATGGGTGGCTTGCCCTTAGCCACTCCAGTTCAATTAAATGATAGCCAAGTTATTGAGAAAGTTCTTGCCTGGATGAATTCGATGAAGGATCAAAACAACCTTTATTTTGCCAATATTCAGTGCAATAGCGAAAAACAATGCTCTAATCCGGTTACCGACAAGCAGCTTGGCATTATTGCCATGTGGGCGCACTACATCTTTTATAAAAAATCTAACAAAGCTGAAGAATTAGCGGTTGTTAAAAATCACATCGCCTCTTATGCTAATGAAGTCTATCAACCCGATTTCTGGCATTGTCGGTTTCTTTACGAAATAGCCAGCGAGCCCTCATGGTCTCAAAACGAAAAAAATCAACTAAAAAAGATTTGTGATGACAGCCTTTATTATAAATATCACAACGCTGTTAAAAATGCTTTAAATAATTTAGAGTTCAATTCAAATTATTTTATTAACGCCATGAAGACGACTAATAAAACCATTTTATATACCGAGATTGGTCCGTTAAATGAACAAGAAGCCCTGATGTTTTCCACTTATGCTTCTGATTTCATCGCAAAATATAGATGGACTAACATTCCCCAACACCTTTTTGTCGCTAAAAATTATTTTGATGCCGCTTTAAGTTACTATTTGTCACACAAATCAGACAATAATGTTTATTTGCCTTATTTAGGCTTAGCTGCGTTGGATATCTATAAAGTTACTTCAAATGAGAACTATTTGAATTTTGCTAAATTTATTGCCGAGCAAGTTGCTAATATGAATATCGATAATTTATCAACAAAAATAAGTTTATCTTATCTTAAAAGGGAATTATTTATAAATACTAAAGATAAAATTTATCTTAACTGGTCATCAACCAAAACCGATTTATTGGATAATTATTTTGATTTTTTAAATTATAAGGGGTATCGTTTGAATAAGGAGAGTTTTCATAACCGTGGTTTTACAACCTATAATTATGATGTTAGACAAAATGCCTTAATAGTTGGACTTTTTTCTTTGCCATAATTAAAAAATGATAAGAAAAATTATTTTTTTAACCGTCTTTTTTTTATTGTTTTTTTTCATAGGTAAAAATGCCAAAAATACTTATGCTTTTGTTCAATGTAATGGTTATACTTGTAATGACGGAGAAAAATGTTGTTCGGAAGATTATCCTTCTGCTTGCGGCGAAGACCTTTCAGGTTCACAAATGTGTTATAAACGAGGTTGCAATAAAACCGGAAATTCAGATTATACCTGTTCATGGGGGCCAATTTCACGCTGCGATCCCTGCGTTATTAACGGAGCTACTCCTACTCCGCCACTTTCCTGTCCTGGCGGTTGTAACTTAAAAGATCCAGCTGATTCCCAATACGGTTATTGTACTCGAGATGTGGCGGCTAATTGTCATTGTCATGCCTTATGTAATACAGGTTGGAGTTATCCTCCCACTGATCCTGATGTTGAATGTCATGATGTCTGGTGTACTTGCGATAATCATACAACTTGTTGTCGGAAAAAGGTCCAAATTACTCCAACCCAGGTTCCGCCGACCAACATTCCTCCTGGTCCAAACAATACACCAACTCCAACTAGACGCTCAACACCTACTAATACCCCAGTCCCTACTAATACCCCTACGCCGACAAAAACTCCGACACCGACGCCAACAAAAAAATGGGCAGCGGCCACTGGGGTGCCAACCACTGCTCCAAGACAAACCCAAATTATCAATAAATTATCTTATACCTGGATATGCCTTAAGTCAGAAAAAACCGCCCGAAGCGGGGCCGGCGAAGTTCGAGTTTCTGCCGAATATAACTTCCCTTTGAATAAAAATATATATCTAGTTGGTTGTGTCCAAACCGTATCCGGTTTTAAATGCACCACCGGAAAACCGAATTTAGATCAGATATTAAATATTCAAAAAGCCCCTGATCATAATTTTTCCACGCCAATTAATCCAATTGTTTTAACTCTCTCTCGCAGTCTGGTTGCCACTGTCTACAGCACCACTTCAACAATCACCAACCATGTTATTTATGCGGTTTTTCAAGGTAATCCGGAGGACTATCCGGGAGTCGGTTCCACTCTTCAATATGGCACTTTTGGTTGGACATATGATCTAAAAAAATGTATTACTATCCGCTGGGATCCTTTTGGCCGGGTATTTGATAGCCAAAGTCTTGAACCAATCCCCAATGTAGTGGTCTTTTTATTTGATAAAAATAAACAGCTAGTTCAGGATCCGGGCGTCACTAATCCGATAAAAACCAATTTAAATGGTTTTTTCAGCTTTTATGTCGAACCAGGATTTTATTCTTTTGAAGTTGAAGGCCCATCAACCCATACATTTAGCAATAAACCATTAATCAATAAATATTTCTTTAATATCTATAGTAATTTGTACTACCCGGATCAGTTGATTGAAGAAAAACCCGGAATGGCGACTCAAGTTGATATCCCTCTTGATCCAGGAGTTAATCCACCATTTAAATCTAATCCTTCTTCAATAAATTTAAGCATTTTGCCTGTATCCTTAGCGAGCCAGACAAAGATAGTTGGACAAGTTTCCCACCCCCTGACGGTAGTTTCTTTTTACCAAAAAGAAAAATTAGTTGCCCAAACTTCGGCAGACAAATTCGGTTTTTATGAAATACTGGTTGATAACAAAAATATTGATTCAACTTTACCTTTAATTCCAAAATTTACTAAAGTTGATTTAACCCAAAATTATCTATACGGGCTATACGCCAAAGGAAAAGGAGAAACAGCGGTTTTAGGGATTCAAACCGAACCACCAAAAACATTTTTAGCTAAAATTTTAACATCTATCTCGCAAATTTTTAATAATAACAGCGAAGGAAAAAATTTAAATTCTTCGACTATTACTGGATCACCTTTAACTATTATTCCCAAATATCTTGAAGGATATCTTTATTATCCGACTGGTCATAAATTAATCAATACCCCGGTTCAAATAGTGATAGACAATAATCAACGGATTTTTTCTACAGTTAAGACAGATTCTAATGGCTTACTTCGAGTTCACCCTTCATTCTTACCGGTTTTTGAATATCATCTAGAAGCGATTATCAACAATTATTCTGCTCCAGTTAAAATTCCGATTAATAAATTTTTAGAAGATAACCGCCAATATATTAAAAAAAACAATATTGATCCAATCAATGCGACAATTAATGGCCAATCTCTCTAATATTTTCGAAGTAGATTAAAAAATTGTTCTACCTAATTGGTGCCAGAGGGGAGAGTCGAACTCCCACACCTTGCGGTACAGCCTCCTCAAGACTGCGTGTCTGCCAATTCCACCACTCTGGCTTAAATATAAATTATAGCAAAAGAAAACAGGGAATTTTTAAATTTTAAAAAGTTTTTGGGAAAGATTTAAATGGGATAGACCTTTATCGGTAACCACCCGACCGCGAGGAGTTTTTTTAATAAAACCGATTTGTAATAGGTAAGGTTCAATAAATTCTTCAATTGTTTGTCGGTCTTCAGACAAAGCTGAAGAAATTGTTTCTACACCGACCGGCTGGTTTTGGAATTTTATCGCCAAAAGCTTTAAATATTTTATATCAATATTAGATAAACCAGCATGGTCAATCTCTAGAAGGGAAAAAAGTTTTCTGACTAAAACTTCATCGATGACTTTATGTTTATCGACTTCAAAAATATCTCTTGCCCTTTTTAAGATTCGATTAGCGATTCTTGGTGTCCGTCTTGATCTTTTTACAATTTCTAAAATTGCTTTGTCTGTAATTGGTAAATTGAGTAATTTGCTTGATCGAGAAACAATTTCTTTTATTTCTTCGTCTTTGTAAAAATCCAGTCTGAGAATTAAGCCAAATCGATCTCTTAAAGGAGCAGAAATTAAGGCTAATTTTGTCGTCGCTCCAATAATTGTTATTTTAGGAACCGAAAGACGTACTGTCCTTGCCGATGGCCCTTTGCCAATAATTATGTCAATACAATACTCTTCAAAAACGGGATAGAGGACTTCTTCAACAGCTTTTGGTAACCGATGAATTTCATCAATAAATAAAACATCATTGTCTTTGAGGTTGGTTAATATGGCGGCTAAATCTCCAGCTTTTTGGATCACCGCTCCGGAAGTAATTTTAATATCGCCTTTTAACTCCCGGGCTATCACATAAGCCAAAGTAGTTTTTCCGATTCCAGGCGGACCGTAAAAAAGAATGTGTTCTGATGCATAACCTCGTTTTTTTACCGCCTCAATAAAAAGTTTTAAAGTTTTAATTATCTTTTCTTGACCAATATATTCGGAAAGAAATTGAGGACGAAGATTTTTATCAATTTTATGATCTAGGTTCATAAAGGTTATTATAACAATTTTAAAAAAAGTGTGTTTTTAAGTACGAAAGAATATTAAGATTTGACTTAAATTTAATTTATCGGTATTTTGAACATTTAAAAAATATCATACTTGAATTAAAACTATTTTATTGTTTAAATTATTTATATGTCCAAAAAAAAATTAATTGTTTGGTTTGAAGAAGTAGGAAAAGAGGATATTAATCTTGTTGGTGGCAAAGGGGCGAATTTAGGTGAAATGTTATCTGTCCGTTTACCGGTACCGTATGGCTTTATTCTTACATCTCAAGCTTATTTTTATTTTCTTAAACAGGCTGGTTTAGAGCAGAAAATTAAAAGCTTTTTGCAGTCAATTAATTATGACAATCCCGTTGAACTTAGAGAAGTGGCAAACCATATTCGCCAGCTTATCCTAAAAGCATCAATTCCCCAAGATTTAATTAATAACACTATCAAGTATTATGATAATCTTTTAGCCAAAGAAAATTATTATTTTCATTTAAAATCTGGTGTTTTAAAATTATCTCTTAATCACTTAAAAAATATCTACAGACCGCCTTTAGTCGCTATTCGTTCCTCGGCTACTGCTGAAGACTTACCTACCGCTTCTTTTGCTGGTCAACAGGAGACTTACTTAAATATCAAAGGAGAGTCAGCGTTGATTAATAGTATTAGAGAATGTTGGGCTTCGCTTTTTACCGAAAGAGCTATATTTTATCGTCATCAAAATAAATTTGATCAAGCAAAAGTAGGCTTAGCCGTGGTTGTCCAGCGGATGATTCAGTCGGAAAAATCAGGAGTAGCCTTTAGTATTGATCCGGTAACTAACTATAAGTTCAAGATCGTTATTGAGGCGATTTACGGACTAGGTGAATATATTGTTCAAGGCAAAGTAACCCCTGATCATTATGAAGTAGATAAAAGAACCTACCAAATTTTAAAAAAAGATGTTAAATATCAAAATTCAAAGCTGATTAAATTCGGAAGAACTAATAAAGAAATAAAGCTAAATAAGAAAGAAGGTAGCCAGCAAAAATTAACCGATGAACAAATTATCGAGCTAGCCTTATTAATTAATAATATTGAAAGACATTATTATTTTCCTCAAGATATCGAGTGGGCCTTGGAAAAAAACAAGTTTTATATTGTCCAATCAAGACCGGTAACAACGATTAAAGATAAAAATAAAACTATTGACCAAAATGATGCTTTTAAGAATGACTTGCCGATTTTAACAGGTTCGCCCGCCTCTCCGGGAATTGCCACTGGTCCGGTAAAAATTATTTTATCAGCTCAAGAAATTGACAAAATAAAATCCGGCGAAATAATGGTTGCCCGTCAGACCAATCCCGATTTTGTACCGGCAATGAAAAAATGTGCCGGAATTATCACCGAACAAGGCGGACGGACTTCTCATGCGGCAATTGTTTCCCGCGAGCTGGGCATCCCGGCTGTAGTTGGTGTTACAAAAGCAACAAAAGTGCTAAAAAATGGTCAGATTGTCACGATTAATGGTATAACTGGAGATATTTTTAAAGGATCAATAAAGATAGTCACTTCTTCAAGTAATACTCATTTAGCACCAAAAACCAATACAAAGGTATATATTAATCTGGCAGAGCCAGAAAAAGCAGAAAAAATGTCTCAACTCCCTGTGGACGGAGTTGGTCTTTTAAGAGCTGAATTTATCATCGCTCAAATAGGAACTCACCCCAAAGAATTTATAAAAAATAAACGACAAAATATATTCATCGATAAGTTGACAAAAAATTTACTATTTTTTGTAAAAAATTTTAACCCTCGTCCGATCATTTACCGGGCGACTGATTTTAAAACTAATGAATATCGAAATCTAAAAGGGGGTGAAATCTATGAACCGAAAGAAGAAAATCCAATGTTGGGTTTTCGAGGTGCCAGCCGCTATATCGCCAATCCGGAAGTTTTTTTAATGGAATTAGAAGCGATAAAAAAAATTTGGCAAATGGGATACCGAAACTTACATTTAATGATTCCATTTGTTAGACTACCATGGGAATTAATTAAAATAAAAACTATTATTAGAGACTTTGGTTTATTTAATTATAAGAATTTTAAATTATTAATTATGGTAGAAGTTCCGGCATGTGCTTTAAATCTTGAAGAATTTTTAAAAATTGGTATTGATGGTGTTTCGGTTGGCACCAACGATTTAACCATGATGCTTTTGGGTGTTGATCGAGATAATGAAGCAGTTCAACATTTGTATGATGATAAAAATCCGGTTGTTTTTAGTATAGTAGAATACGTCATTAATTTGTGCCGAAAATATCAAGTCTCTTCCTCAATTTGCGGTCAGGCGGCGTCGGATTATCCTGATTTAATAGAAAAATTAATCAAAGCGGGCATTACCAGTGTCTCTGTTAATCCTGATGCAGTTTACCGAACAAAGGAATTAATTTATAATATTGAAAGGAAGTTAAACAAAAAATAATTATGGGCAAAATTAAGGCTATTAAAGCCTACGAAATCATTGATTCGAGAAGTTATCCTACGCTGGAAGGTAGCTTGACCCTTGATAATGGAATTGAAGTGTTTACCTCAATTCCCGCCGGAACTTCCATTGGAAAATCCGAAGCTGTTGAACTGAGGGATAAAGATCAAACCCGATTAGAGGGAATGGGAGTTTCCACCGCCGTTTCTTATGTAAATGATTTAATTGCCCCTAAATTAATCGGTGTTTCTCCCCTAAAACAGAAAGAAGTCGACTATTGGTTAATTCAAGCTGACGGAACAAAAAATAAGAGCAATTTAGGAAGTAATACTACTCTTCTTATTTCTCAACTTTTTATAAAAGCCGCGGCTGCTGATCTTGGCGTCCCCCTTTTTAAATATATAAACTCATATTATAATTCGCTACTTTTGACAGATTTAAAAATAAAAAAAATACCCACCCCAATTTTTAATCTTATTAACGGCGGCAAACACGCTAATAATAATTTGGAATTCCAGGAATTTCAATTAATTCCTTCTTCTTCGTTTTCTTTTTCTAAATCATATATTTTAGCCATCGAAATTTTCCACGAATTAAAAAGGGTACTCAAATATCGTAATGCCAATATTTCGGTTGGAGAAGAGGGAGGTTTTACTCCTAATTTTACTACTAATATTGACGCTTTGGAAGTTCTTTACGAAACTTTGGTTCAAAAAGAATTAAACCCGGGAGTTGATGCTTTTTTTGGTATCGATTTTGCTGCTTCAAATTTTTATAAAAATGAAAGATATACAATTAAAGATAAACCCCATCCTCTAAAAGCTGATGAATATATTAATTTTTTGCATAATTTAATTAAAAGTTACCCTTTTTTAATTTTAGAAGACCCCTTAAGCGAAGAAGATTGGGGTAACTGGATAAAATTTAATGCTCAATTATCTCCCAATATATATTTAGTCGGCGATGATTTATTAACCACTAATAAGGAAAGATTATTAAAAGCGGTAAAAAATAAAGCCTGTTCGGCAATTTTAATCAAACCAAATCAAATCGGAACAATTACCGAAACTATCGAAGTGATCGACACGGCTAGAAGAAATAATTTTAGTTTTATTGTCTCCCATCGATCAGGCGAAACCAATGATAGTTTTATTGCTGATTTTTCTGTCGGAGTCCAGGCGGATTTCGTAAAATTCGGCGCCCCCTCTCGTGGCGAAAGAGTAGCAAAATATAATCGTTTATGGCAAATTGAAAGGGATGAAATAAAATGATTGGCAAAATAAAAGGCAAATTAATTGAAATTAATAATAATGTTGGTTTGATTGAAACAAACAGCGGTGTTTCTTTTGAAGTGTATTTAACTCCTTTTCTCCTCTCTAACCATAAAAAAAACGAATTGATTGAAATTTTTACTTATTTACAGGTTAGAGAAGACGCTTTGGTTTTATTTGGTTTTGCTAATCAAAAAGAAAATAATTTTTTTAAATTGCTTTTAAACGTTCCTGGTGTTGGGCCTAAGATTGCTTATTCGGTAATTTCGTATGGTAATATCGATGAAATTTTTGCCGCTGTCAAAAAAAATGATATCGATTATTTTACAAAAATTCCCGGCTTAGGAAAGAAAACCGCCATGAAGATAATTTTAGAATTATCCCAAAAAATTAAATCCGAATTTATTCTTCAAGATATGTATCTTTCTGAAGATGATAAAATAGTTGTCGATGCCTTAGTTGCTTTGGGTTATAAATCCTCCCAAGCCAGAAGTTTGCTAAAAAAAATTCCCAAAAATCTTTCTATTGAAGATAAAATAAAATTTGCCTTAAAAAATAAACTTTCCTAAATTTTATTATAATTTTATTATAA
Source organism: Microgenomates group bacterium (assembly GCA_029906985.1). GTDB lineage: Bacteria > Patescibacteriota > Microgenomatia > UBA1406 > GWC2-37-13 > JARYMT01. Next base: position 43,794 of record JARYMT010000004.1, on the reverse strand, counting down.
ATTGATATTGACATCTTAAAAACTGTTTGATATTATTTTCTTTATCAATGAAAAAAGTCCTTTCCTAAAAGGCATTTTGGATGCAAAACTTGCACTCCTATCAGACCTGAAGTAGAATAAAATTCACTTCAGGTTCGTGAAGCGAGCGAAGATCTGCTTCACGACCTTCAACAATGACTCTTTTGAGTCAAATTTTTTTAAATATTGTTCTGATTTGGTTAACTGGGCTCGTAGTTCAGCGGCTAGAACATCTCATTTGCAATGAGAAGGTCACCGGTTCAAGTCCGGTCGAGTCCACCCGCTAGTCAAAGCGGTAAAATTAGCACTTTGAAAATTAGGGTCTTTTTTCAAGCAAATAAGTAGGTTTTTAATTTATATTAACCAACAAAAGAGATGGGAGAATAAAGCTAAAGGTGAATGCCTTGGCAATTTGAGCCGAAGAAGGACGTGTGTTTAAGCACGATATCAACGATGAGCCCTTAAACAGGCGTTTAATCGTTGGTTTCCGAATGGGGTAACCCCAGTGGTGGTAACACCACTGATCAGTACTTTAGTACTGAGGGGAACTCGGAGAACTGAAACATCTCAGTATCCGAAGGAAAAGAAATCAATGTCGTCAAAAGACGATCGGCCTCTGGCCGAAGATGTCCTTAGTAGCGGCGAGCGAAAAGGACAAAGCCTAAACCCCGACCTTGCGTCGGGGAGTTGTAGGGCAGAAAATATGGGATTGATTAAGGGTATAAGAATGATCTGGAAAGGTCAGCCATAGAAAGTGATAGCCTTGTATTTTAAACCCAAAATCACCCTATTCTGTTCCTAAGTACCACGAGGCACGGCAACCTTGTGGGAAGCTGGGTCGGTCACGATCCAAGGCTAAATACTCAAATTGACCGATAGCGAACTAGTACCGTGAGGGAAAGGTGAAAAGTCCCCCAGCGAGGGGAGTGAAATAGAACCTGAAACCTTTAGCTAACAAACAGCGAGAGTCTGGTACCATCTGGTGCCTGATGATCGCGTGCCTATTGAAGAATGAGTCAGCGAGTTTCCGCTACTTTATTTATCTAACCACCCACGGTGGGGAGGTATAGGGAAACCGAGTCCTAATAGGGCGTGTTAATAGCAATATTAACTAATAAAGAGCGGAAGACCCGAAACCGGGTGAGCTAACCATGAGCAGGGTGAACTTTCCAACTTGGAGAGGGAGGCCCGAACTCGTTGCCGGTGAAACGGCATGAGACGACTTGTGGTTAGGGGTAATATGCCTATCGAACCCGGAGATAGCTGGTTCTCCTCGAGATATATTTAGGTATAGCCTTCGGTAAAACTTTATGGGCTAGAGCGACTAGATAGTTCCGAAAGCCTTTGGCGATCGGAACTAACTAAACTCCGAATACATAAAGTCAATTGCCGAGGAGTCAGTCCCGCCGGGATAAGCTGGTGTGGGCGAGAGGGAAACATCCCAGATTCCCGTCTAAGGTTCCTAAATGATTATTAAGTGAAAAGGTCGTTAATTTTCCAACACAGCAGGGAGGTTGGCTCAGAAGCAGCCACCCTTTAAAGAGTGCGTAACAGCTCACCTGAATATTCAGAGACTATTTGGTTTCTGATGGAAGATTGGCGCCTAAAATGATCGGAACTAAATAATCTACCGAAGACGGAAGGAGGTACCGTCTGGTACCTCCGGTAGAGGAGCTTTCCTGTTGCGATGAAGTTCAGATGCGAATCTGGATGGAGCGGCAGGAAGTGAGAATGCTGACATGAGTAGTGTTTCTTCCGATGAAAACTCGGAATGCTGCATACCCAAGGTTTCCTCAGCAACGTCAATCGACTGAGGGTTAGTCGGAGCTAAGGGAGTTACCGAATGGTACCTCCCGATGTTCAAACTGTTAATATTCAGTTACTGTATATTTGGCGTTATTACTGAAGAACTGACGAAGCGTGATAATCCCGCCCTACTATACGTGGGGCTAAGCAACAAATTTTTTCGCTTGTCGAAAAAATGAGTTGTAAATGCGATCCTGCCTTGTGGCGGGAAAGCGGGATAATTTATGCTTCCGAGAAAAAGTTTTTCAGGAGTCAAATATACAACCGTACCGATAACCGACTCAGGTGGGTTGGTGGAGAACACTGAAGCATACGGGTAAGGGTGGTTCAAGGAATTCGGCAAAAAAGCTGAGCGTAAGTTTTCGAGAAGCTCTCTCCGACCTTGCGTCGGAGTTCAACAAAAGTTTGTCAATCGACTGTTTAACTAAAACACAGGCTCCTGCTAACCTGAATAAGGACGGTATAGGAGCTGAGGCCTGTCCGGTACTGGTAAGTTAACCACTGAGGCTGACCCGCCAAATCGGAGGGAAGGTTTCGGTGTAAGCTCCAGTGAACGACAGCTCTAACCCTGAGAGTTCTAAGGTAGCGTAACCCCTTGCCGGGTAAGTTCCGGCCCGCATGAAAGGTCTAACGAATTGACAACTGTCTTGAACCGCTGCCCGACGAAATTGAAATGGCTGTGAAGATGCGGCCTACTTGCACCTGGACAAAAAGACCCCGGAAGCTTTACTGAAACTAGACATTGGTGGAAGATGATGGACTGTTGAGCGTAGGAGGGAGTCCCGACGTTACGTCGGGGCACCAATGAAACACCTCTCTTCGATCATTTTTCATCTTACCCCGTCTTTGACGAGGAACAGTGTTTGGTGGTCAGTTTAACTGGGGCGGTTTCCTCCAAAAGCGTAACGGAGGAGCGCAAAGGTCAGCTTACTCCGGATGGAAATCGGAGAGGAAGTGCAAACGCAAAAGCTGGCTTAACTGCGAGGATGACTATCCGAGCTCAGGTACCAGTCGGTACCTGATGGAGTACTGTATAGTACTCTAAGATGCGAAAGCAGGCGTTAGTGATCCCCCGTCTCACAGTGATTGTGGGCGGGGCTTAACGGATAAAAGCTACTCCGGGGATAACAGGCTAGTCGCGTCCGAGAGTTCATATCGACGACGCGGATCGGCACCTCGATGTCGGCTCATCGCATCCTGGGGCTGGAGTCGGTCCCAAGGGTCGGGCTGTTCGCCCGTTAAAGCGGTACGCGAGCTGGGTTCAGAACGTCGTGAGACAGTTCGGTCTCTATCCGGTGTAAGCGCTTGGATTTTTGAGGGGGCTCTTCCACAGTACGAGAGGACCTGGAAGAAAAAATCCCTGGTGTACCAGTTGTCCCAAAAGGGCATTGCTGGGTAGCTATATTTTTATTCGATAAACACTGAATGCATCTCAAGTGTGAAGCGAACCCCAAGATTAGAAATCCATATCAGTTCACCAGTAGATGACTGGTTATATAGGCGTTAGGTGGAGTCACGAGCAATCGTGATTAGCCAAGACGTACTAATGAACGATCTCCCATCTCTTTAGTTGGTTAAATTTATATGATAATATTGGCTTTAGATTCTGGATTGGAAAGAACCGGGTATGCTCTAGTGGAAAAGAAAAATACCTTAAAAAATTTTAAATACATTACTTCGGGAGTTTTTTTTACCTCAAACAAATCATCCCTTCCTTTAAGAATTTTTAAAATTTATAATTTTTTAAATAAATTAATCGAACAATATAAACCTGACTGTTTTGTTTTGGAAAAATTATTTTTTTTTGCCAATAAAAAAACTGCTATCTCTGTATCCCAAGTTCAAGGAAGTGTTCTTCTTTTAGCAGAACAAAAAAAAATAAATTTAGTGTTTTTAACCCCCTTACAAGTAAAACAAACAGTCACCGGTTATGGCCGAGCTGATAAAAAAGGAGTAAAAAAAATCATTCATCTTACATTACCAGAAACTAAAAAAATTACTCAAGATGATGAAATCGATGCCATAGCCATTGCTGTAACATATTGTCTTCTAAACTGAATTTTGTTATCATGATTTAATGAGAAAAGTAATCCTGATTGTTTTAGATGGTTATGGTATCGCCCCGCCTGGGCCTGGCAATGCCGTCTATCTAGCTAATCCACCCAATCTTAACTCTTATCTTTATGCCTATCCCAATACGGTGCTTAAAGCTTCAGGGGAGTCAGTAGGACTACCGGCTTCCGAACCCGGCAATACCGAAGTTGGTCATATAAATCTTGGTGCCGGCCGGATCGTCTACCAAGATTTGCCCAGAATTAATATGAGTATTGCTGACGGTTCATTTTATAAAAATCCAGTTTTTCAAGAATGTGTCAATCATTTAATAAATCATAATAGCAAATTGCATCTTATAGGCTTAGTTGGTGAGGGGACTGTCCATGCTAGTCTTGAGCACTTATACGCTTTATTATATCTAGCTAAAGAAAGAAATATTAAAAAAGTTTACCTTCATTTGATTACCGATGGCCGAGACTCGCCTCCTAAAGCCGGTTTAGAGGTAGTTCGGCGACTGTTAGAAAGTTTAAAGGAATTAGGAATCGGCGAAGTAGCCTCAGTTTCTGGCCGTTATTATGCTTTAGATAGAGACCGGCGCTGGGAACGGACAGAAAAAGCCTATGTTTGCTTAACCGAAGGTAAAGGCAAAGTTGCCAGTAGCCCGATTGAAGCGATCGAAGAATCTTATAAAGCCGGCGTTACTGACGAATTTATTGAACCAACTATTATTATTAAAAATTCTCATCCGGTTGGCTTAATCGAAGATAGTGATTCGGTGGTTTTTTTTAATTATCGAATTGATCGACCGAGACAACTAACTAAAGCTCTTGTCCTTGATGATTTTGAACAAATAGCTAATAAAACAACTTCTTATGACCCTTATGAAGTAAAATATTACAAAACTCATTTAATAGACGATAAAATTTTATCCCCTCCCTTCAAAAGACAAAAAAAAATCAAAAATTTATGTTTTGTGACCATGACCGAGTACGAAAAAAATTTGCCTGTAAAAGTAGCTTTTCCTCCCATAATAATAAAAACTCCTTTAGGCCGGGTTTTGTCAGAAAACAGCCTTTTTCAGCTTCGAGTCAGTGAGTCAGAAAAAGAGCGATTTGTCACTTTTTATTTTAATGGCCAAAGAGAAATGCCTTTTCCGTATGAAGAAAGATTAATTATCCCATCACCTAAAGTTCCTACTTATGATTTAAAACCTGAAATGTCTGCTTTTGAAATGACTGATATTTTAATTAAAAAAATTCAGGAACAAAAATATTCATTTATTCTTGTCAACTTTGCTAACCCGGACATGGTCGGTCATACGGGAAATATCGAAGCTTCGATTAAGGCAGTCAAATCGGTAGACAGTTGTGTTCAAAAAATTGTCAATATAGCTACTAATTTAAATTATTCTCTTTTGATTACGGCCGATCATGGTAATGTTGAACAAAAAATCAATCCCCAAACCGGCGAAATCTCCACTGAACACACTTCAAATCCTGTTCCTTTTATTTTCATCGATAAAGAATTTCAAGGGCATGCTACAAGAATTCAAGCTGGTATTTTGGCTGATGTAGCGCCGACCGTACTGCGGCTTTTGGATATAAATAAACCTGTAGAAATGACTGGTCGTGATCTTTTAGAAGAAATTTTTTAATTTAATTGGCTCCAATTTTTTCAATGATTTTTGCCGCATATTGTGATCCTGTCATCATTGATTTTTTAATATCTTGTGTTTTTAAAAATTCGGCTATAAAGCCAGCCGTATAGCCATCACCGCAACCGGTGGTATCAATAATTTTTTTTGGTTTAATAGCTGGTTGGGAAAAAACTTGATTATTGGCATAGGCATAACTTCCTTTTTCACCATCGGTGACTACCAAAATCCTATTTTTTAAAATAGGAATATCAATTTTTATCTTTTCAAAATTAATTTCTGAATATGGTTTTTTAATTAAATCAGAAAATTCATGACTGTTTAAAATTAAAATATCTAGGCCATCAAACAATGGAATTAATTCATTTATTGGTCTTCGACAATCAGTTACTGCTAAATTAACAATTGTTAATACCTGTGGACCTTTAAAAAATTCAATAATTTTTACCTTATCAGCCAATTTTAAATGTGGAAGGGCGGCCAGATATACATTTTTAGCTTTTTTTACCTCGGACGACAATTTAAACGCCTGCCAAAGAGTAGTTGGTGTCTCATAATTGATAATTGTCCTTTCGCCTTTTTCCGTCAAAAAAATTGCCGAAATTTTGTAATAATCATTCTGAAATTGACATAGCTCGGTAGAAATTTTTTTTGATCGCAATTTTTTTAAAATCAAATCTTTAAAGGGGTTATTGCCAATTTTACAAAGTAGTCCCACTTGGTAACCAAATACTGCCATTCCGGCAGCGACATTACAACCGCCTCCACCAATATCTTCATAAAATTTATCAGCAAAATATTTTCCACCAATCGCCAAATGATATCGGTCCTTATCATGGGTAAATGATTTACCCTGAAAATATAAATCTATACTCACATTTCCAATAGCGATAAAATCAAACATATTTTCTATAATAATAAATTACCAATTAATATTCAAAAGAAATTTAAATTTATCAAGTTTTAAGATAAAAATGTATTAAGACATAAAATAATTATTTGCAATTAATAATTTTATTACTTAAGATATCAATATGTTAATAATTGTTTGTGGGGAGGATATCATTTCCTCTCGCCAATTTTTTCAAAAATTAAAAGATTCTTATCAGCTTAAAGGTTATCAGGTTAGTTATGTCACTTTTAGCCAATTGCCACAGATTGTTAAAGATTTATCAATAAATGTTAGTTTGTTTGGTCAAAAAAATGTTTTTTTAAGTGAAAATCTTGACAAAAATTTTCGAAGAACTGACAAAATCAGTTTTGATATATTAGATAAAATTTCCCATTCAAAAGAATTAATTTTGATTGATTGGGAAGAAGGGAAATCCCAAAGAGAATTAAAAATAAAAAAATACGGTCAAATCAAGGAATTTAAAATTAGTATTTCAATTTTTAATTTATTGGATTCATGTTATCCAGGAAATTTTAAAAATTTTTACCTTAAGCTTCAATCACTTTTAAAAACCCAAAATGAAAATTTAATTTTTTATATGCTAAGGCGACACACCCGACTTTTAATTTTAGCTAAATTAAATCAATTACCCAAATCAATTCCCCCTTGGCAGAGACAAAAGTTTATAAAACAATCTAATTTATGGGAAGAAAAAAAATTATTAAAATTTTATGATAGTTTTTACCGTTTAGATTTGCTAAGCAAAACTGGGACTTCACCTTATCAATTAAGAAGTTCGCTTGACATTCTCGCTAGTTATTTTTTATGATATGAGACTATCTTATTATTATAAATTTTTTTTTATTAAATGATGAAAAACATATCAATCAATCTTACATCTTTTCATGACTACGACATTCGAGGAATTTATCCAACCGAAATTAATGAAGAGTTTTATTATCATTTAGGCAAAGCCCTGGCTTTGTACATTAAAAAAAGCCCTATTGCCGTTGGTCATGATAACCGATTGTCATCTCCCTCTTTGACTAAAAGTTTAATTAAAGGAATTACTGATTCTGGCGTTGACGTAGTTTTTCTTGGCATGATTTCGACAGAAATGCATTATTTTGCCTCTGGTCGATATAATTTTGAAGCCAATGTTATTGTTTCCGCCTCTCATAATCCTCCGGAATATAATGGAGCTAAAATTGTCAAAAAGGGTGTCATTCCTATTTATAGCCAATACGGATTTCCTGAAATAAAAAAATTGATAGTCAAACCATTGCCAAAAGCCAAAAAATCAGGAAAAATTAGCCAAAAAAATATTTTTTCATCTTGGATAAATCATGCTTTAAGTTTTATTGATTTAAAAAAAATAAAAAAACTTAAAATCGTAGTCGATGCCGGTAATGGTATGGCAGGTCCCTCCTGGATGGAAATGAAAAAAAGATTACCAGTAAAAATTATTCCGCTTTACCTTGAGCCCGACGGAAATTTTCCCCATCATATTGCTGATCCTCTCAAAAATGAAAATTTAAAAGATTTGATTTCCGCCGTAAAAACTCACCATGCTGATTTGGGTATTGCCCTTGATGGTGATGCTGACCGAATTTTTTTTATTGACGAAACTGGCACTAAACTTAACGGCTCAGTTACTACCGCCATTTTAACCGATTATTTTGCCAAAAAGTATCCCGGTTATTATCTTTATAGTGCGATTTGTAGTCGAGTGGTTCCAGAAACAATTAAAAAATATCACCGAACGCCACTTCGGACTCGCGTCGGCCATACTTTTATAAAAGAGGCAATGAAAAAAACCAATGGTATTTTTGCCGGCGAGCATTCCGGCCATTATTACTTTAAAAAAAATTATCGGGCTGATTCCTCTTTAATTGCCGGGTTAACAATGCTGCAAATTCTTTCTTTAGAAAATGTTCCTCTTTCGGTTTTAAGAAAACGGTTTGAAATTTATCCTTCGTCTGGAGAAATTAATTTTAAAGTAAAAGATCGTAATCAAGCCGTTAAAGCAATTTTAAAAACTTTTAAAAATCAAGCCAATTCGGTTGACGATCTTGATGGGTATTCTTTCTGGTTTGCCAACTGGTGGTTTAATGCCCGTCTGTCTAAAACCGAACCTCTTTTAAGAATTAATATCGAGGCCGACAATATAAAAATACTAGAAGAGCAGAAAAAAATAATTTTAAATTTTCTTTATAAGATTGGAGCGAAAAAAGTATAATTCTTAAATTTGCGGAATGATCAACAATATCTTATAATTGAGATCATGGATAACAAGAGCGCAAACCTTCCCTCAATCAGGTTATCTGACTTTACCGAGTCATTAATTCTTAGTTTAAAAAGTATCCGGTCTAAACCACGACCTGATGATTTATCAAAATTGACGGTTTCACCCACTGTTTCTTTTTTTGCTTTGGCCTATGAAAAAATCAGAAATGCCGTTGAATATCGAGAAGAACATTTAATAAGAAGAGCAGCGATTCAAAGAATCGTCAAAAGAAGACTGATGATTAATCCTGATTGCAAAGGTGAGGCAGAAAATATTCTTCGAGAACTTCTTTGGGCCCGATATTTCCCCAATGGCAGCCTCGGTGGCGAAGATATTAATAAAGTTCAAGAGATTCTTGATAAATATGTATTTATTAGAAAAAAAGTTGTGGTTGGAAGACCTCTCGATCAGCAACAATATTTGTCTGATTTTATTGTCGACTTAATGACTTGCGAAATTGAGGAAACTTTAAGTCCGGAAAATGCTTTGCGTTATTCTTACTTTACTTTTTTTATTTTTCAAGTATTAAGAAAAAAAATAAAAATTGAGGGGATACCGGAAAATCAGAAAGATGCTTTTTTTTTAACGGCTTTGGAAAAAGCTTTTCGTCGCAGTGATATTCCTTATTTAAGATACCATCTATTTGTCACTTTTTACAACCCAATTCATACATATAACCAAGAAGCTCTGGCCAGTCTTGCTCCCGAAATTCCGGAAATTTTCAAAAAAATTGATAAAATGATTAAAAATCCCTATGTTGATAATTTAACCCGTTTTACTAAAAAACAACTTCCTCCTTTTTTAATCCTTTTTTCCATCATTAAAAACCGGTCAAACAATATCCCGAGTTTTTTAACCGATCGTCAAAAATTATGGCTCGAGGTTGACCGGGTTTGCCGAGAAAAATACCAGCAGTTGGGCAATCGGATAAGAAATTTGGCGGTAAAGAGTTTTATTTATATTTTTTTGACCAAAATGCTTTTTGCTCTTATTTTAGAATTTCCTCTTTCTGTCTATTTTTATGGAGAAGTTAATCAAACTTCAATTATTATCAATACTCTTTTTCCTCCGATCTTAATGCTGATGATCGTCGCTTTTTTTCGGGTTCCCGGCGAAGATAATACAAAAAAGATTTACCAGCGAATTATTGAAATTATCGATGCCGACAAAAGTTTTGAAACTAAAATTGCTTTTATGCCCAAAAAATCCCGAATCCGAAAACCGACTCTAATTTTTGGTTTTACTATTTTTTATTCGCTGACATTTATTGTTACTTTGACTCTAATATACGAACTTCTGACTTTACTGAATTTTAACTTAATTAGTCAAATTATCTTTATTTTTTTTGTCAGTGTTGTTACTTTTTTTTCTTACCGCATCAAACAAGTGGTCAATGAATATCGTTTGGAAGAAAAAGAGGGGATCCTTACTCCTTTAATTGATTTCTTTTTTATGCCAATTCTTTCTTTGGGTAAATTTTTTTCCAGCGAAATCGCCAAACTTAACTTTTTTATTTTCTTTTTTGATTTTTTAATCGAAGCTCCTTTTAAATTAATTTTTGAAGTTGTCGAAGAATGGATTTCTTTTGTTAGAAAAAGAAAAGAGGAAATTATTTAAAACTAAAAAAATACTGATCTTCTTTTTTAGATTTTAAATTTAACGCTTTTATTTTATTGAAGACCGATATAAAATAAATTAATGGCCATAGATAAAAAATTTCAAGTTATTTTTTTTCTAGTTATCGGGTTTTTAATTTTAATTTTTATTTTTAGTAAGTATCGAATTAATTCGCGAGCGACGATCCAAAAAGCCAACCTGAGAATTAACGCCGGGAAAATTACTAAACCGCTTCCTTTTAACTGGAAAGCTTTTGCTCAAGGAGGAGAAGAAACTGGTGTTAGGATGTTGGGTAATGTTATTCCTCAAATAGCCGGATTTTCTCCTCGTTATATTAGAATTGATCATATTTATGATTTTTACCAGGTAGTTAGCCGCGATATTAACAATAATTTGCAATTAAATTGGGATTTACTTGACCAGACTGTTTGTGATATTTATCATACTGGTGCCCGACCATTTTTTTCTCTCGGGTATATGCCTCCCGCCTTATCAAAAGATGGCTCTTTAGTATCACCTCCGTCAAATTGGGTTGATTGGTCATATTTGGTTCAAAAAACCATTGAAAGATATAGTGGTATTAATACCCGTCTTTGTGGCCAGGTGACTGGCGATTGGTTAAAAGATATCTATTATGAAGTTTGGAATGAGCCTGATTTAGAAACTTTTGGGAAGTGGAGTATATATGGAGGTGATAAAGATTACAAAACTTTATATTATTATTCTGTCTTAGGAGCTTCAAAAGCTAAGAATGTCTATCAATTCTTAATTGGTGGTCCTGCCACTACCGCCGCTTATAAAAATTGGTTCCAATATTTTTTGAATTATCTTAATAAAAATAATTTGAGAATCGATTTTCTTTCCTGGCACCATTACTCTAAAAATCCGGATGACTTTCGTGATGATGTAGAAAAAATTAATTTTTGGTTATCTGATTTCCCTTATAATCGATATTTATCTTTGCCAAAAATTATCAGTGAATGGGCATATGACTCCAATCCCAATCCTGTTGCGGAAACTGATCTTGGAGCAACCCACAGTTTGATGGTCATTAAAAATTTGATTGAACAAAATTTAGAAATGGCTTTTGCTTTTGAAATTAAAGATGGCCCGACTCCCAGTTGGGGAATTTTAAGCTATGATGGTCAAAAGAAACCCAGATTTTATGCCTTAAAATTTCTTAACCTTTTGGGCCGTAATCGCCTGGAAGTCGACGGCGAAGGAAGTTATGTTAAAGCTCTTGCCAGTCAAGGTTATAATAAAATCAGCGCCATTATAATAAATTATGATCCAGAAGAAAAAAACAAAGAACTTGTTCCGGTAACTTTCTTTAATCTTGATCCTGGTTCATATCAACTTTCAATTTATGATTTAAAAAGCGAAAATCCTTTGACAAGCGTAGTGACGATTTCCAATGGTCAATACCGGCGTTTTTTTGATATGTCGCCTAATTCAGCTTACGCGATTGAATTAATTAAATTAAACTAAATATGTTTCTATCAAAAAAAAGTTTTACTCTAATTGAAATCATTATTGTCATTTTCCTTTTGTCACTTTTGACTCTCCTATCTTTAATCGGCGTCGGTCAACAATTAAAAAAAGCCCGTGACAGCAAAAGAAAATATGATTTAAACCTTTTAGCAAAATCTCTCGAAGAATACTTTGATTATCACAATTGTTATATTGCTAATCTTCCTCCTTGTAATAGTGAATTTAATATTAAATCGGAAAAAATCCTTTCTGCTATTCCTTGTGATCCAAAAAATAACTCCAATTATATTTATGTTTCCGACGGTCAATCTTGTAGTTCTTATTTTAAGATTTATACCAATTTGGAAATTGCCAGCGATCCGATTGTTGACTTTATCGGTTGTCGTGGAGGCTGTGGCCCGAATTGTAGTTATAATTATGGCGTCAGTAGTCCTAATGTTAGTTTGGATTATTGTCAACCTACCCCGATTCCGCCGACTGTGCCTACTCTTCCGGCGACACCAACGCCAATTCAGTATGTCTGTAGTCCCGGTGGTGGTCAACAAGGTGTCTGTGAGCCCTTTGCCATTCCCACTTTAAGTGAGTGTCCTTATATTTTCCCCGGTGATTCAACCTGCCAGAGTAAATGCAGTATTCCGTCTTATCGCTGTAAAAATTCCAAAGGTAAATATGTCCCGACGAAAGCCTATTAGTTTTTTTATGATTTGTAAAAAAAAATTTTTTGATAAAATAATAACTACAATTTTTTATAAAGTAATTACAAAAATTTTTTCTATTGACTTTTAATTTTAGGCTTTATATAATTGTGGCAATGAATTTTTTTCATTGCCTTGCCCCAAAAATCAAAAAAGGCACTGGCAAAAATTTTTTTCGTTTATTTCAGTTTTTGGACTGCTTCTTAACTCTCTTCAACCATTTTTATTCTTAATGACGCCGATTTCTTCGAGAGCAGCTGATAGTTTGGAAGTAAAAATTGACTATAATAATACTAATAATAAGTTTAAGATTGAGATAAACAATAAGGATGCTGGGGTTTCTGGAAAATTGAATTATCTTCTTGCTTATCAGACTGATAAACAGACTGAAGCAGTAACGGGAAATGATATTGAATTAAAAAATGATGAGAATTTTTCCAAAGAAATTTATGCCGGCACTTGTTCAAAAAATGATTGCGTTCCTCATAAGGTTTTGCGAGGTATTTTTAAAACCGAAATTAAAGATGCTTCTTGGTTTAAAAGTCAGTGGTTTGAGATCAATAACGGGAGTTTAGAAGTTATTAATGAGAAAGATATTAGTAAATTGGATTTAGAGCAAGATGAAAATGATTGGCTGGAAAAAGGAGTAAAAGAAACGTTAACAGAAGAAAAAATATGTTTAAAAGATGATGAAAATATAGTTGATGCAACAGTTTTTGATTGGGAAGTTAATAATCTTACAAAAACAGGGGAAACAAAGGATAAGGTTAGATTGGGAGTAAGATACATTTTTCCTTTAGAAAATAAAGTTACTGTAACCTTTAAATGTTTACCGAAAGATGAGAGTTTAAGAACTCATTTGAAAATTTCTCAAATAAAAGTTTCTGAATTAGATCTTCCTAATAATGTTAATCTCTATGGTGAATACGCGTATGATATTACCACTGAAATGATTGATGGCACTTTTGAATACGATATTACTTTACCAAAGCCAGAAGACAAAGAAGCAAAAATTTTGTATATGGAAGATAAGGAAAGTGAGGTAAAAGAAGTCGAAGAGGGGAAAATAGAGCAGGAAGGGGATAAGGTAAGGGCCGAAGGAATCGATCATTTTACAATTTATTTTGTCCAGAGCGATTATACTACAATAATTGTTAATCCGGTTTATTTTCCAGGCGACACGATATATTTGAAAGCTGATGGGTTGAACGTAAATAAATATTATAAATTTTACCTTGATCCGCCCGGAGGCGGCGGTGGCGGTGGAGAATTTCCGATTAACACATTGTGTCATAGTGGCAGCGGCGGAGTAATTACCGATAGTTATACTTTATCATCATCAGCAGCTATTGGTGATTGGAAAGTAAAGCTAAAAAGGTCATCTAATAATACTTGTGGCGGATTACAAAACGATGATGAAAAAACATTTACAGTGAAGCAGCCTTCAGCAGACTTAACGGCGGTTAAAACAAATGATGTTGGTGGTGTTATTAAAGTTGGAGAAACTTTCAAATGGACGATTAAAATAAGCAATATTGGTAATGCTGATGCTACTTTTAATAATAATGACAAAATTTTTAAAGATGATTTACCGGATAAAAATATTACTTATGCTAATTTACAAATAAATACGAGTAACATTACTGGTACAATTAATTGTAATTTAAGCGGAGCAAATTTAGAATGTAAAGCAGCTGGCGGAAGTGTAACTATTCCTCAGGGAAAATATTTTGAAATTTCTTTAGAAGCGACACCGTCGACGATTACAAGTTTTACCAATCCAAAAATAGATAAAAAGAGCTTATGTAAAGTTGACCCGGAAGATAAGGTTAAAAATGAATTAGATGAAGATAATAATGAATGCGAAGATACTGTTTTTGTAACATCAAATACCGGAGATTGTAATGTTTGCACAACCAATAAAGATGAGATTGATCAACTAACTCTTCGCTTGGAAACAGATAGCGCTAGAGTTATAGTAAAGGCTGGAAATAAGGTTATCTTCGATAAAAATGTAAATAAAGGTGATAGTTTTGATTTGATTGGTGATAATGACGATGGGACTTTCTCCAGTAATGATTTGTTCTTTTATAAGGATGGCAACAAAGTAGGTAAGATTCATATTAGCTGTTCCAAACCTATTTTTACTGGTCAGACAACTGATGAAACTTATGCGGGCAAAAAAGATGGCGACGGAGTAGTGGATTTTACTGTTATTTCTGCTCATAATAAAACTAAAAGCTTAACTTGCCCGGTTGCTACTTCTCCTATTCAGATTTCTGGTAAGAAATTTAATGATTTAAATTATAACGGAGTTGATGACGGCGAAGATGGTTTAGGAGGCTGGACGATATACGTTGCCCAAAAAGTTGATGAAGTTAATGTGCCGGCACAAAATATGCCAACAGTTCCTTCTAATATTTCTTTAGATTCAGGAAAAAAGTATCTGCTTCGAGTTTCTGGCACCTATGGCGCTGGTGATAGTATTACTGCTGATGCTAAATACTCTGTTCGAAGCCCAAATACCTACTGGACAGACTCTGTTCAGAATTATGAAAGCTATGGCCCAACTCTTTTAGATTTACAAATTAATAATAGTTCTCCTAACTGGGGAAGTTATAACTCAAACCATGTTTACTGGTTGACTTATAATGGAGCCGGATCAGCTATTGACTTTAGACTTTATGATTTTTATCCGTCAAACGATAGTGGTAGTCTAAAGGTTCAGATTTATGAGGTAATAACAGAAACTTTAACTGATAGTAATGGTAATTATGATCTCACGTTACCCGGTGATATAACCGGAGATATAATTGTTGCCGAACAAACTCAAGACGGTTGGACACAGACAGCACCAACAGGAAGTAATTTTGGCTATTGTTCTATCGACCTTAATTCCTCAAACAATACTTGTAATTTTGGTAATGCGCAGGCAAGAGGTTGGATTGTGGTTGAAAAACAAACAAAACCAAATGGATCAAATCAACAATTTAATTTTTCCGGTGATTTATCAGGAACTATAAAAGATGATCAAAGAATTATTTCTGCAGAACTTGCGCCCGGACAATATTCAGTGACTGAAGAGGAGACAGCTGGTTGGAGTTTAACAAATATTACTTGTAATGATGATCAATCAAGCCACCCCTCAACAGGAAATCTTAATGAGAAAAAAGCTTATTTTGGTCTTGATGCAGGTGAGGTAGTAAAGTGTACCTTTACCAATACTCAATCCGGTTCAATCTCAGGTAAAAAATGGGAAGATGTGGATGGGGATGGAACTTGGGATGAAGAAGAAAATGGAATTGGTGGTTGGTTAATTGAAATAAAACAAAATAGCCAAGTAATGGAACAAGTTACCACCCAAGAAGACGGTTCTTATTCTTTTGAAAATCTTTTACCAGGCAGTTACCAAGTCTGTGAAGTTTTAAAAAGCGGTTGGCTAAACACTTATCCAGCTGACACAACTTGTTATGATATCGGTCTTGAAGCTGGAGGTGAGGTAAAAGGTATTAATTTTGGTAACTTTAAATTGGGCAAAGTGACCGTGACGAAATTTCATGATAGAAATCAAAGCGGCGCAAAAGATGATGGGGAAGAGGTTTTAGATGGTTGGGATATTAATTTAGCTTCAGATTCAGGAACGTTAACGATGACAACTGCTTCTCCTTCAGGTCAGGTAATTTTTGAAAATCTTTTGGCAGGAGAATATAATCTATCTGAAATACTTATAGACGGTTGGACGCAAACAAATATCTATTGCGATAATTATGATGAAGATTATAAAGATGGTATTTATAGTTTAACAATCGCCTCTGGCTCTGATTTAAACTGTTATATTGGCAATTATCACGAACCAATTGGAATGGCAGCAAAATCCAACAATGTTTATCCAAACCCAATCACTCCTGGATCAACAGTAACTTTTACCTTAAAATTAAAGGTTGAAAATAATAATTTGTACAACGTTATTATTAAAGATATCTTACCACCAGACTTTAAATTCAATGATGTTTGGTCAGCAACAGTTAATGGAACATCAGTTTCTTTACCCCATCCTCATTTTGCTTCTCCAGGCACCTGGCAACTTAGTGATTTAAAAGAAGGAGATGAAGTAATAATTACTTATCAGGCAAAAGCCAATAGTGATATTGAGCCAGGTTTATACAAAGATTTAGCCTGGGCGGTTGGCAATAAGCAAGATGATGAGTCTTCAGAAAAAGTTTTAGCTTTAGCAGTTGATTCAGGCGCTGATGATCCAGGAGTGGTTGATGAAAACTTTGTTGGAACAAAAATAGCCATTAACAAAGACACTCAAAACTATACCAGCATTGATGTTAAAAAAGAAGAAACAAAAGAAGAACAGGGAGATGTTTTAGGCGCCTCAACTGGTCTGCCAGCTACCGGAGGTAGAATAGTTTGGTTGATAATTGCTTCAGTTTTCAGTTTATTTGGTTTGTTATTAATAACCATTGGTTTAAAAATGAAAAAACTAAGCAAAATTTTTAATAGATTTTTAGGATTGTTGTTGATTTTAGGAGTTTATGGTTTATTATCAACCAATGTTTTTGCCGGCTCTTTGTCGGTTCGGCTTTCAGAACCAAAATCACCAACCCGGTTTAACAATTTTGATTTGAATTTTGTGGCTTTGGATTATGATAACAACCCAATTACTGTTAAATGTTTTTATAAAAAAGAAGGCGGAGTTTACAGCCAGTTTGACACGACAAAAACCTTAACAGCCGGCGGTAATGCTGGTAGTTGTAAGGTAACATCTTCGCAGTTAAATCAAGATGGAAAAACCTACTCATTTTATGTTGAAGCAGATAACGGTACAGAAACTGCTTTAAGCGAGATTGTTAGCGTTGATTTTAACACCCAAGGACCAGGAACGCCGACAAGCTATAGTAAAGAACATTCGGGTACTTGCGAATATAAAATTAAATTTAAAACTGCTGACGACGGAGGAAAGACGGTCAAAGTTGAGATTTATCGTTCTCGAGACACTAATTTTGCGCTAGATGGGTCGACCAGAACCGCCTCAATTCCCATCGGCTCCAATAGCGAATATGCCTATACCGACAACCTGCCATCAGGTTATTGTGATGACACTTGGTATTATGCTCTTCGGGCTTTTGATAGCGCCGGTAATGGTTCTGGCTGGGTGGGCGATAGTTTAGTAACAATTGTTTATACAACTACAGCGACGACATCAACGACTACTTCGCCAACTACTGGTGCCATTCCGGTAACCAATATTACTTTGCCTGTGACAGAAGTCACTTCGGCGCCAGCTGTCCTTGGCGAAAAAATTGCCACCCCGGAAGTCACTGTTACCAAACCAGCGGGAAAAAAGATCAGCCAAACTGTTGGACAAATTTTAGGCGAAGCAACTAAAAAAGAAAATCGAATAAAAATCATATTTGGTCTTTTGGGAATTCTGATTGTTTGTATAATAGGATATGGCATATTCAAAAAAAAGGAAAACAATCAAAACCCTCCTGCCAACCAAGAAGAAAGTCACACATAAAAAAACTATTTTAATTACTTCAAAAACTAACCGATTTCGTTTTTATTTATTTTTTTTTGGAATTCTATTTATATTTTTTGGATTAATAATATTTTTTTTTACTTACTATCCTGTCATAAAAGAAGAAATTAATTATCAAATTACCACTTCCAGGAAAAAAATCACAGAAATCCAACCGGTCGACGACAATTTTGCCATCGTAATTCCCAAAATTGGTGCCAATGCGAAGGTAATTGCCCAAGTTGACCCTTTTAATGAGAAAATTTATCAGCAGCAGTTAACCAAAGGGGTTGCCCATGCTAAAGGCACGGCTATGCCTGATCAAATCGGCAATACTTTTTTATTTGCTCATTCATCGGTCGACTGGTATTTGGCTAACCGCTATAATTCAGTTTTTTATCTTCTAAATAAACTTGATCGGGGAGATGATATTTATCTTTATTATCAAAAACAAAAATTTCATTTTAAGGTTAGCGAGAAAAAAATCGTTGATCCAAGCGAAATAAAATACCTTGAAGGCAATAAAAAAATAAAGACATTAACTCTAATGACCTGCTGGCCGCCGGGAACAAATTTAAAAAGGTTATTAATCATTGCTAAACTCACCAAATAAAAAAAACTTTATAATTCTTAATCTTAGTTAATTACCAAAAATACTTTTTTAAGTTAACTGCTAAAATTCTTTTTTAAAGCTATGTTAAAATAAATTTTTATGTTAGATTATTACTTCCATGACCAGATGCCGACCTTCGGAGGCCAATCAGCCACCAGCAGTTCCGCCAATCGTCGAACCATTGAAACTATCAACCGAAACATTAAATTATATAAGTCAGGGAGCAATTTTAAAAACTCCGGAAGACCAAAGAATGCTTGATGAAACTTATCCGGGAATTGATCTTACATATTCTAATAATCAAACTGTGGCTCAAATCAGGGCGATACCTAATCGAAGATTAAGAATGATGATGGCAATCGGTTTTTTAAATGTAGAAGGCAGTGGCCGGTATAACCGCCGAGATGATTTATATACTTGCAACGTTTACTCCCTGGACTTTCTTCGGCTCATTTTGGGCAATGATATTATCGGATCGAGATATAACTTAATAACAGGAGAACCAACTGTTTTTGACATCAATGATATAGACTGAGAAAATAAACAATTAGTCGAGCAAATTAACCGACAAAATCCTTTTCTTAATTCCAATAATACCTCCTCATGGATGGAAAAATATGGGACTACTAAATTCAAACCCATCTCGACCATATCGGCCACATGGCGGTGATTGTGGCCGATCCAGAGGGAAATGTCGGCATCACTCAATCAACCATCAATCGGCTATTTCGGCCGATTCAGCCAAAAAATGACCCGATATTGGGAAGCGGAGAGTTTGCTTTTTATCTCCATCAAGTTCCTTAAGAAAAGTTGAGCTTTGGACTAAATTTTTTATTAATAAGCTGACTTTAACGGCAGGTTATAATTAAATATCTTCTAACGCGCAGAAATTCTATCTGAAGCAGTGAGCCTGGAGAGACTCGAACTCTCAACCCACTCCTTAAGAGGGAGTTGCTCTACCAGTTGAGCTACAGGCCCAAAAGTGCCTCTGGGAGGAATCGAACCTCCACCAGCGGTTCCGAAGACCGCTACTCTGTCCATTAAGCTACAGAGGCTGATTTAAAAACTTAAATTAAAAAAACTTATATTTTACCTCTTACTATTATACCGCAAATTAAAAATAGAATTAAATTTCAAAAAAATGTTATAATAACAAGCTGATTGTGAACATTAGTTTATTTATCTTTTTATGACAGAACTTTTAAAAGCAAAAGATCCTTCCTCTGTTATTGGCGCCCGGGAAATTTCTCGTCTATTAAGAGTTGGTTTTTTTGAAGTTAAATCGGCAATGAAAATCCTCCGGTCAATGTTTCCTGATTACTTTAATTACCTTCCTTTCACCCAACAAGATCTACCATTAGTTTCTATGGCTTTAGCTTATTTTTTTGGAGAAAGAAGCGAACTAGTGTTAAGTAATACACCCGAAGAATTTAAATCGCGAATTTTAGAAATAGATAATACCTACGTTCCTATAAGCCAGGCTGTTACCGATCTTCAAATAACTCCTTATAGTTTGAAGGTTATTTTTTCATTATCTGGTGGTTATAATAATCGATTACCCAGAATAAAAATCGCCGATGATAAAAAACCTTTACAGTTTAAATTAGTTGAAAAATTACCCCCGGACTTAGTCTTTTTTTTACAACAAGAAATTCCACTACTTACAACAGGAAAACCAGGTCAGGTTTCCAAAAAAAAAATTAAAGAACAAAAAAAAATATTAAGAAAACAAATATCATCAATAATTCTCACCGGCTTAAGTCCTTTTGATGACTGGGTAAGAGAAAATAAAAGAATGCCTAATTTATATGATAAAGTCGAAGTTTTGGAACTTTTAAATCGGGCCGAACAGTTAAGTAAACAATTTGAATCTGATAATTATCAATGGTCATTATTAACTTTGGCTCAAGAAGTAGTATTTTGTAAGATGCTTTTAATGTATAGATTCTTGAGGGACAGGAAGATTAAAATTCTTAATGCTAATGAAACTGAATTGTCAGAAATTAATCAACAAATTGAAATACTTGGATCAAGGATTCGGGAAATTATGATTTTGAGTAATTTAGGGTTAGTTAGTTTTGTTGCCGAACCATATTTCCGAAACGGGAACAATGAAGATCTGATTCAAATAGGAATTATTGGCTTAATTCAAGCGGTCGATCGGATAATTTTCTCAAACCTTCGCTTTTCAACTTGGGCTGTTCCAATAATAAGAAAAGAAATTCTTGCTTATCTTAATAACCAATGCGCTGGAAGTCCAATTCCTACTAATACTAAACGTTTAATTATAAAAATTTTAAGGGTAGCCGATCAGTTAAGAACCTCTGGCATCGAACCAACAATTGAAGTTATTGCTTCTAAAATTGGGATTACACCAAGAAGAGTTCGTTCTTTGTTAAATGTTTATAAAAGATTGCCCCAAGATTCAACTGATCGTTTTGATCAAAATGAAAGAGGTTTTTTTGACCGAAATTCCGAAGGTTTCCATTCTCTTGAGGAATTTATGTTAAGTAGGCGGTTAGATATTCCTCCAGGTCTACTTAACGAATATGAGCTTGCTGTAATAAGCTATATGTTTGAACAATCATTGCCGCCAAAAGAAATTGCCGATCTTATGGGCTTGTCTATCCCAAAAATATTAGTTCTTAAAAATTCCGCTTTACGAAAATTAAAACAATATTTTAATTCTATGCCAGCGATACCAACATAAAGCAAAATTTTTAATAATTTATCTTTCCTGATATAATAACAAAATGATTTATTTTTTAATGTTTTTTGAATTAATAATCGCTTTTTTTCTCGCTTTTTACTTTAGTTCACTAATCTATTCGCAATTAAAAGGAGCAATGTTTGTCCCTTCAAATAAAAAAGAAATTAAGGACATTTTACAAATAGCCAATTTAAAAAAAAATGATTTTTTTCTTGACCTAGGTAGCGGCGACGGCCGAGTGTTAATAACCGCCGCCAAATACTATAATATTTCTGGGTTGGGAATTGAAATCAACCCTATGTTGCTTTTAATTTCCAATTTTTTTAAAAAAATCCATCGACTAAATAAAATAAAATTTATCCGCCAGGATATTTTAAAAGCCAACATTAGCCAAGCAGATGTTATCTATATGTTTTTATGGCCGGATTTGATAGATAAGATCAAAGACAAAATTAAAAAACAAGCTAAAAAAAATCTTCTAGTTATTTCTCACGGCTTTAAAATAGATGGTTGGAGCGATTATCTTTTCACCGTATTAAAACATCATCCTTTTCCCACTTATTTCTACCGATTAAGCTAATTTGACAATTTAATTTTTATAACTTATATTTAAAATATGGTAAAGAAATTAACTTTTTTTTTAATATCTTTTTTCTTTCTTTTGACAATAAATTTTTTTTTGGCGATCAAAGCTTATTACCGATACTCCCAGGCAAAAATTAGAGAAAATATCCTTAATGAGATAAGCCAAATTTATGATCCTACAAAACAATTTAATCATAATAGTTCGCCGATGGTTTTGGGTTCGTTTGATGGAAGCGTTGGCTTTAAAGATTCTCGAGTGGCAAATTTAAAAATTTTCTTCCGTAAATATAATTCGCCCCTTTTTGACTATGCTGAAAAAATTGTTGAGGTTTCTGATAAATATAAATTTGATTATCGCCTTTTGCCAGCAATCGCCATGCAGGAGTCTAACCTTTGCCGCTATATCCCTGAAAATTCCTATAATTGCTGGGGTTGGGGAATATATGGTGATGTTGTTACCCGGTTCAACTCATATGATGAAGCAATTGAAACCGTGGCCTCCGGCATTCGAAGTCATTATATTAACCACGGTTTAGTGACTGCCAGTGCCATTATGGCTAAATATACCCCTTCGTCCAATGGTAGCTGGGCTCGGGCAGTCAATCTTTTTCTCAAGGCTCTTGAATAATTTAAATAATTTATTTTAAATAGAACACTATTTTAAATAGAACACTTTAACTTATATATTTTGTTCTTCCATAAAGCATCTCTTCAACTCATCCTATTATTTTATTTAACCTTATAAATTATATTCACTACAATTAATTAATTAATTGTAGTGGGGTTGAGGGAGATTGCGTTTTGAATTTTTAAATCGAAAAGAAAAATTTGCTTTTTATATTTATTTTACTCGTATTTATATATATTTAGGCAACTTTAAGATTGGATAAAAAATGATTTAATAATGGGTTTTTTACTGAACAGAGCGAGCAGATTGCAATTCTTTTGAAAGTGAGAACTGGGTCCCTTTCTTTTTTGATAACGCTAAAAATAATGAACCTCGCTTTTTTCTTTTTGTTTTTAAAGCCTCCAACCAACTTTTTGATTCACCAATCTTCATTCTTAAGGCTTTCAAAATACTCAAAATTATCTCTAAAAAACGGACATGATAGACTCCGGGTTTTTCGCCTACCGACTCTAAGGTAATTTTCTCAATTTCTTGGACATCTTGAATTAAATAATCATTGGTTTTTTTTATCGCGACCACTTCCTGCCTGATTATCTTCAATAATTCTTTAATTTGTCTTTTTACCTCGACATCTTCGTAATGTTCTTGAAATCTAAAAACAGTAAATTCCTTTCTTTGCGGTTTGGGAGCCACTTTCTCTTGATTAGGGAAAAAAGGCTGTTCATAAGAACCGTAATCAGGATTAAATTGGTTAAAAAAATTACCAAAAAAGTTTTTTACCGAAGATTTACCATCAATTGTCCCTTGATTTTTAAAATCATTGATTGCCTCTAGAGTATTATTGGCTCTTTTGCTGGGAATTGTTTTTCCGACTTTGGTTAGCATGGCCATATTTTACTACAGGCTAGTCAAAAAATCAAGCGTTTTTTGCTTGCGAAGAATTAGGGCATAAAAATAGCTGTTATTTCTAGCTTGCTGGCGTTCTTTTTCGTCTTTAATATGCTCAAAAAGCTTTTCTATTTCCTCTTTTTTCACCTCAATTTTTTCCTGATCGGCAATTTCAGAGAGGATAAATTCTAGCTTGTAAGTATCTTCTATTTCCTTTTTATATAAATTTTTTAATTGATCTAAAGTCAGATTTTTTGATTTTAAATAGGCATCGACCGTCAAACCAATTTTCTGAATCTCGTCTAAAAGTTTGGCTAATCTCTGCTCTAATTCCGCCTCAATAATCATATCAGCAATCTCACATTTAACTGTCTTAAGAAGCTTTGTCAAAATCCCATTTAAAAGCTGACTGTTGTCTTTTTCTAAATCCGGCTTTTCTTCTTTTTGGCCGGGCACCCAAATTTTTGCTTTTTTGGAAGAAGTTTTAAACTCTTTAATTGCTTTTTTGTAATCGCCCAAACTGATTGTTGGTTTTTCAGCAATTTTTATTGACAACTGCCAGGGCTCATTTTCTTTAGCTTTAATTAAATTTATTTTTGGTGAAATTATCGGCTTTAGACCTTCTTTATTGATAATTTCTTGATAAAGGCGGGGAATCAGCGTGTTAATTAATTCTTGAAAAATTTTTTCCTTGGCGATATGTTTTTCAGCAATTTTTTTTGGTGCTTTACCCGGACGAAAACCCTCAACGACTAATTCTTTTTGAAGCTTAGCAAAAGCTTTTTGGTATTCCTTTTCGATTTCATCCGCTGAAATATCAACAATAATTTCGTAAGAGTTTTTTGGCAGTTTTTTTATTGTGTGTTTAATCATTCTACAATTGTACTGGATTTTCTGCTAAATACAACAGTTTTTTTTCCTCTTGGTAAAATTGATTTAAAAAATAGTCGACCCGCATTGCCCAAGTCGGGCTTTCTGAATAAATTTGACCGATATTTTTCAGGTTTTGGCAGCCCTTTTCTAAATATCTTTCTCTTAAACCTTTCCCAACGGTATCGATCGCTTCTTGCCAATTGTTAAAAACAATATAGCCGCCACCCCAGCCAAACGGATTATAGGAATTAGGGTAAATAAATTTTCCGAAAGTCGATTCCAATCCGGCAATTGATGGCAGTAGATAACAATCTAATTGATATTGCCAGCAGGTTTGGATAAAATTATCGGTGGCGTCAATTAGTGGCGATTGATATTTTTCCAAAATTTTTTTAATCGCCATTTTAGCAATCATATATTTTTTAGCCGTTGTATAATCAGTTAAAGAATCTTTTTTTAATGCCGCCGAATTACCGGCAATTGTTTGACTATAAATTGGAGGCGCTTTTAAAAAGCACAATCCTATAATAAAAATCGAGATAAAAATTTTTTTCATAAAAAAATCCTAAAGTTGTCTTAACTAAAGTAAAACAACCTTAGGATCTGGAGATATTATAGCAAACTATTATAAGATTGTCAAGAAAAATGAAAAAAACCTTTTTTTCCTATAGCTTGGGCTGCCGGGTCAATCAGGCGGAAATAGAGTCTTTTGACCAATCTTTGCAGGCAGCTGGCTGGATAAAAACTGAAGTAAACCCCCAATTTATTATTATTAATACTTGCACGGTGACTGAAAAAGCCGATCGCGAGGCTAGACAGCTAATCTATAAATTAAATAAAAAATTCCCTCAAGCAAAAATTGTCGCTACTGGTTGTGCCTTAACTTACTGGGTCAAAACTGGGAAGCTTCATCAACTATTGCCATTTATCGATTTATTTTTCGAAAACAAAGATAAAGCTGATTTGCCAAAAATATTAGCTGGTAAAAATTTTTCTTTTAATAATGGATCTAATTACGGGAATTATACTGGCGATAAATATATAAACTCCGGCAGAATTTTAATTAAAATTCAGGACGGCTGTCAACGTTTTTGTACTTATTGTATTGTGCCATATCTTCGCGGCTTACCAAAATCTAAGAAAATCAGTCAAATTTTAAAAGAAATAAACCAATTGAGTATTTTAACTTCGCCTTTGGCTGAAGTAATTTTGACAGCGGTCAATACCGAAGCTTTCGGCTTGGATACTGGTGAAAATCTCATTGACTTGTTAAAAGCTATTATCGAAAAAACCGCAGTTCCTCGAATTAGCTTTGGATCAATTAATCTTTGGAGTTTAGATAAAAAATTTTTTTCTTTTTATAAAAAATACCAATATCATCAGCGGTTAGTTGATTTTTTTCATATTCCTTTACAATCTGGTTCGAACAAAATTTTAAAACTTATGAAAAGGGGATACCAAAAAAATGATTTTGCCGAGCAAATCGAAAAACTTCACCAAATCAATCCTTTGGCTTTTATCGCTTCCGATGTCATTGTCGGCTTTCTGGGGGAAAGCGATAAAGATTTTGAAGAAACATATCGCTTTATTGAAAAATCTCCCATTTATCGGCTTCATGTCTTTCGTTTTTCCAAAAGGGTTAATACCGCCGCCGCTTTTTTAGCTCAAAAAATTTCTGAACCCTCTTTAATCGTTAAAAAAAAGAGATCCCAGGCCTTGCTTAAATTAAGCCAAAAAAAATTTTATTCATTTCAACTTAAACATCTAAAAAAAACTTTTTCCGCTCTTTTTATTGATAAATTTAAAAAAAATTATCAACCTGTACTTTTATCTAATCAAATGCCAGCGTTAGTTAAAACTGAAAAAAATCTTGCTGGCCAAATAAAAAAAGTTTTTATCGAACAGATAAAAAATGGGTCTTTGGTTGGGAAAATTGTCGGTTGATCGATTATTTAAAAAATGATAAAATAATGTAATTTGAAAGAATTAAAGTAAAAAATCAAAAAAGAAGAAGTATTTAATACAAAGTACAAAATAATTATTGGAGCCATAGCTCAATTGGTTAGAGCGCTTCCCTGTCACGGAAGAGGCTGCGGGTTCGAGTCCCGTTGGTTCCGCACTTTCTTTAAAATATTTTTATGATTATTTTAATAAATAAGAAAGTTTTAATAAACCGATAGCTTCAGTCAAACAAAGGCCTATTATGTAATTTTGAACTATTGTTCGTTATTTTATAAAAAATTAAACCTTTAATGTATAATACCCACCATCTATAGTTATTTCCTTATGTGTTATCCTAATTGGTGGTGGTTGATTACCATTCTGATCTGGCTGTATGTCGGGAGGAGTATCTTTAAACAATTGCCCGTCAAGGGGACAAAGAGGTATTAAACAATATCTAACTTCTACTTGTTTTTTTTCGTCTTCACAACATAGAGCTACCAATGGATGGACTGCTAACATGGGGCCTTTTTCCGGCTCACCAATCAACAGAGATAAATCATTTAAAGTAAAAAAATTACCGTCGGGACGAATAGCAGTAACCGCCACCATACCAGGAGGCAATTCTATTTCTAAGGTAAATAATCTTGCCTTATTATCCTCCCTAAGTCCCGCAAGTTCAGGTGGTACACTTCAACAAGTCTGTAACCTGTAGGTGGTGTCTCATTTTTTTCAGCTGCCATTTTCATATCTTATCATATAAACTATCAAAAATCAACTTTTTCCCCGATTGACCGCCGCGGTTAAACGGAGATTGGCCCGACAACTCAAATAAATTAAATTTTTATCGTAATTAATTTAACTAATATTAATATTTATTTTTTAAACTATTTTAAACTGATTAAGCACTTAATTTTGCTAAAAAAAAATATAAAAATTTGTATAATATATATAAATATAAGTTTTGGTCGCGTAGCTCAGTTGGCCAGAGCGTTTCGTTGACATCGAAAAGGTCAGAGGTTCAAGTCCTCTCGCGACCACCATTAAAAACAATGATCGACATCAATCAAAAAATCTTGAAAGCTAGGAAACCCCAACCAGCTTGTCCAGTAATAAAAGAGATTGCCAGTCGTTTCAGTCCCCGTTATTTTGCCAACCAGCCGGTAGCTGATAAAGATTTAAAATCTATTCTCGAGGCGGCCCGCTGGGCGCCATCAGCCCATAACCGCCAGCCTTGGTTTTTTTATCTCACCAAAAAAGGAACCAAAGACCATCAAAAACTTTTTGCCGCTTTAAATTCCTATAACCAATCTTGGTCAAAAACCGCCCCTGTTTTTATATTGGCTTGCGCGATCACCCATGATGAAAATGGTGATAATCCCTTTGCTTTTTACGATCTTGGAGCAGCGGTCATGTCCTTGATATTACAATCACAATCGCTTGGATACTATACTAGACAAATGGCTCTTTTTGATAAGGAAAAAGTCAAAAATTATCTCAAACTTGATAAAAATTATCATCCATTCGTCATCATCGCTCTTGGCAAAATTGGTGATTATAGAAAGGCCAACAAGGAAATTATCGATATGGAGCTTGATCCCAGACCGCGTAAAAAAGTGATTGCTAATTTCTGATTATATTTATCACTTCTTAATAATATGCTACAATTATATTTATAATTTAAAATAAATTTATGAATAATGATTATTTATTGTCGATGCGCCATAGCTGCGAACATGTTTTGCATCAGGCGCTCATCAAACTTTTCCCCCAAATAATTCCAGCGATGGGTCCCGCGACCGCCGAAGGATTTTATATCGATTTTGACCCGAGAAAAATCAAAATCTCAGAAGAAGACTTTACTAAAATTGAGAGAGAAATGAAAAAAATTATTGACGCTAATCTACCAATTAAAAAAAAAGAAATTACTGTCAAAGAGGCCAGAGAAATCTTTAAAGATAATCCCTATAAACTAGAGTGGCTTGACCAGATCGAAAAAAAAGGTCAACCGGTAATTATTTATTATACCGGCAAAGATTTTTATGATCTTTGTAGCGGCCCCCATCTTTCTTCCACCGGACAAATCGGTCCATTTAAACTTTTATCGGTTGCGGGCGCATATTGGCACGGCGATGAAAAAAACAAAATGTTGACCCGAATTTACGGCACCTGCTTCCCAAGCCAAAAAGAGCTTAACGACTATCTCAAATTAATAGAGGAGGCCAAAAAAAGAGACCACCGAAAACTGGGAAAAGAACTTGATCTTTTTGTTTTTTCAGATTTGGTCGGCAAGGGTTTGCCGATGCTTACTGCCAAAGGGGCGACGATTAAAAGAATTTTGGAAAGATTTATTGTTGATGAAGAAATTAAACGTGGGTATCAACATGTTTATACTCCTTATTTAGCCAAAGTTGATCTTTACCGAACATCCGGCCATTATCCATATTATAAAGATATCATGTATCCACCAATGATTGTAGATAAGGAAGAATTAATACTTCGGCCCATGACCTGTCCGCACCACTTCGAACTTTTCAAATCTCGACCCCGTAGTTATCAAGAAATGCCGATCAGGTACGCAGAAATTTCACCTCAATTCCGCTATGAAAAAAGTGGCGAACTTACCGGTTTGATCCGCACCAGACTTTTTATGCTTGCCGACGCTCACATTATCACCCCTCTTAATCAAGCTAAAGAAGAAATTATCAAGGTTTTAAATTTAATTGATTTTGTCAACCAAGCTTTGGGCTTAAAAAAACAGTCTGATTACCGATATCGTTTGTCGCTTGGTAATCGAAAAGACAGCCAAAAATACTATAAAGATGACCCCGCTTGGGATAAAGCGGAAAATATTTTACGAGAAGTCTTAAAAAAAATTAGTGCCAATTTTTATGAAGCCCCCAACGAAGCGGCTTTTTATGGACCAAAAATAGATGTTCAATTAAAAAATGTTTTGGGAAAAGAAGAAACCGCTTTTACTGTCCAATATGATTTTGTCATGCCAAAAAGATTTAAGCTTCGTTTTATTAATCAAAAAGGAGAAGAAGAAGAGCCGGTAGTAATTCACCGTTCATCGATAGGTTGTTTAGAAAGAACGATTGCTTTTTTAATCGAAAAATACGCTGGCGCTTTTCCTTTATGGCTTTCTCCAATACAAGTGGCAGTCTTACCAATATCAGATAAATATTTTTCTTATAGTCATTTAATTTTTGAACAATTGCTAAAAAATAATCTGCGAGCGGAAATAAATACTAATAACGATACTTTGGGTAAGAAAATCCGCCAATCAACCTTGCAAAAAATTCCTTATATGATTATAATTGGAGAGAAGGAATATAAAAAATATCAGGTTGATAGAAGTTATTATGTATCGGTAAGAACAAGAGAAGGCAAAGATTTAGGAATGATAAATCTTTACGAGTTTATTCAAAATTTAAAGAAACAAATTGAGACATTTTTATAAAAGACCTGTCAGAAAATTTTATTTTTTGAATCACCGAATTGAAGCGCCGACATTGCGAGTCGTCGACGAAAAAGGAGCGCAGATTGGCGTCATGACAAAACAAGAAGCTCTAAATTTGGCCTCGGAAAAAGAAGTCGATTTAGTACTGATTGCCCCGAAAGCCAATCCGCCTGTCGCCAAAATCATTGATTTTAAGAAATTTTTATATCAACAAGAAAAAAAGCAAAAAGAGGCAAGAAAAGGAATCAAAAAGGGGGTTGTCAAAGATATCAGTTTTTCTTTGTTTATTGCCCAGGCCGATTTAAACAGATTAATCAATAAAGCCAAGGAGTTTTTGCAAGAAGGTAATCAGGTGAGGTTGAACCTTGGACTAAAAGGTCGTGAGATCAGCAAAAAACCAATGGCATTTGATTTAATTAATAAATTTATTTCTAGCCTCGGCGAAGTAAATATCAGCAAACTGCCAAAATTAGAAGGAAGGGTGCTGCGGGCAGTAGTCGCCCGAAAAAAATGATTATCATTATTTTTAAATAATATGCCAAAACAAAAAACCAAAAAATCAGTTGCCAAAAGATTTAAAGTTACCAAGAGAGGTGAAATTCTTCATCGCTCACAACATCTTAGGCATTTAAGAAGCAAAAAAGGAAAAAAAAGAATCAGAAGACTGAAACAATTAAAAAAAATCGAGGGAACTTATAAAAAAAAGATTTTAAAAATGTTGGGTAAAAAATAATTGATAAATTAATTAATAATTTCAAATAAATTTATGGTAAGAATCAAAGGCGGTGTCCGTACGAGAAGTAAACATAAAAAAGTTTTAAAGGCGGCCAAAGGTTATTGGATGTCCCGTCATAAACAGTTCAAAAAAGCTAAAGAAGCTGTTTTACACGCTGGCGAATACGCTTTTGCCGGCCGAAAAAATAAAAAACGAGATTTTCGTCAATTATGGATTATTCGCTTAAACGCCGCTATCAGATCTTTAGGTATGACCTATAGCCAATTTATTTTTAAATTAAAGGAGAAAAAAATTGAGTTAGACCGAAAAATTTTGGCAAAAATTGCTGTCGAACATCCGGCGATTTTTAAACAAATAGTCGAAACTATAAAAAAATAGAAAAGTCTATTTAAATATGGATGAGATCAATTCCTTAAAATTAAAGTTTGAAGGGGAATTAAAAAAAATTAACTCCTTAAATCAGCTACTAAATTTGAAAATTAAATACCTTGGTCGTCAGGGTTTAATTAATCAATTAACAAAGAAAATAAAACAAATTCCCCTCGATCAAAGAAAAATTTTTGGCCAAAAAATCAATGATTTAAAAAAAACAATTTTTCAATATCTTGAAAAATGGGAAAAAAATTTATCTTTAAAAGAAAAAAAAGAAGTTTTTATCGATAAAACTTTACCGGGAAAAAAATATCCAAAAGGCAGTCTTCATCCCTTGACATATATTATTGAAGAAATTGTTGAGATTTTTGAAAAAATCGGTTTCGTTCGTCTTTCATATCCGGAAGTCGAATGGGAATATTTTGCTTTTGAAGCTTTAAATATGCCAAAGGGCCATCCCGCAAGAGATGATTTTGAAACCTTTTTTATTCAAGCCAAAGAAAATAAAAAATATGGCAAAATGCTTCTTTCTCCTCATACCTCCTCCGGACAAGTAAGAGAGATGTTAAGAGTTAAGAGCCAGCCACCAATCCGAATGATAAATATTGCAAAATGTTATCGGCCAAATTGGGATGCTACCCATACACCGATGTTTCATCAATTCGAAGGTCTTTGCATTGATAAAAACATTAACATCAGTCATTTAAAAGGCACAATCAATTACTTTGTGAAAGAATTTTTTGGCAAAGAGAGGGAAATTCGGCTACGACCTTTCCATTTTCAGTTCACCGAGCCTTCTTTTGAAATCGATGTTAGTTGTGGAGTCTGTCAGGGAAAAGGGGTAATTAATCAGAATAATAAATGCAAAGTTTGTAAGTCTGGTTGGCTGGAATTGGCGGGCGCTGGTATGGTTCACCCTAATGTTTTAAAAGCTGGCGGGATTGATCCTAAAAAATATTCCGGTTGGGCTTTTGGCTTTGGGCCAGAAAGATGTTTAATGATGAGAGAGGAAGTAAAATTAGATGATATCCGAATTTTATATGAAAACGATATTCGGTTTTTAGAAAAATTTTAAAATTTTAAACCTAACACACCTCGTTAGGGTGTTAAAGTTTAAAAATTATTATGAATATAAAAATTACTGATCGCTGGTTAAGGGATTATCTTGATACCGAGGCAACACCGATTGAGATCCAAAAATATTTATCTCTTTGCGGTCCTTCGGTGGAACGAATTTATAAAGTTGATGATGATTTTATTTATGAAATAGAAATTACTTCCAATCGAGTCGATTCTGCCTCGGTTTTTGGCATTGCCCAAGAAGCTAAAGCTATTTTACCGATGTTTAAAAAAAGAACCAATTTAAAATTAAATCCTCTTAAAAAATATAAATTTTCGCTTCTTGATAAAGTGGAAGATAAATTAGATTTAAAAATTAAAATTTTAGATAAAACAATTTGTTCCCGGTTTACCGCCATTATCCTTGATAATATTTCGATTAAGCCCTCTTTTGATCAGATTAAAAAAAGACTTACTCATGTTGGTATAAAATCAATCAATAATGTTGTTGATATTTCAAATTATTTGATGGTGGCTTTAGGCCAACCAGTTCATGTTTTTGATTATGATAAAATCGGGAAAAAAACAATGATAATGAGATTAAGTAAAAAGGGAGAAACCATTGTCACTTTAGATGGAAAAAAAATAATTTTGCCTGGCAATGATATTGTTATTGAAGATGGCGAAGGAAAGTTAATCGATCTTTGTGGTATTATGGGAGGTTTAAATTCCGCCATTGATAATAAGACAAAGAGAGTCGTCCTTTTTGTCCAAACTTATAACAAAACTTTTATTCGACAAACTACTATGACCACTGGTCAAAGGACAGTTGCCGCCACTTACTTTGAAAAAGGTCTTGATGAAGAGCGAGTCGAACCAACTTTGGTCTATGGGGTGGAACTTTTAAAAAAATATGCTCATGGCCAAATTAATTCCCGGCTTTACGATATTTACCCTAATCCTTATCGTCCTCGAAGAGTCGATATTAATAATGCGCTTATCGATCGTTTAATCGGCGTTATAATTAATAAAGAGAAAATTATAGAAATCCTTGAGAATTTAGATTTTTCAGTTCAGCAAAAAAAAGAAGCCGATCAATTAATTTTTCAGGTCTCTGTCCCTTCATATCGCCAACATGATATTCATATTCCTGAAGATTTAATTGAAGAAATTGCCCGAATTTACGGCTATCATCGTCTACCCAGTCGCTTGTCACCGCCAGCAATAGTCGTCCAAGATGACAAATTAAATCGCATGTTTAAAATCCAGCAAAAAATTAAATACTTTTTAAAGCACCTTGGTTTAAATGAAGTAATTAATTATTCAATGATCGCCAAAAAAACGATCAACCAATTAAATTTATCGCCAAAAAATTTTTTAAAATTATCTAATTCAATTTCAGAAGAAATTGAATATTTACGAATTTCTTTGATTCCCTCGTTGATAAGAAATCTTGAAAATAATTCCGGCAAAAAGGAAATTCTTAAATTTTTTGAGATTGCCAAAGTATATCTGCCCCAAAAAAATAATCAACCCGATGAAATATATCATTTGGGAATCGCTGTTAATACTGATTTTTTTGATTTAAAGGGAATTATTGAATCTTTATTGAATGAATTAAACATTAATTATCGATTTGAAATTGACAAGCAGTCAAATGAGTTAAAAGTCTTGATAAATGACCAATTGGCCGGTATTTTGAAAAAAATTAATCAATATTTTATTGGAGAGATTAAACTAGAAATTTTAGCAAAAAATTTTAAATTAATTCCTAATTATAAACCGATTAATCCTTTTGCGATAATTAAGCTTGATTTGACTTTAGAATTAAGTGAAATAAATAATTTTGCCCGGATTAAAAAAATTTCTTTTCAAACATCTAAATTTCTGGAAAAAATTGAACTGATAAATCTATACAAAAACCGAGCTAGTTTTCGCTTTTACTTTGCTTCTGACAAAAAAAATCTTACCGAAGAGGAAGCAAAAAGCGAATTAAAAAAAATTTCAAAAAACCTTTCCTTTTAATCTTTCTTAAAAAAAATATATTGCCCGAAGCGACCAACCATCAACCAAATTTCAGCCTACATATATTGCGAAGAAAATTGAAAATGATTTGTTTGTCTTTTAAAACCGGTAATCAAATAAGCCAGCACCGATAAATATAAACTTGAGCTGTTTATAATTTTTTCTATCTCTAAAGCCGCTGGTGAGCCTTTAGCGACAAAAATTCTTTGGCAATCTTTTCCTGATTGAGGAAATTTACCACACGGCTCTGGCCTTGCATAGTGATAAATTCCGCAGTGGCCATTTGATTGCAAATATCCGCATGGACCCAAAATAATTGGGTTACATTGCTTTTTTCTTCCGAGATCAAACAAAAATGTTTTACTTTTATTAGCTCGATATAATTCTAATTCTGGAGGAATCTTCCCTGTATTATGATATGTGACAATTAATTTAACGACTCTAGGATCAATTTCGTCACCTTCTAAAAAAACCCAATCATCCCAAACCGTCCCACCTGTTAATAATAGGGTTTGTTCTATTACTGATAATCCGATAAACGCCATCGATATACAACACATTCCGATACAATTTCGGCAAATCGGCTTTAAATTATCTGGATTGCGAGGAAAATTTTTATTACGATTATTCGGACGATGAAGCCCGTGTAGTAAAGCCAAAGCATTAGCCACCTCTTTTTCTTGCCAATTTTCAGTAGCCATAATTAATTATAGGTCTTATTTGCAATAATTATATTATAATTATATCAATAAGAAAATTATTTCTATATGTAATTATAGGTTATTAATCAAATAGTGAAATGGTCGAGGCAAAAATAAATCCAAATTCTGCCGAAATTATTACCCCTGATAGCAAAAGAAGGCTAGAAGAAATGGGAATTGGCGGCGATCAAATTAGAAATTTTACTACCGTTGTTGCTAGTTATTTTGGATTATATGGCAACTGTCGGGAAAAAACAGAGGCTTTAGCCATCGCATTAGACAATCGGTCTATTCGGGTTAATTTTTTTGTAGATTCTCGTGGCGACCCGATTACCCCAGTTTTTGTCGGCGGGCAATGTCGTGATTTAGCCATCCACCTTGGGTATCGTCTTTTAAAGGAAAATATTTTAGCATGCTGCCAACAAGCAAATCCAAAAATAAGGCTATGTTATGCTTATGGTCATGGACCAGCTCATTTTACCAAAACACGACATGTATTTTTAATCCTAGTAGAAAAGTCTAATCAATTATCTTTCCCTTATGATAATATCAGTTATCCTGATGTAAAAAGGGGAGTAATATTAGATCCTTCTTATCTAAAAATTTGCACCTTTAATGAAGGATTGGGCTATCAGATATTCCCTGATGGTTATCAATTATTTAATCCTTCGGCTATAATAAAAAGTGTAGATTTTGTCCATTTACCTATTGGTGAAGGTAACTTATTCGGAAAAAGATTAAAAAAAATTCCGCATAATCTCCCCTTAAGCGTTTTCTTCTTGGGCTTAACTGAAGATAAATTATTTGCCGTCGGCTTAGGTTTTGTTCTTGTTAATCATCAAATTTGTCCTGTACTAGAACTTGTATATCATAATGGAGAAGATCGGGCTTTAGCGATGGTTAATCCCGATAACCCGAATCAGATTATATTTAATAAAACAGACCCACGGTTGATAATTCCCGAAACCACCTCTTATGAAGTAATGCAAATTTTAAACGCCGCTCAAAAAAGAATCGCTGGTCTTTGTCCTTTACCTCTTTTTAATTAGTAAAATTAAAATTTTTTATTTTAACTTTTTTTAATAGATAGTGATTAAGCAATCATATATTTCTAATCAAAAAATTTAAAAAATTAAATAATAATAATTTAAGGCGTCGGAATGTTGGTCGGTGTCGAAGATAAAGTTGGCGAGGGAATCGGCGTTTGTACTGTGGGAGTAGGCGATTCCTGAAAATCCCAAGGTTTATTTATTCCAAATCTGACAATCGCTTCACTAGTATTATCTTTTTCATTTTTGGCAACAATTTTTATTTGATAAGCTCCGTCAGCAAGATTGGCCACCGATTCTTCAATTTCCCGCTTATCTTCATTATAATTTCTAATCTCGTTATTGTTTAAATAAATTTTTATATTTTTTATCGGAAGAGCGCTAGTGACTTTAGCTTTTATAGTAATATCTTTTTGGTTAATTGTTTCTTTATCAGTCGGCGACTTTATTGACACAATGACGGATTCCGCTTGGTTTTGGGAGACTTCAGTTGGCGGATGAAACCGACTGTCTGATTGTTCTTTAACCCAGTTATCAATCGCCTCCTGCCAGCGATTGCGGCCATCGGTCGATACCGGATCATTTTCGGTAATAATTATGTATTCTTTTTCCTCATAATCTCCGTTTTTAATTTCTACCTCATTGGCTAATTGATCTGTAGACTTGGAAATTTTTAATTTTTTATAAAAAGGGGAGATGTCTTTAGGCTCTGTTCCTTCAATAAAGTATTCAGATCGGGTTGGGAAACCTTCTTTTGGCAAACCACCAAGATAAGCGTCGATAATCAAAGCTTTGACCTTGTCCGGCTTTTCCATAATGCCATCGGGGTATTTTTTCAATACCTCGCTCATTACTTTATACCAAATTGGCGAAGCGCCAGTGACTCCAGAGGCGATTTTTGGATCCATTGGCGTATTATCATTATTTCCAACCCAAACTCCCAAAGTTACTCCTTTTGTATAACCAATCGCCCAGTTATCTCGTTTATCATTGGAGGTTCCGGTTTTAACCGCCACCGTTTTCCCCGAGATATTAAGATAAGAACGCGGCCCAAAAACTTCACTTCGGGCATTATTGTCAGAAAGGATGTGGGAGACTAAAAAAGCCGCTTCTTGACTTAAAACTCTTTTTTCGGGAGACTCTTTTTTTTGGTAAATTTTTTTGCCACGAAAATCAGTAATCTCTAGGATCGCTTGATAATCTTTTTTTAAACCGCCTCTAGCAAAAACAGAAAATGCCGCTGTTAAATCGGTTAAAGTTGTCTCTCCACCGCCTAAAGTGATTGCTAAACCAAATCTTTTTAGATTTTTTTCTGTTGGTGCTAAGGTGGGAAGCCCCATATCGCTGCATTTTTCAAGAAAATCTCTTAATCCAACCATAGCTAATAGTTTTACCGCTGGGATATTGATTGAATTACCCAGTGCAAATCTTAATTGTACCGGCCCCCGGTATTTACCATCATAATTTACCGGAATATAGTCTCTTTCTCCTTGGTTGGGAAAAACTGTGCTGACATCCATTAACACTGTCGCCGGAGTGTATCCTTTTTCAAAAGCCAAAGCATAATTTATTGGTTTAATTGCCGATCCGGGTTGACGAAGGCCAAAAGCGGCATTAAATTTACCATACTCCTTGTCATTATAATCATAAGATCCAACCATCGCTAAAATTTCGCCGCTTTGAGAATCAAGAAGCACCAAGGCGCCATTACCAACTTTAATATTTTTTAGTTTTTTGATTTCTTCGTTGACCGTTTTTTCCGCCATTTTTTGGACATCTGATGAAAGAGTGGTTTTAATTCTTAAGCCTTGATCAAGAATTTTTGCGCCAAATTGTTTTTCTATTAAATCTTTAACATAAAAAACAAAATGAGGCGCGGTAATCGCCAATTTCGGTTCTTCAAATTTAAAATTTTTTAATTGATTAAGAGCGTCTTCTTCTTGTTTTTTATTGATGTATCCATCCTCACGCATTCGTCTTAGTACATCTTTAGTCCGATCTTTCCAAGCGTCTTTTTTACCAATAAAAGGTGAGTAATAACTAGGACTTTGGGGTAAACCGGCTAAAATTGCTGATTCTAAAAGGTTTAAATCTCTGGCCGATTTTCCAAAATAACCTTGGGCG
The DNA here is from genome assembly GCA_029906985.1 of Microgenomates group bacterium. Classification (GTDB taxonomy): domain Bacteria; phylum Patescibacteriota; class Microgenomatia; order UBA1406; family GWC2-37-13; genus JARYMT01. Next base: position 5,985 of record JARYMT010000004.1, on the reverse strand, counting down.
GCCGATCCTACTCCCCAAAAACTTCCACCATAAGGAGCTTCATTTAAATACATTTCCAATATCTGGTCCTTAGAGTATTTTTTTTCGACCGCATAAGCCAGCATCGATTCTTTAATTTTCCTGGGAAGAGTTCTTTCTTGACTTAAAAGGACATTTTTAATTAGCTGTTGGGTAATTGTTGAACCCCCTTCAAGTCGACCACGAAAAACAATGTTGAATAAAGCACGTATAATCCCTGTCTCTGAAATCCCCTGATGTTTATAAAAATTTTTGTCTTCAATCGAAATGGTCGCCTTTTTTAAATAGTCAGAGATTTCCCTAAAGACGACCGGAACCCGATTTTTGTCTTTATACATTTCAAATAAAACCTTTCCTTGGCGATCATAAAAAACTGTAGAGTAACCGGTGACTTGCGATAGTTTGTCAGGAGAAGGAAGATCCTTAGCAAACCAGGCAAAAATTAAAAGAAGAATTAAAAAACCTACTAAAAATAATCCTCCGATTATTATCGGCCATTTATTCAAAAAAAATTGAAATAACTGATTGTGTCTCCTTAATTTAAATCTTCTAGAAACAAACATATTTTTTAATTATACATCTAATTAGGTTTATTTATAATATAATTTATTTATGGAAACAAAGAAAAATATTAAAAAACCAAAATTATCAAAACGGGAAAGAATTTGGAGAATAATTGTTATTATATCTTCTATTTTATTAATTTTATCGTCATTAGCACCACTTTTATTTATCAGATAATTTTTAAATTTGTTTATGAATTTAGACCAACCGCTCAATAAGCTACCATTTACTAAAGCGGCCACTGTTTACCGAATGAAAAAACTGGGCTTGGCAACTTTTTGGGATCTAATCAATTATTTCCCCTTTCGTTATGAAAATTATTCATTAATATCTCCAATTGCAAAAATTCAACCCGGTGAAAATGTCACTTTAAAGGGGGTAATTACAAAAACAGCTATGGGGATAACGAAAAGGGGATTAAAAACTCAACAGGTCGTCATTGATGACGGCAGTGGTAGCATTAATTTGGTCTGGTACAATCAGCCTTATCTTTTAAAAATTCTTAAACCGGGTTTTTTAATTTCGGTAGCCGGACAAGTAAGTGATTATTTTTTCCGCCGTCAATTTACCCCAAGTGAATATGAAATTTTAAAATTCCCCTCACAACCAACAATTCACACAGGGAGAATTGTTCCAATTTATCCGGAAACCCAGGGGCTTTCATCAAAAACAATAAGAGAAAAAATTTTTTATATCCTTAGTAATCTTAAAAATAAGCCGGAAGAGTTTTTACCTGAAAAAATTTTATTAGATAATCAACTTTTTTTGGAGTTCGAGGCCTATAAGAAAATCCATTTTCCCCAGTCGATGAAAGAAATAGAACCGGCAAGACATCGTCTTAGTTTTGATGAATTATTTTTGATCCAGCTTTCTGCCGCCTTAACAAAAAAAAAGTGGCAAAAAGAAAAGGCTTCTTTTTTATATTCTTTTACTGAAAATTGTAAAAAAAAATTGGAAAATTTTATTGCCCGACTTCCTTTTGAATTAACTAATTCTCAAAAAAAAGCCTGGCAAGAAATTTTTGACGATTTAAATCGAACTTTTCCAATGAACCGTTTTCTTCAGGGAGATGTTGGTGCCGGTAAAACCGTCGTCGCCGCCATCGCCTCATATTATACCTTTCTCAATCATTATCAAACTCTTTTTATGGCCCCGACAGAAATTCTTGCCGAACAACATTACCAAATAATTTCCAATCTATTAAAAAAAGAGGGTGTAAAAATAGCTTTAATAACTGGTTCAAAAAAACCAGCCTCCAACATCAATGATTATGATTTAATCATCGGCACTCATGCCTTAATTTCTAAAAACCTTCAATTCCACCGTGTCGGCTTGGTGATTATCGATGAACAACAACGTTTTGGGGTACAGCAAAGATTAATGCTTCAAAATAAAGGAGTTAACCCCCATCTTTTAACAATGACAGCCACTCCAATACCTCGAACAGTCGCTTTAACCTTATATGGGGAATTAGACCTGTCGACGATTGATGAATTGCCTAAAGGCCGAATTCCCGTCAAAACATATCTAGTTCCTAAAGAAAAAAGGGACGACTGCTATAATTGGATAAAGAAAAAAATTAATCAAGAAAAAATCCAAATTTTTATTATTTGTCCTCTAATTGAAGAATCAGAAAAAGAAACAATGGCTTCGGTTAAAGCCGCTAAAAAAGAGTATCAATTTTTAAAAGAAAATGTTTTTACCAATTTTAATCTTGGGTTGCTCCACGGTCGTCTAAGGGCCAAAGAAAAAACAAAATTAATGAATGATTTTAAAGAAGGAAGAATTGATATTTTAATTGCCACTTCGGTAGTTGAAGTCGGAATTGATATCCCCAATGCGACAGTGATGATAATCGAGGCAGCCGAAAGATATGGATTGGCTCAACTCCATCAGCTTCGCGGCCGAATTGGTCGAGGTAATAAACAAGCTTTCTGTTTTCTTTTTACCGAAAAAACTGATGAACGGATCATTGCCCGGTTAAATTTTTTTGCCAAAAACAATAATGGGTCAAAAATTGCTGAGTATGATTTGCATACCCGGGGTCCAGGAGAAATCTTTGGCGTTAAACAACATGGTTATATAAATTTAAAAATTGCTTCTTTATCAGATTTTTCGCTAATAAACAAAACAAAAAAAACAGTTAATTTTTTCCTAAATAAATATTCAGAATTGATCGATCAACCAAAAATAAAAAACAGGTTGCAAATATATAATTTTGAGGCAGTTTCAAGAGATTAATTAAAAAAATCACATTGTTTAAAAAATCAAGCAACTTTTTTAATTTTAAAGATGTGGTATAATTTTTAAATTATGGCACCTCTTCCAAAAAGAAAACATTCAACAAGAAGAAAAGGGAAAAGGATAACGGCAAAATTAATTTCCTTGCCAAAATTAGTGACCTGTAAAAATTGTGGCAAGCAGAAATTGCCCCATCGGGTTTGCCGTTATTGTAATAAATAAAATAATTTTATGGACCCGCGACACAGGCAAAGGATTATTACCTTAGAAAATTTATTTGCTTATAGTTTCAAAAAAGATATTCGTTATCTTCCTTATCCAAAAGATAAATTAACCGACCAGATTTTAAAAAATTTACAAAAAATTGATTTTTTAATCTCTAAAAATGCCCAAAAGTTTCCTTTAGAAAAAATTGCCAAAACTGATTTGGCTATCTTAAGACTAGCAATTTATGAATTGGTTATTGAAGCAAAAACACCTTATAAAGTAATTATCAATGAAGCAGTTGAATTAGGTAAAGAATTTGGTGGCGAAAAATCTTATGCTTTTATTAATGGAGTTCTAGGTAAAATTACTAATAAAAAAAATGAATAACCACTTATTAAATTTAGAAAAAAAAATTGGAATCACTTTTACCAACAAAAAACTTCTAGAAAATGTTTTGGTCCACCGCTCGTTTCTTAATGAACACAAAAAATTTCCTTTGCCTTCAAATGAAAAATTAGAGTTTTTGGGCGATAGTGTCCTTTCTTTAGTAACTTCGATTTATTTATATAAAAATTATCCTACTCTTGACGAGGGCAGTTATACAGATATTAAAGCGGCGATCGTCCGGACGGAAAGTTTAGCCGAAACTGCTTCTTTACTTGGCTTGGGAAAATTTATTTATCTTTCCAAAGGTGAAGAAATAAATGGCGGTCGAACAAATAAAAATATTTTAGCTGATACGTTTGAAGCATTAGTAGCGGCAATTTTTATTGATAAGAATTTTGAAACTGCTTATCGTTTTATTGTCAAGTTTCTTTTTGGAAAAAAGCTTGATTACATTATAAAAAACAAGCTTTATCTTTCACCAAAAAGTCGACTTCAGGAATATGCCCAAAGCAGATTTAAAAGACTTCCCGAATATAAAATAATTGAAGAAAAAGGACCAGAACATAAAAAAAATTTTTTTGTCGCTGTTTATTTAAATGGACGGCAATTGGCTACTGGAAGCGGGCACTCTAAAAAAGAAGCCGAAGAGACAGCTGCCAAAAAGGCAATAGAAAGAATTATTTCCCAAAAAAAAGGTTGACCGCAGCGGTCAAATAAAGGTTGATCCAACAATCTTCTTTTCTTAATTTAAGCTCAATTTTTTTAATTAAATAAATTAAACAATAATATACTGGTTTATTTACTGATTAAATTAATTAACTTGACCAATTTTAATCCATTGAGCCGATTTTAAGAAACTTTAAAATTACGCTGGAAAAATTAAAAAAAAAGCTCTATAATATTTAGATTAATCTAATTTTGACTTAAAATTAATAAAATAAAGTTTAAATAAGTTTGTTATAATAAGCAAATTAATTATAAAATAGAAGATGCAATCTTATTTATTAAATTTATAAAAATTTTTTTGACTTATGGCAACGACTATTAGACTAATGAGATTTGGCAAAAAAAAATTTCCCATTTACCGGATCGTTGTTCTTGATAAAAGAAAAAAAAGAGACGGAGCTTATTTAGATCAAATTGGTGTCTATAATCCAAACCCTGATCCTTTTAAACTGGAAATTGATCAAAAAAAATTTGATTACTGGGTGAAAAATGGCGCCCAAATTTCTACCGCCTTAAGAAAACTTTTTCAATCTAAATCTAAGAATAAACTTCATCGAACTGAGGCTAAAAAGGATTAGTTTTTCGGGGATAGTTTTCTGTTACTGCTTCACTTTCTTTTTTAAGGGCAAAACTAAATTTCTCCTTAATTTTATCTAGAAAAGCAATTTCTTTTTCTGTTAATTTTGTGGTTGCTTGATTTTCGGCTGTATCCTTGCTATAAAAATTTAAACTAACTCTTGTTCCGATTGTTGGTTTATTGGAAAAATCAATTTTTTCGCTAGTTGCCAGTCTTCCTCCGGAAAATTGATAGTTTTTCAAAAAATTAATAAATGATTCGGCATCGCCCTGACCATCAACCAAAATAGTTAGTTTTCCGGGTTTTCTTTTACCAAGGTCAATTGTGTAATTGGTAATTATAAAATTGGTATTTTGGGAAATTTTTTCCAAAGCATAAATAATAGAAAAAAAATCCTCCTCATTGGGAATTAGCATCGTTAATAAATTAATATAATCATCTATTTGCTGTTTGCTTAACTTATTGGCTAATTCGATTATTTCTTTACGCTGTTTATAAATTTCTAATTCTTTTTGGGCATTTTCAATAAAGGCTTTCTCATTAAGATAACCCTTGAGAGCAAAAAAATTAAAAAACAATAACACAAAAACGACCAAAATCGAAAAAATCGTTATTAGGTTACTCTTGCTGATATACCGATAAATATTAAATTTAATTTTCTTCTTCATTGATATAATTGAATTTGCCTTTGAATACTAATTGATAATTGTTAATGCTTTTATTTTTTTTATCCTCATTTAAATCAAAATTCATTAGAAATAAATTATTAAAATGATCAAGAAATGTCTTTGTCTCAATATAATTTAAAAAATTAACCATCTCGGCATAGCTGTCAAAACCGACAGAAAACTGGCAATTTCTTTCCTTATCAATAGAAATATTATCGATCTTGGCCGATTGCGTTGACTGATAGATTGCTTCTTTGAGAATCGTATAATAAGGAAGAAATTTAGCATCGTCTTTTAAAAAAGTGGTTAATTGGTTTTCTTTGATGTTAAAAATCTTTAATTTAGCTTCATTTTCTTTACTCTCGATTAAATAACTTAAATAATCCTGTTTTTCCAGATTAATTTTTCTTAATTTGTTTTTTTGAAAAATATTAAGCAAGTTTACCGACAAAAAAGATATAAACAAAATTAAACTGATCAATGTGGCTGACTGCCGAATTTTTCGGCTAATTTTTTCTTGCCATTCTTTTTTTTCTTTAAAACTAAAAAGATTAATCCTTTTTTTCATTTTAAATTGCCACTAATTGCTGAAATATA
>JARYMT010000003.1:16057-144458 GCA_029906985.1 Microgenomates group bacterium | reverse complement strand
TAGAGCGGTTTTCGATTGGTAACCAACCAAATTTTGTTCGGAAAAAAGTTTTAAAAAATTTTTAGAATTCAAAAAATTATGGCGAAGGTCAAAAATTAAAAGAGGAAGGGAAAAGAAAAAGAAAAAAAAGACAGCGATTAAATAATGATAAAAATAAGTCAACCGCCATTTACGGTTTAAATTAAAAAAGTCATAAGTTCCATAAAGCAATATCGGTAACAAGATTAAGACTGCTAAGTAATGAAGCTGGATAGAAAAGGAAAGGAAAGAGCCCAAAAGGACGGCAAAAATTATTTTCCTCTCTTTTTGTAGTTTATTAAAAAAATAAAGGGTTAAAAAAGCAAAATAAGGCAATAGGTTCGGATTCCATGAATATCTTGATTGGTCAATAATAATTTTTGAAAAACCAGCCCCAATCAAAAAAAACCAGGCGACAATTTCATTAATTTCTTTTTTGATGAGAAAAAAGATCCAAATTAGACTTAAAATCGACAAAATAGCCACTCCGTAAGATAAACCGACCGGATTAAAATTAAAAATCAAAAGGAAAGGAGAAATTAAATAATAATAAAAAGGACCTAGATAAACTTGGCCGATTGAAGTTGGAGCGCCGATCGCCGGGAAATGTTTAAAAGTGACAATATCTCTTATAATGATTGCATCTCTTCCCTGATCAGACAAAAACATTGTTGTCTGATAAAGATTAAAGGTCCGCAGAAAAGCCAAAATCAGGACGATCAAAAAAAACAGCCAATTCCTTTTTAAAAAAGAGATAACTTTTTTTGTTTTTTCCATTATAATATTATTTTAACAAGCGAAATTAACAAATTATATAAAAATATTGAAAAAAATGATTAATTTTATAAAAAAACGCTGGTATTTTTTGATAATTTTCTTGATAAGTTTATTTTTACTAAAGTTTTTAATTTCAAAAAATGCAATAAAAGATAAAAAGACTTATAAAGTAGTCAGAAAGGATTTAAAAGAAGAATTATCGCTTTCAGGAAAAATTGAGGCCGAAGAAGAGACTACCCTTCGTTTTCAGACTTCCGGCCGGCTGGCGTGGGTGGGCGTCAAAGAAGGCGATTACGTTAAAAAATATCAGGTAATTGCCTCGCTTGACCAAAGAGATTTAAAAAACAGACTGCAAAAATATTTAAATACTTATGTCAAACAACGATTAACTTTTGAGCAAACAAAAGATGATTATTGGCAAAAACAGTACGACTTATCCCAAACTATAAGAAAAGAAGCAGAAAGAATTCTGGAAAAAAACCAATATGATCTAGATAATACTGTTTTGGACGTCGAATATCAAAATTTAAGCATGGAGTACGCCAACCTTTGGACGCCGATCGAAGGAATTGTTATTAAAGTTGATGCTCCTTTTGCCGGCGTCAATATTACTCCCGCTCAAGCAGAATTTGTCATCGTTAATCCAAAAACTTTATATTTTTCTGCTACCGCCGACCAAACAGAAGTAATTAATTTAAAAGAAGGTCAAAAAGGGAAAATCGTTTTTGATTCTTATCCGGATGAAGAAGTCAAAGGGGAAATTTATTGGATAAGTTTTGCCCCAAAAACCGACGAAACAGGGACGGTCTACGAACTGAAAACAAAATTTAATTTTGCTAAGCCATTAAAACTAGGAATGAGCGGAGATATTAATTTTATTACTAAAGAAAGAAAAGGGGTCATCGCCCTGCCTTCTACCTTTATTAAAAATGATAAAAAGGGCAATTATGTTGAAGTTCAAAAAGACAAAAAGCCAGTTAAAAAATATATTAAAAGAGGAGAAGAAATAGAAGGCGAAGTAATTATAAAAGAAGGATTGGAAGAAGGAGAAATTGTAATAAATTAAAAAAAGTTTAAAGATGATCAGATTAAAAAACGTCTCAAAAGTTTATCAAATAGACAACGAAATTACTTTTTATGCTTTAAAAAAGGTTAATTTAGAGATCAAAAAAAGCGAATTTGTTTCTATTGTTGGCCCATCCGGATCGGGAAAATCAACCTTAATGCATATCATTGGATTACTTGATAGGCCGACAAGCGGCCAAGTTTTTATAAATGAAAAAGAGGTATCAAAACTTTCTGATAATGAAATTTCTGATATTAGAAATCAGACAGTTGGTTTTATTTTTCAGCAGTTTAACTTAATAAACAAGCTGACGGCGTTAGAAAATATTTTAATCCCCACAATCTATTGTCGAAGGAAATTAAATTTTGATGTCAAAGCCAGGGCTTTAGATTTAATAAAAAAATTTAATATCGCCGGTAAAGAAAATTCTTATCCCAATAAATTATCAGGCGGTCAACAGCAACGAGTCGCTATTGCCCGAGCTTTAATCATGGATCCGCCGGTGATTTTAGCCGATGAACCGACGGGAAATTTAGATAGCAAAAATGGGGAGATAATTTTGGATTTGCTAAAAAAATTAAATAAAGAAGAAAAAAGGACGGTAATAATTGTTACCCATGATTTAGATATTGCCAAAAAGACAGATAGAATAATAAAAATTAAAGATGGTCAGATTATTGGTTATGAATAAAAATTATTTTTTATTTATTATTAAAAATGCTTTCTCCGATTTATTAAAAAACAAACTTAGAGCCTTTCTAACCACCCTGGGTATTGTCATTGGCGTCTCTTCGGTGGTTTTGCTTTTGGCTTTTGGTTTGGGCCTAAAACAATATATTGCCGATCAGTTTAATAATTTAGGGACAAATTTGGTATTTGTTTTGCCCGGACAAGTTTTTAACCGAAGCGGCGGATTTTCTTCAATCCGCTCGTCGATGACCTTTGAAGAAAAAGATTTTCAAAATCTTAAAAAAGCTAAAAAAGCGATTGATGTTGTCCCGATATTTCAAAAAACCACTCTTGTCAAAGCCTTGGGTAAAGAACAGGCAGCTACTTTATATGGCACCAGCGATGAAATTTTTGCTGTCAGAAATTTAATCCCAAAATATGGAGAAGTGTTTAAAAAAACCGACTTAGAAAAAAAAAGCAAGGTGGTAGTCATGGGACCGGAAATTGCCGAAAAAATTTTTGATAATCAAGAGTTGGCGGTCAATCAAAAAATAAGGATTGAAGACCAAACTTTTAAAGTGATTGGTGTATTAGAATCAAAAGGGGGCGGGGGATTAGGCGGACCCAATCTAGATACTTTTTTATATATTCCTTATAAGACCATTTTTAATATTACCGGTAAAAAAAATTTTACGACTTTTTTATTAAAAGCTGAATCAGAAAAAGACATCGAAGATTTAAAAAAAGAAGCCAAAGAAATTATGCTCAAACGTTATAAAGAAGATGACTTTTCCGTTGCCGATTCCAAAGAAATAATCTCCACCATTCAATCGATTTTTTCGGTATTAAATATGGTTTTGGTTGGTATCGGCGCTGTTTCTTTAATTGTTGGTGGCGTTGGTATTATGAATATTATGTATGTTTCCGTCACCGAAAGGACAAGAGAAATCGGGATAAGAAGAGCCCTAGGGGCGCTGGAAAAAGACATTCTTTTTCAATTTCTTTTCGAATCAATTCTTCTTTCTTTAATCGGCGGGATTATTGGGCTAGCAATTTCTTGTCTAATTGTTTATTTTGTTAGATTCTTTTTCCCCGCTTTAATAGATATAAAATCAGTTTTTTTAGCGATTTTTGTTTCTTCGGCGATTGGAATTTTTTTTGGAATTTTCCCGGCCAGAAAGGCCGCTCGTTTGTCGCCGATCGAGGCAATTCGTTATGAGTAATAAATCAAAATTAAAAATATGTAAATTAAATTGACTATGTAAAAAATTATAATAAAATTAAATGAATTATTTTTATTTCATTTTAAAGACTTCGCTTGATGATTTTAAAAGAAATAAGCTGCGGACTTTTTTGACCTCTTTAGGTATTTTTATCGGAATTTTATCAATTATTCTCTTAAATAGTTTAGGTTTAGGTTTAAAACAATATCTTAATAACCAGTTTGAAAGCTTAGGTGCCAACCTTCTTTATATTTATCCGGGAAGTAAAAAAAGTATTGTCCGTGGCGGCGGCCTGGTTGGCGGGATAAAGTTTGATGCCAGAGATTTTAATCAGATAGAAAAAATCAACGAAGTTTCTGAAATATCCCCCATCATTGGGAAAACCGGAGCTTTGGCAGAAGTTAAGGGCAAAGAAGAAATTATTGATTTATTGGGAGCCAACGAAAAGATTTCCAAGTTATTTAATTTAGAATTAGAAAAAGGCCGATTGATTGAGAAAAGGGATTGTAATAAAAAAAGTAAAGTAGTGATGATTTCCTCGGTTTTGGCTAAAAAATTGTTTGGCAACACCGATGTAATTAATGAAACAATTACTATTGATGGGAATTCATATAAGATTATTGCTGTTTTAAAAGCTAAAGGTGGTGGCGGATTAGGATCAGATTTAGATACCCATGTATATGCTCCATTAAGTACCTTATCCTTGATATACGGCGAAAAAAAATACCCGTTTATTTATTTAAAAGTAAAAAATAAAGAAAATATCGACTCGACCAAAGAAAAAATTACTGCCATTCTTAAAAAAAAATATGATGAAAACAGTTTTTCTGTGTTAGACCAAAAAGAAACCATGTCGATGCTTGATTCGATTTTCAATGTTTTGAATTTTGTCCTCGTTGGTATCGCCAGTATTTCTTTAGTCGTTGGGGGAGTTGGCATTATGAATATTATGTATGTTTCTGTCACCGAAAGGACAAAAGAAATCGGGATTCGCCGGGCTTTTGGAGCGAGGAAAAAAGATGTTTTATGGCTTTTTTTAGCTGAATCTTTATTTATGTGTTTTGCTTCTGGTATTTTGGCTCTTATTTTTGCCTACTTGATTAATATGGGAATTCATTATTTTCTTCCCTCTTATATAGATTTTCTGACGATATTGATGGCGATTGGCACTTGTAGTTTTATTGGAATAATTTTTGGGGTTTTACCGGCAAAAAAAGCCGCTGAACTTGAACCAGTAGAAGCAATTAGATACGAATAAATTTTTTATAATTTTTGACATTTTGGGCAAAAGAAACTGCTTCGGCCGCCTTGCTTAATTCGTTTGATCGGAGTTTGGCAAACCCGACAAGGCTTGCCTTCTCTTTGATAAACTAAAAAATTTTTTTGGTGTTCTCCTTTTGAGCCATCAGGCAAAATAAAAGCTTCGTCAGCCCCTGATGATCCTCGATCTTCAATTCCTTGTTTTACCGCTTTTAAAATTGATAAAAAAAGTTTCTCAATTTGTTTTTCAGACAATTGATTGCTGGGAGTCAGTGGGTGAATCTTAGCCAAAAATAAAGCCTCATTAGCATAAATATTACCGATACCAGTAATTAAATCTTGATCCATCAATAGCAATTTAATTGGTTTTTTGGTTTTGGCGGTCAATTTTTTAAGTAGCGATGGGGAAAAATTATTTGACAAAACATCGATCCCTTTGGGGATCAGGGGTTGATTGGTAATTTTTATCCAGCCAAATTTTCTTAAATCATTAAAAAAAAGGCTAGAGTGGTCAGAAAATTTGATAATCACCCGGGTTGTGTTAGCCGGCATTTTATTGGTTTTGGTAAAAGGAATCATTTCTTTAAAAGTGGCTTGGTCGATATTTTTGGCGTAAAGTATTTGTCCGGTAAGTTTTAAATGAAAATTTAAACACTTTTTATTAAAAAGGTAAATTACTAAAATTTTTCCAAATCTTTTTACATCAATAATTTTCTGTTTTAGAATTTCGTTTTTATTACCGATAAAGTTTTTGGCCGATAAAATTTCTATCCGATCAATAATTTTTCCCAATATTTTTGGCTTTAGACTTCTTTTTATTGTTTCTACTTCAGGTAGTTCAGGCATAATAAAATTAAATTTTTATTTTTGATTTGATAATTTTTTTAATCTTTTTTCGGAAAATTTCTTCACTAAATTGTTCGGCTTTTTTTCTGGCGGCCAATTTTATTTTAAAATAAGTTTCTTGATTTAAGCCCAATAATTGTTTGATTTTTTCCATTAAAAAGTTTTCATTTAATTCGTTAAATAAAAAGCCATTTTTTCCATCTTCGATATATTCCGGTATTCCTCCCGAACGATAGGCAATTACTGGTAAGCCATAGCCCATTGCCTCAACTGGAGCAATGCCAAATTCCTCATCAACCGCAGCAAATAAAAAACCTTTGGCTTTTGATAAATAATTCCCAAGCTTTTCGTCGGAAAGATTACCCAAAAATTCCACTGTTGGTCCGGCGATTGAACGAAGATTTTTTTCATCTTTACCGCTGCCGATAATTTTCAGTTTTAACTTCATTTTATTGGCTGCCCTAATTAAAATATCAATATGCTTTGCCCTGGCCAATCGTGAAATGGTAATAAAAAAATCACCGACAGGTTTTTTGTTTTTTAAATTTATTTTAGGAATATTGACTGGTGGATAAATTACCTCGGCCTCTCTTCGATAAAATTTTTTAATTCGTCGTTGAGTTTCATAAGAATTGGCGATTAGATAGTCTGGTCTTTGTGATGCCTGGTAATCCCACAGCCGTAAATAATGATTGACAATATTGCCGTATAATTTTATCAAAGGATATTTTTGCCATTCGATAGCGGTTTCATATCCATAAAGATATCGGGGGGGGTGATGAATATAACTTATATGGACGGTCGGTGGTTTAGTAATCACTCCTTTACTCATCCACGAACCCGAAGAAGAAATTACCAATTGATATTGAGAGAAGTCAAAACTTTGCCAAATTTGTGGGGTAAGGAATCTAAAGGGCGAGTAATAATTTTTTATAATTGGGATTTTACCAAACCAAGAGACCTCGACCTGACAATTTTCAAAAAAATTCCTGTGATTGCCCAGTTTTTTAAAATTTAAAGTAGAGGTAAAAATTTTCGCTTGGGGAAAAATTTTTTTAAAAACAAGAAGGACTCTTTCTGCTCCGCCAAATTCACAAAGCTGATCATGGACAATTGCCACTTTCATACATTTATGAATTATAATTTATCAATGACGCTTTTTCATTCAGTTATTTTGGGAATAATCGAAGGAATAACTGAATTTCTGCCAATTTCTTCGACCGGTCATTTAATTTTAGCCAGCCTCTTATTGAAACTTTCCCAAAATGACTTTCAAAAATTTTTTGAGGTTTTCATTCAGTCGGGAGCGATAATGGCGGTAATTTTTATTTATCTTCGTTTGATTTTATCCAATAAACTGTTAATCAAAAAAATTATTTTTTCCTTTATTCCGACAGCCGTTATTGGTTTTTTACTTTATAAGACGATAAAAAACATATTTTTTGAGTCATATAATTTAATATTTTTTTCTCTTATTTCCGTCGGGTTGATTTTTTTATTAACCGAGTTTTTAATCAAAAAGCAAAAACTTTTTCTGCAAAAATCAATCAAAGATATGACTATAACCGAAGCGATCATTATTGGCATTAATCAAGCTTTATCAGTTGTTCCAGGTGTCTCTCGGTCGGGGATAGTGATCGTGGCGATGATGATTATGGGTTACCGGCGGGAGGAGGCAGCCGAATATTCTTTTTTATTGGCGGTACCAACAATTTTAGCGGCATCAGGACTTGATTTATTAAAAACCAATTTTCAATTAATTTTAGGCGATGGTCATCTTTTAATTTTATCTTTAGGTTTAATTACTTCATTTATTACCGCTTATTTTTCAATTAAATGGCTGATTGCTTATTTGAAGAAAAATTCCTTAGTTTTGTTTGGAATATATCGGATAATTCTTGCTATAATATTGCTACAAATAATCAAGTAATGTCTCCGTAGTTCAACGGATAGAATAAGGGCTTCCGGAGCCTTTGATGAGAGTTCAATTCTCTCCGGAGACACCAAGTTATTAAAAAATTAACCGTTTAAAATAGGGCCGATAGCTCAACGGTAGAGCGCTGCATTCGCATTGCAGAGGTTAGGAGTTCAAGTCTCCTTCGGTCCACTGAGATATTTTTTCTTCTTTGCTCTTTATGGCTTTTACCCTTTTTCAAAACAGGTTAAAACTTTTTCATATTATTGTTATTGACAATTCAATAAATAAAAAAACTTTTTCAAAGTGATATTTGATTTTGTATAATAAATAAGTTTATAATAGGAGCCGTAGTTCACCGGTCAGAACGCGATCCTTATAAGATCGATGTAGATGGTTCGATTCCATCCGGCTCCACAAGAAAATAGTTTAGTTAAAATTGGTTTAGTTTCTAAATCAGAAGATAAGATTTGATTTATTTTTTATAATTAATACCAAGATTTTTTAAGCCGAGGTAGCCAAGGTGGTCACGGCGGGGGTCTGAAAAACCTCAGATGTCAGTTCGACTCTGACCCTCGGCACCAAAGCGGTGGTAGTTCAGTGGTAGAATGTCTCCTTGCCAAGGAGAAGGTCGAGGGTTCGAATCCCTTCCACCGCTCCAAAAATAACAACGATTAAAGACTGCCAAGAATGTTTGTAATACTTTTTTGACTTTCAACACCGACTCTTAAAATAAATAATTAAAGTAACAATAAGCAAAAGATAAATAAATAATAAATAACCAATAAACAACTAATGGGCGACTGATAAAACTAGGGCAAAAATATCTATTGAGACAAAATATCTATTGAGACAAAATCTATGACAGAATCAAAAATTAACAACCACATTAACAATACCACTTAAAAACTCTCTACTACAATTAATTAATTAATTGTAGTGAGCGTGAGCGTGGTTAATGGATATGGTTGTTTATTTTTTTTAAAAAAGTCAATATTTTATTGAAAGCTTCTTTATCAGATGGATAAGTGAGAATTTTTTTTACCGCATCTTCGGTAATAAATTTAGCTTCTGAAACCTCCCAGTCATGGTTTTTTGGATCACCTGAAAGATATTCCATTAAAAAATAATAAACCGTTTTTTTGACTAAATAGTTCTGAAAACGGTACATATATTGGACTTTAATCGGTTGGTGGCCGACAATTTTTGTTTTGACACCGCCCTCTTCTTCTACTTCTCGTAAAGCGGCTTCTTCCATCGATTCATCGGCTTTTTTATCGCCAACTAGTCCCTTAGGGAAAACCCAGCCTTTATGTTGAGAGTGTTGGCATACCAACCACAAACGATCGGTTTTTGAATTAAGTACGATTTTTTTATAAACAATTCCGCCGGCAGAAACTTCATTTTTTATTTTCATAATATTGCCCTCCCATTTTATATTCAAAAATTGGTTTTCTTATCGGTCCAAGGAATAATTGATAAATAATTGCTTTAATCGATTTGTAAAGACTTAAAAAAATTCCTTCTTTTTCAAATCTTCTTGTTGAGACATAAAGAATTGGTTTTGGAAAAACTTTAAAATTAGCTTTTAGCCGATCAGCCCTTTGGATTAAGTCGAAATCTTCACCAAAAACAATTGATTCATCAAAGCCTTTTAACCGGTCAAATAAATTTTTTTTAATAATAATACAGGGGCCGTTAGCCGATGGTTTGATATTTTGAAAAATACTCATTGATAAGTTTAAAAGACCAAGAATAAACAGGAAAGTCAATTTTTTTTCTTTCGGACGATTCCATACAGTCAATACGTCTAAATTATTATTTTTTGTTAATTTTTTAACTTTTTCTAAAAAGTTTTTTTCAAATTCTACATCGGCATCAAAAAAGATTAAATAATTTCCTTTAGCTAAAGAAGCCCCAAAATTTCTGGCGGCGCTGACATTTTTTGCTTTTGAATTGACAAATTTTAAATTGACTATTTTTTTCTCAAATTCTTTGGCCACCAATCTTGTTCCATCGACCGAATTGCTGTCCGAGATAATAACTTCGAAATCTTTTTCCGTTTGGTTTTCCAAGCAAATTAAAAGATTAGGAAGTCTTTTTTGTTCATTTAAAGTGGGAATGACGATGGAAAAATAAAACATTTTTCTATTTTACTATTTTTTTCTTTTTAAATTTGAGGAAAGTTATTTAGAAATATATCCCCCTCAACTGGCGGAGGGTAGAGGATTCGAACCTCTGAGGGCTTTCGCCCACAGGTTTTCAAGACCTGCGCCATAAACCGCTCGGCCAACCCTCCAAATTTAGCCTTTATTTAAAAGCTAATCTTGAAGCTTGAAGGGGAATCGAATCCCCCCAATAACTATTTTATTCCAGAAGCATGTTTCCGACTTTGTCGGAATAGAGCTTCGGGATCACACACAGCCAAATCAAATTTTATAGAGGCCCGGACCGGACTTGAACCGGTGCATAGTTGTTTTGCAGACAACCGCGTTACCTCTTCGCCACCGGGCCATTTGACAAGATATACTGGGACCCTAAGCTGAATTTTCACTTCGTCATCAGGCTCAATCAACCTCATATTAGTATACCAGAATGCTAAAATATAATTATGAAAAAATGGTTTTTAGATGAGAACAAAAGTATCGCCGATATCATGGTCGTTGTTTATGGTCAAGATAAAGAAAAATTATTAAAAAATAGTTTGTTAGCTTTTACCTCAATCATTACCGATATTAAGAAATTAAAATCTAAATATAAAATAAAAATCAAGATAAAAGAATCAAGTTTCCCCAAATTGCTATTTAATTTTGTCGAGCAATTGATTTACTTAAAAGATAGTCAAAATATCCTTTTTAAAGAAGCTAAATTAAGATTGTTAAAAAATCATTTAATTGGTCAATTAATTGGTGATAAAATTTCTTTAACCCTGCCAATAAAAACTGATATAAAAGCCCTTACTTACCATAGCTTTTTAGTTAAAAAGGCAAAAAATTATTACCGGGCAAAACTAGTTTTTGATGTCTAAAATGAAAATATTTAATTTTGATTTACAGAAAAAAACTGAAGCCATTTGGAAGATAGAAAAAACCCCTAACACCGAAGTGATTTTTGTTTTTGCCGAAGAAGACCTCATAAAAAAAATGGAAGAGGCGGTTTTTCTTCAGGCAAAAAATGTGGCAGAATTGCCCGGATTAGTTGGCCCGGTTTGTCTTATGCCCGATGCCCATTCGGGTTATGGCGCTCCGATTGGAACTGTTTTTGCTATGGATGGGACTGACGGTTATATTTCACCCGGAGCCATTGGTTACGATATAAATTGTGGTATGCGTTTGATAAAAACCAATCTTTTCTTTGATCAATTAAAATCTTGGATTCGGCCACTAATTAACAAACTTTTTGAGGCGGTTCCTGCCGGTCTTGGTCGCCGGGGATTTTTAAAATTTAAAGAAAATGATTTAAAAAAAATTATTGAGGGCGGGGTTTTTGAATTATCTTCTTGGAAAAATTTTCTCTGGGAAAAAGACATTAACCATATTGAGAATAACGGCCGGATTGCCGGAGCAGATTTTTTTGCCATTTCTAAAGAGGCAAAAGAAAGAGGAATAAATCAATTAGCCACTTTAGGTTCAGGCAATCATTATTTGGAAATTCAAAAAGTGGAAAAAATTATTGATCAATCATCAGCAGAAAAATTAGGAATTATTGCCGAAAATCAGGTTATGGTGATGATTCATTGCGGATCTCGGGGATTGGGCCATCAGGTTTGTTCAGATTATTTGCGTTTGTTTGAGAAAAAAATGACCGGTTTTAATTATCGGCCAAAAGATCGTCAATTAGCCTGTTTGCCAATAAAGACGACTGAGGCAAAAAGTTATTTATCAGCGATGGCTGGTGCGGCTAATTTTGCTTTTGTTAACCGGCAGTTGATTACTTATCAAATTAGAAAAGTCTTTAGCCAGGTTTTGGGTAAGAAAGCTGAAGAGCTGGCCATGGATCTAGTTTATGATGTTGCCCATAACATTGGTAAATTTGAGAATCATCAAGTTCCGGAAAGTCAAAAAAAAGGGCGTTTTTTTATTCACCGAAAAGGGGCAACCAGATCTTTTCCTAATCAGCCGGTAATTATTGGAGGTTCGATGGAGACAGGAAGCTATCTTTTGATGGGTACCAATGAGGCTTTGCTCAAAAGTTATGGTTCGACTGCCCATGGCTCCGGCCGGACCATGTCCCGGGCAAGGGCAAAAAAAGAAATCAGGGGTGAAAAGCTCTGGCAAGAGATGAAACAAAAAGGGATTTATGTCAAATCAGCTTCATTTGCCGGATTGGCAGAAGAAGCGGGCGTTGCTTACAAAAACATTTCCGATGTGGTAAAATCTATAAATCTGGCCGGCTTGTCAAAGCCAGTCGCTTATTTTAAGCCGATAGGAAATATCAAAGGATAACTTATGTATTATAGTCCGACATACGGTAAAGTTAGTTTAGAAGATTTGAAAAAAATTATCTCTTCTTTTATGGCCTCTGACAAAAAGGCCCATTATGAAATTATTGTTGGTTCAGATTCGCAGAAAGTAAAAAAAGAGACTTATGATTTTGTTTCCGCCCTTATTATTCATCGGGTTGGTTACGGTGGAATATATTTTTGGCGGCGAGAAGTAATTAAGCGAAAAATCAGCCTTAAAGAAAGGATTTATCAAGAAGCGACAATGTCTTTACAAACTTCAGAAAATTTTGTCAATTTTTTTAAGACCAATGGCATTTCCAAATACAACATCCAAATCCATGTCGATATCGGTAAAAACGGAGAGACAAGAGATTTGATTACCGAGGTAGTTGGAATGATCAGAAGCAGCGGTTATGATGTTAAAATAAAACCACAATCTTATGGCGCCTCAAAAGTTGCCGATAGATATACTTAAAAATCTTAACTTATATATTCTTTAAAATTAGTTTCGTCGATCAAAAAACTTGTTCCTTGACCACTGACGATTTTAAAAGCCACTTTTCTAACAATTCCCTCAATCGTTCTTTCAAGGCTTCGCAAGCCGGCATCAAAGCCCAGCGGCCGGGTTAATTTAAGCCAGAGGTTATCATCAATTTTTAAATTTTGTTCGGTCAAACCGCTTTCTTTAAGGAGCCGGGGGAGGAGATAATTTTTAGCGATGGCAATTTTTTCTTCATCGGTATAAGAAGGCATGGTAATGACTTCCAGACGATCTAAGACAGCGGTAGAAATGTTATTGGTATTATTGGCGGTCGCCACAAAAATTGCTTGTCTCAAATCAAAAGGATAATCAATAAAATAATCAGTGAAATTAATGTTTTGGGCCGGATCTAAAAGCTCAATTAAAACTCCCATTATTTCTGGTCTGGCTTCGGGAGCAATTCGGTCTAATTCATCAAGCAAAATTACAGGATTTTTGCTGGCGGTTTTCCTTAAGGCGCGGATAATCAGTCCCGGTTCAGCCTCAGGAGTGGTTTTGGATTGCCCGCGCAAATCAAGCGCCGAAGAGAGGCCGCCAAAAGGAATTCTGACAAATTTTCTTCCCAGAGCTTCGGCCAGAGAAATAGCGAAAGATGTTTTGCCGGTGCCAACCAGACCGACAAAAAAAAGACCAGGAGCATGATAAGTTGTTAAATTACTTTTTTGTTTTTGTAAAGTTAAAATCGAAAGATACTCCAAAATTCTGTTTTTAATTTTTTCCAATCCATAATGATTTTTATCTAAAATATTTTTGGCATGATTTAGATCAAGGATATCTTCCGTAGTTGTTTCCCAAGGTAAGTTGACAATCCAATCAATATATTTATTGACAATATCTATCTGAGAAAAATTAGCCCCATATTTTATCGCCAAATTAATTCTGTCAATTTGTTCTTGAGCTTTTTGTCGCAAGTCAGAAGGCAGGGTGGCCGCCAGTAGTTTTTTTTGCAGTCTTTCTATTTCTTTAAAAATGCCTTGATCGTCTTGATTGTCCATGGTTTTTAGTTAATTGTTAAAATTAGCAGACAAATTATTCACTTGACAAAACCACTAAATTTTTTATAATATAATTTCACTAAAAAACATATTACAAGTTTTTTTATTAAAAATCTATGGTAAAAAATTCTCAACCAAAAATTCAGCCTCTTTTTGATTATGTATTAATTAAACCTTTAAAAGAAGAGGAAAAAACCGCCTCCGGAATTGTTCTTCCTGACACGGCCAAAGAAAAACCTCAAGTGGGTGAGGTAATGGCAGTTGGTCCGGGCGGGTTTAATGATCAAGGCAAGATTTTACCAATGTTGATTAAGAAAGGCCAAAAAGTTCTTTATAAAAAATGGGGCGGTAACGAAGTCAAAGTGGGTTTAGAAGAATGGCTCTTAATCGAACAAAAAGATATAATGGCGGTGGTTGGATAAAATTTTATTTAGTTAGGTAAAAATTTTTATTATAAGTTTATTATTTAAAAACTATGGCAAAACAAATTAAATTTTCTGAAGAGGCTAGACAGAAACTAGCCAAAGGTGTTAATATTTTAGCCAAAGCTGTGGTCACCACTTTGGGTCCCAGGGGCAGAAATGTCGCCTTGGATAGGAAATGGGGAGCTCCCAATGTTGTCCACGACGGCGTGTCAGTGGCAAAAGAAATTGATTTGGAAGAACCGTTTGAAAATATGGGAGCTCAATTAGTCAAAGAGGCGGCATCAAAAACCAATGATGTCGCCGGCGACGGGACGACTACTTCTACTTTATTAACTCAAGCGATGGTTAATTTGGGTTTAAAAAATATTACTGCCGGCGCCAATCCAATGATTCTTAAAAGAGGGATTGAGGAGGCAGTAAAAGAAGTGGTTGCCCAAGTAAAAAAAATGGCCAAAAAAGTTTCTCTCGATCATGAAGAAGAGATTGCTCAGATTGCTACTATTTCCGCCGCTGATGCCCAAATCGGCAACTTAATTGCTGAAGCGATTAAAAAAGTTGGTAAAGATGGTGTTGTCACTGTAGAAGAAGGAAAAGGCCTTCAGATGGAAATTGAATATAAAGAGGGAATGGAATTTGATCGCGGTTTTGCTTCTCCCTATTTTGCTACCGATCCCGACAAAATGGTGGCCGAAGTTGAAGATGCTTATATTTTAATTACCGATAAAAAGATAAGTGCGGTTTCTGATCTTCTTCCTTTTTTGGAAAAATTTGTGAAAGTATCGAAAAATTTAGTGATTTTGGCTGATGAAGTTGAAGGCGAGGCCTTAGCCACTTTAGTTGTCAATAAATTAAGAGGCACGTTTAATGCTTTAGTCGTCAAAGCGCCCGGTTTTGGTGACCGCCGCAAAGAAATGCTTGAAGATATTGCTATTTTAACTGGCGGGACAGTTATTTCCGAAGATTTAGGTAAAAAACTAGAAAATGTTGAAGTCGAAGACTGCGGCCGCGCTGATAAAGTTTGGGCCGATAAAGAAAATTGTCGGATCATCGGCGGCAAAGGCGATCAAACAAAAATTAAAGCCCGAATTGCTCAAATCCGAAGAGAACTAGAAGAAACCACTTCAGAATTTGATAAAGAAAAACTTCAGGAAAGATTAGCCAAACTTTCTGGTGGAGTGGCGGTAATCAATGTTGGCGCTGCCACCGAAATTGAGCTTAAAGAAAAGAAAGAAAGGGTCAATGATGCAGTAGCGGCGACTAAAGCGGCCTTAGAAGAGGGAATCGTCGCCGGCGGTGGAGTGACTCTTCTTCGCGCCAGAAAAGTTTTATCGGCTTTGAAGAAAAAAATGGAATTTGATGAAGAAAAGACCGGCGTAGATATCGTCTACAAAGCTTTAGCCGAGCCCTTAAAAATGATTGCCACGAATTCCGGGATGGATGCCGGCTGGGTTTTAAGAAAAGTGGAAGAGCATGAAAATGATGATTATGGTTTTGATGCGATGTCTTTAGACTTTGGCTCGATGTTTAAAAAAGGGATAATTGATCCGGCAAAAGTGGTGCGCTCGGCCTTGGAAAATGCCTCATCGGTGGCGATTATGATTTTGACGACAGAAGCCTTAGTGACCGATATTCCTGAAAAAAAGGATAATACGCCTGCGGCACCGTCAATGCCCGAATATTAAAGTTGTCGCTTAGGTTGAATCGGAGTTTTGAGTTGATCAATCCGAGATCTTAGAAAATTTCCAGTAAAGCCAAGTGATCAAGAAGGCTAAAATTTGAAAAATAAAAATAGCTTTTGCTGGCTTAAGTTGGTCGGCGACATAGCCGACAAGGACAGCGATAATACTGAAAAAAAGACTGCTAAAAAAACTATTTAAAGAAGCCATCGTCGCCCTTTGATGGGGTTTAAATTCTTTTTGAAAAAGAGCATTGCGGGCGATATTAGTTAAGCCATAAAATAAAGCGTTAGACGACATCAGTACAGGAGAGATAATTGTCGGCCAAAGTACGGCGATTATATTAGTCAAACGCGAATATATACTACTGATAATTAAAATTTTTATTTTGGTAAATTTCTTAATAATTTTGCCGCTTAAATAATATCCGGCGGTCGCTCCCAAATAAGAGATAATTTTCGCTATTCCGATTGCCCAAATCGGCCAAACCAATTTATAAAAAGCAGCTTGAAATTGAAAATTTGCTTCACCAATGGCATCACCAATGATCGAAGACAAGCTTAATAATCTAATTTTTTCATTAGTTAAAAAATCTCTAAGGGCTTCTTTAAAATGTCGAAAAACATCAGCCTGTTTTTTTTCTAAGTATATTTTTGGTTCGACAATAAAGAAACCTAATAAAAAGCAAAAAACTTGAGGGATGACTGACAGCCACATTGCTAACGCAAATGAATAATTAGCGATGACACTTCCTAATACTGCCGCTAAAGCAAGAGCGAGTTGAAACATCGCTTTGGTTTTTCCCAGATATTCATCATAAAGATGAATGCTTTTTACTTCGGTTAAAGAATCATGAAGGAGAGCGTCGTTATTTCCGCTATAAAAAGCTTGTGACAGACCATAAAAAATCGCCCCCATAAATAAAATAAAATAAGACCCGCCGATGGCATAAAAAATTGAATTGACCGCTGCAAAGAAAGCTCCTAAAATTAAAGTCTTCTTTCTGCCGATAAAATCAGAAAATATTCCCGTTGGCAACTCAAATATCGCCGAAGATAAAGTGGCAACAGAAAAAATACTCATTGCCAAAGTAAAGGAACCGGTAATCTGACTTAAATAAATTATAAAAACCGGCGCATAAAGTTTTAATTCGCTAAAAAAATTAAACCAGGCAAGAATTTTTATATTTTTATGAATCTTCATTAATAAATTATTTTATACTGATTTTTTTAATTTTTCCGGGAAAGTGATTATTAAAAAAACAATTAACTAATCGATGAATTTTATCAGGAGAATCAGTGACGAAAAATTGATACGTTTTTATCCGCTTGGTGGTCAGCAAATTTCGTTTCATTAAAATTTTTTTAAGCTCTTTGGCTAATGGTTTGGCAGAATCAACTAATTCGATTTTTTTTCCGATGACTGTTTGGATGGTCTTTTTAAGAAAAGGGTAGTGGGTGCAACCAAGAATCAGGACATCAATTTTTTTATTGTTGAATATTTTTAGATAATCTTTAGCAATTAATTTGCTGGCCGGATGATTAATTAATTCTTCCTCAACCAAAGGAACAAATAGCGGGCAGGCTTTGTTGATAATTACTAATTCTTTGTTTACTTTCCGGAATTCTTTTTCATAGATCCGGCTGTTTATGGTTGCTCTTGTTCCAATGACCCCAATCCTTTTTATTTTTTTATTTCCTGTCAGATATTTTACCGTCGGTCTTACCACACCGATTACAGGAACTGGAGAAATTTTCCTTATTTTATCAAGACAGACAGCAGAAACAGTATGGCAGGCGACGACTAAAATTTTTATCCTCTGTTTTAAAAGAAAATTTGTCATTTCAACCGCAAATTCGGTGATGGTTTTTTTGTCTCGTGTTCCATAAGGGACCCGGGCGGTGTCACCCAAATAAACAATTCCCTCATTTGGTAGTGTTTTAATGATTTCTTTGACAACCGTCAGTCCGCCGATACCAGAGTCAAAAACACCAATTGGTTGATTCTTCATATTGATTTTAGAAGATCTATTATAATACTTATATATCCGGTTGCCAAAAAAAATTGAAAGGAGGTGAAAACAATGGTTGATAAAAAAATAGGGAAGGTCGCCCATTTTTATAATAAAATTCAAGTGGCAATAATTGATTTGGACGATGATTTAAAAGTCGGTGATAAAATAAAATTTATTCGTCATGGAAAAGACCTTTTTGAGCAGGAAATTTTATCAATGGAATTGGACCACCAAAAAATCGAATCGGCCAAAAAAGGGGATAGTATTGGTATTAAAGTCGATCAACCAGTAAAAGAAGGGGCAGAAGTATTTAAAATTGAATAATTTTTTTATTTTTTCTGCTTTATTTATCTTCTAATTAATGCCTTTATTTTTTTGATATGATATAATTTTTTTTGATTCTTTTTTTACCAGGGGTGCCGGAGTGGACAATCGGAACAGTCTGTAAAACTGTCGCCGCAAGGCTGCGGAGGTTCGAATCCTCCCCCCTGGACCAGGCACCATTCGGCGCCTGGTCTTGTCCCAAACAATGTAGGATAACAAAAAAACTTTTATAATCTGCAAAGAAAGCCTGGGACGGGCGCAGTCTTGTGTCCGTCCAAAATTAATATTAATTTATAGCTTAACAATCTTCTAAATCAATAATTTTGTAGACTATAGTCTATTGAAATAAAACTAACTTCTTTTTTATAAATTATTTATGAAATTTTATTATGTTTATATTTTAAAAAGTCTAAATTATGATTTTATCTATATTGGTTTTACTGATAATTTAAGAAGAAGATTTAAAGAACATAATTCAAAATTAAATATCTCCACAAAGCATTATGCTCCTTTTGAGATAATCCATTACGAGGCATATCGAAACGAAAAAGACGCCAAACGTCGAGAAGAATATCTTAAATGTAATCGAGGAAAAACAACTTTAAAAACAATGCTTAAATGTTTTTTTAATGAAACTAAAATATAGTGGAATCAGGGGTGGGGTAGAAAATCTTGAAGGTAAAAAATTACTATTAGTTTTGAGGAATTTCTTGTGCAGATTTAAGAGGTTTTTCAGGAAGGACTATAATTAAATCGCAATTAATTCCCTTTATAAGATATTCAACTAAAACGGGTTTATTTAAGGTTATTTTTCTCATTGCTCTTCTTATTAAACCAGAAGGACTGCGATCATACTCTAATGGATCAGTCATTCCTCCTTGAAAAACAATAATTGTAGTTTTTAAGCCTAATTCTTGTTTTAAAATTTGACCAAGATTAGGAGACTGTCTTCTTTCTGTTAAAGAAACATGGGCTTCTCCTGCTAAAACCGCTGTTTTTCCTTGTTGTTGATGTTGTTTTATTATTTCTGCCGCTTTTTTTTCACTTTCCTCAGCAGAATACGAAGTTGGGAAATTTTTATCCCAATGAACATAAGCATACACTCTAATACCATTTTCTACTAATTGTCTAACAAAATTTTCTTTTAATTGTCTTACTTCTGGAGCTCCAAAACCTAAAGACCAGTCAATATCTTTTACTCGTTCTAAATTTCCCTGATTAATTTCATTTATTATTTCCAAATTTTCTTCTGTTACTGGAATTTCAAAACCAAAAGATGTAATACCATTCTCTCTTAGTATAGGGATAATACTTAATAAATATTCAGGTATAGCATAATCTATATGTCTTTCTCCAAAAAGGACAATATCTGACGATTTAAAAAATTCCGCTATTGATTTATTTTCTGTAATTGCTTGCCTTAAAACAGATTCAATTTCATTTACGGTTTCTGCGGGTTTAATTTGCTCATTTTCTAATTTTGCATTTTTAATATGTTGAGAGTTTTTATCGGGTGTAAGTAATCCCAGACTTTCTAAAAGTTTATAAGAATCTGATATGGCCTTATTAACAAAACTCTGTCCAATGGGATTTGGTAAAGTTATCCCTCTTAGATAATTTAAAGCAATACTGCTTAATTTTCTATCTATTCTTCTTTGAATTTTTTGATGGTCTTCAGGTGTTAATTTTTGAGGATTTTTTATTTCTCCTGATTTAATCATTTGTTCACGGATTTGATCAAATAATGCATTTTCAATAGAAGCAATACCATAAACAGTTTCTATTGGAGTCATATATTGTATTTTCCTATCATCAGTTTCGTATCTATAAAATCCCCTTTTATAATCAGAGGGATTAAATTCTGAAATATATTTTTGCTGAATTCTAGCTCTTTCTTCATCTGTTTTTGCTCCTTGAATTTCTTTTTCATATTGACCTTGAACTCTAGCGCCTTCAGCTTGTATAGCTGCTATTTTTTGTTGTTTAATAGTTTTTGTGATAGTTTCTGTTTTTTGTCCTGTTAATGAAGATAAATTATTAGTCATTCTTCTACCTTCGCTTTCCACATGTTCTTGAGTTAAAGCTTCTAGCTTTCCAATTATTGGATCAAGTTCGTTTCTTCCTACTTGTCTTCCTGCAAGTGTACGAGTTAAGCTTTCAGGTGTAAAATTTGTTTCTGACATATAAATAGTATATAAAAAAATCTAGGAATTTATATAAAAAATTCTAACATCCTCCACCAGCCTGGACCATGAACCAGAGCAAAGCACGGTTCATGGTCGCGTACTGTGTTGCCAAGCAACTCTAGTACATGACAAAAATGACTCTTTTTAAAATTTATAAGAGTCAAATTAAATGAAGAAATTAAAATATTGTGTTTATGTCTTGCAAAGTTTAAAAGATAATAATTTTTATATAGGTTTTACTTCTGACCTTCATGAAAGATTAACAAGTCATATAAAGGCTACTCTTTTTTGACTTTGTTCCGAAGACCGTTTTGAATTAAGTTAAAGATTATTAGATATAATGAAAATGGGCTAATAATATTGTTATAAATAAAGTTGTAAGCAATATTATTAAGCCAACAATTATACCCACTATTCCTCCAAATTTTTTCCCTTCAATAGCATATGGAGTAATAAAAGTTTCTTTTCCATGTATTTCATTGCTAAACATCAAGTATTTTCTATACCAATCTTTTTTTAATCGAAAAAAACTAGTGATAAAAAAGCAAAAACCAGAAACAAAAAAAACTAGAATAAAAATCCAAAAATCCTTATTTAAACTATGAATAAATGTTATCCATCCTAAAATAATTACTAAAATATTAATTCTATCCATTATTTTGTTAATCCAAAATAAAGCAAAATAATACCACTAATTATAGCTATAATTCCCACTATTCGCTGGTAATTGTAGGTTGTTGGGGTAATTTTTGTTTCTACTCCATTAAATTTATTAATACTTTTGATAAAAAGTTCATTGATTTTATTGCTTTGAGCTAAAACTCCAAAAATAATTGCTGTTACCCCTTCAATTATTAATTGGATATCCATTTAATTATTATAACATTAAAACATCCTTAAATATTAGTTGCAAATTATCAAAAATTTAATTTTCATTACTAATTTATAGTGTTTGATATAATTATTTTATGTCTCTGTTAAAACGCCTATTCCCTTCAGTTTTTTTAACAAAGATTTCTGTTTTAATTTTTTTTGTAATTTTTTTTGTTTTTGGATTTATTTTGGGAAAAAATAGGCAACCAGCTGAAAACAATAATGGTCAAATAATTAAAAAAAATATTA
Organism: Microgenomates group bacterium; assembly: GCA_029906985.1. GTDB lineage: Bacteria > Patescibacteriota > Microgenomatia > UBA1406 > GWC2-37-13 > JARYMT01. The sequence goes on along the minus strand of JARYMT010000003.1, from coordinate 122,957 downwards.
TTACTCCTACAGTAACAATAAAAGCAGATAAAACACCTTATTGTGATATTGAATTATCGTTAATGAATCAAAAATATAATATAACCGATCCCACTTCTCTCCTGTTTGCTATCAGAATCCCGAATTTTCATCAAGACTGGGAATGTTATTTTTCCGGATATGATGAAAAAGGTTTTTATACTTATTGCCGCCAAAAAACCTGCCAATCCTTAAAAAACTTGCTCTGGCCTGAAAAACCCAATCAAGATCAACAAAAAATTTGCGAAGAGGAATTAAATTCAAGAGAATATCCACGATCCTTTAGCCGGATAAAAATTGAAGCGGTTGAGTACCGATCAAAAAATGAAATTAAAGATCCATTAATTTTAATGGATAAAAACAAAGTTAGAAAAACAGCAAAAGGGATAAACTACGAATTTTATAAAACCAGCAAAGAAAAATATCATTATCAATATTCTGCGGTTTTTTATTCGCCATTTAGGCTGACTGACAAACTATCTAATTTTTGGGGAGAATTTTATGGTTCGGAGTGGATTTATGGGAAATATATAATCACTACCCAAATTGTTGGCGATGAAATAGATAATAAAGTTATTAATTTGTTTGAGAAAATAATTGATTCGGTAATTATTTCTACCGGTTGATCGCGTCGGCCAACCAGCCTAATCTTTGCCGGCCGGAAGGCGCTGCCTATATCCAATATCTTTGCCAAGAAGAAAAAAGTTATTTTAAATTAAAATCGGTCTGACAACAATTGTATATCGATCGATTCCGGCAATTCTTGTCGTTCCATCTTCTCCGATATATTCTCTTCGAAACCTGTTTGGGCATAATTCATTCTGGCCGGTTATCGGTTCTAAACCTATTTTTTCCATTGCTTTAGCTAATAAAATTTGTTCTTCTTCTGTGTATGTGGTTATTAGCATTTGGCCGCCATTATTAACTACTATTTGCGCATATTGGGTTAAAACATCTATCCACCAATCTTGACGGACAACTTTACCCGGTCCGATAATTTCTATAATTTTAGGCGATCGGCAGATAATTAAATCAGGTAATTGTCCATCAGTTCTTCCAGCCGCATTCAATACTTGGTTTAAATTTCGAATGTCTATCCGATGATATTTAATCTTTGGTCCTAAAAAACAATTTCTTTCTGTTTGGTCTGGAGGCAGAATATCAAAAGCATGGATAATTGCCTTTTCGCCTGCAAAATTTCTTATATGTGGCAGCTCAACTCCTGATCCGCAAGCTAAAACTAGTACTAAAGCCCCCGGTTTTATCGGATTTAAATTATCTTTCAACAAATCCCTTATCCAAGAAGTTTGAGCTATTATATCAGGACGCTGTTGTTTCGCTTTTGAATCAAAATTTTGGTCTTTTTCTTCCATTTTTCATCGATAGTTAAAAAATTTTTAAAAGCAAGGATAAAATAAAAAAATAGTATTATATGACAATATTACAATTAAATTATAAAATAAATAATTTATAATTTAAGCAATTAAAACAGTCAAGTTAAAAATTTAAAATGTCTGAATCTCGTTCGATTTCATTAAGACAATCAGAATTATGTGAGATCGGAAAAATAACTCAATCAGAAATCAGCCTAGCTAAATTTTTATTTGATAATCAGTCATTATTGTCGAAAGCCCACGAAAAATTTTTAAATGGCGAGCGGTTGACAGGCAAAGAAGCTTTTTTAATCGCCGAATTACATGCCCTTATTGTTTTTTTACATTTTATTCAATTTTCCCAAGAGATATTTACTGTAGAAATAAGTGGAAAAGATAGGAATTTTTCTCCGTCAATATTCAGAACAATGAATTTTTTCCGAACCACAGAATTTCTTCGTGCCGCAGGATTAATTAATCCAGAAAGTTTTCAGAGTGATAAATTATTTCTCGGTGCCGGCACAGTAATTTCCGACATTTACCCTTTTTCTATTTCTATAAGGGTAAATAATTTACCAGCCATTATGGGTATGATTAGTTCTGGTATGCTGGCTACCATTACTCTTGAAAAAGCACGAGAGATTTTTTCAAAATTACAACAACAAGAAGCGCTTGTTTTTGAATTAAGACCAGGAAGAATTGTCTGCGTTGATAATGACAAGACCGCTCTTGAAATTGGTGCCGGATGGGCAGAAAGAGTTTTGGAGATTGGAACCAAGACATACCCTGTTAACGCCAGAGAGTTAGTTCATCAACCGCCATTTAGTAAGGAAAAATTTGGAATAGTGGTGGCCGCAAGAATTGATCCATGGATGATCGGCGGCGACCCAAGAAGAAAACAAACTTTTAGAAATAAGGCTTTAAGTTTGGCAGAAAGCTTAATAGAAATGGTTACTTCAACAGGAAAAGAAAGGCGAAAAGGCCAGGTTTTTTTTACTGCCGGCAGTGGCGATCGGGGAAACAGTCCAAGCGATGATTACCATTCTTGGGAAGAATATCAGCACCGGCAACAGGCTTTACAAATAATTAAAGAACGATTGCAGCGACTGGGTCCGGTTTTGACACTAGATATGGCCAAATTGCCTATTGGAAAATGGCTTTATCCACCGGTTGCTGATTTATTTGTTTTAGTCGCCAATGCCGGACGAATCACTGTCCCTTCTTGGGATTGACTAGCTTAACTTAGCTTTTGCGGCCGGAGATAGCGATTTGTAATTTTTTTAAATATTCAATTTTCACCTTAATTTATTTCTTGACTTTTATTTAATTTTGTTAAAATAAATTAATGGATTCGGGAAAAAATTTTACCCCTCTTTCAGAAAAAATACTTTCTTCTCTTAAAAGAAGTTCTAAATTCACTGGTCGACTATTACTATTGGCGTTGTTATTTTTTATTCTAATCGGCTATCTTTACTATTTTGCCCTATTAATTAATCAAAAACAAAAAGCCTATCAAAAAGCAGTGACCGCGATACCAACCAACCCTGTCGTCAAGCCATCATTTGATTTAAAAATTATCAGCCCAACTGATAGAGCAGTGATCGAAGACAACAAGCTGAAAGTCGAAGGAAAAACTTCGGCCAAGGCGACAATTATTTTATATACAGAAAACGATGAAGCTTCGGTAGAAAGCGATTCCTTGGGCAATTTCAACGCCGAAATAAAATTAGTTCCCGGCATCAACAGTTTGACCATTACCGCCTTTGATTTATCTGGAGAAGAAAAAAGCGTTACCATGGATGTGGTTAATGATACATAATAAGCTATGAAAACTGGAAAAAAATTTTTCTTTAGTTTCCTCGTTTTGATTTTTCTTTTAATCCTGACGATTCCTTCGCTGGCCGAAGAAAATTTGGGGGTAGTTTTAGGAGTGGGTAAAAAAGAAGTCAATCAGGTATCGGCTAATGAAAAGAAAACTCTGGTTGGTGAGGTGGAAAAAATTACCGGAAACTCAATTATTATTAATGAAAAAAAAGATAATAAAAAAACCGAGGTTATTCTTGACCAAGCGACAGAAATTGTTGGTAGTAATAAAAAAAATTTACCGATAAACAATATAAAAATCAAAGATAAAATAGCGGTAGTTAGCTCTGATAGTGCTTTATTTAAAGAAAATCAGAACCAGATTAGAAAAGTGATACGGATTTATCTTCAACCAGCATCAGCCTCCGCCCAAATGAAGCGGCTGGCAATTCAGGGAGTAATTACAAATATCAACGGTTCGATAATTACTTTAGCCCATCAAATTCAGCGTTCTCGAATTTATACGATTAATACCAATGATCAAACACAAATTGTCATTAAAGACGTAAATAATCCAACTATCAATAATTTATCAGCCGGTCAAAGAATAATTGTCATTGCTGATAAGACCCAGACGGAGATCTTTTTAGCAAAAAGAATTCATGTTGTTCCCGGTCAGGCAACCGGCATCTTTGAAAGATTACCTGTCACTCCGCTGCCTCCCTTGATTTCGGTTTCGCCGTCGATATCGACAGAAGAGGCCGAAATTACTCCTGAAGAAGCGGCACCGACCGCCACTTTATTTCCTCAATTATCAACAGAAACTCCATCATCGACAACTGTTGGCGACACGCCAACCGCCAAACCATAATTTTCAATAAATTTTTTCAAACTTTAGAAATTTTTTTTGTTATCATAAATATATGACCTTGACAGAATTATCTTACTATATTAGAAAATATGCCCCTTATGCCCTAATTTTTTTTCTTTTGTTATTGATTATTTTTTATTTGCTAAAAATATTAATGATTTATTTTAATCTCAATAAACCGCAGACCACCTATATTAATCCGATTTTTTCAAAAATCGAAAGGCCATTAATCCCAGAAGCCACCGTAAGCGCCGATTTTAAATTTATTTTAGACAATATCGAAGGTCAACCGATTACCGCCACTCAAGCGGCAAAAGTTTATTGGCTGCCTCAAGAAAAACCCAAATTTGGTTACCGAGAAAAGCTTTTTTTATTAGCAAAAACTTTGGGATTTGATACCGACAATGTTTCTTATAAACTAAATAATTCTGAAGCTACTTTTGATGACGGCCGCCAAAAATTAATTGTTGATATAGGTAATTTTAATTTTCGCTACGAATTAAAACCGGAGAATTATTCCGAATATTTTGCTGAACCAATGATCCCCGACGTCAAGGAGGCAGAAAAAAAAGCAACCGACTTTTTAATTGCCACCACCCGTTATCCCGAAGAACTTTCCCGGGGAAAAGTTAATCCAGTTTTTTGGTTTTACAATAAAGAAGTTGGTCAATCAATCGTATTAGACAATAATAATTTAAGCAACGCCAACATGATAGAGATAGATTATTATCGGCCGGATATCGGCGATTATCCAGCTGTTTCGCCAAAATATTATAACAGCCAAAATTATGTTTTAATGGTTTTTTATAAAGAAGGTTATAAAATTCTAAGAGCCCAGGTTAAATTTTTTGAAAAATCTGAAGAACAGGTTGGTGTTTATCCACTGATAAGCGGCGATCGGGCTTATCAGATACTCCAAAATAATCAAGCTCTTATTATTTTATCTCCTCCGGATGAAAAAAACATTATCATAAAAAAAATGTTTTTAGGTTATTTTGACCCAGATGTTTACCAAAAATATCTTCAACCGGTTTATGTATTTTTGGGAGATAATAATTTTGTTGCCTATGTTCCCGCTGTAAGCGAAGAATATTTACTTCCCTGAAGAGAAAATTATGTAATCAATATTATTATTAATCCACTGGACGATACTGACAGTATCCTGAAAACGATTTTCACTTTTCATAACCACAATTAAAAACTGGTGGTCATTATTTTTATAAAAACTGACTAGATTCTCTTTGGCATTTTCGGTATAGCCGGTTTTTAAGCCGCCGATTCCCTGGACCTCACCCAAAAGCTTATTAACATTCACCAAAGTATGAAAATATTTATAGTCAGTATCGGAAATAACAATTTCTTTGGTGGCGGCAATTTTAGTTAGATATCGGTTATTTAAAAGCTCCCTGGCTGCTAAGGCCAAATCAAAAGGAGTAGTGTAATTTTTCCAATCGTCAAGTCCGGCAGGATTGGTAAAAAAACTGTCCTTCATCCCTAATGATTTTGCTTTTTGATTCATGAGTTCAATAAACCGTTCATAACCATAATCTTCGGCCAAAGCAAAAGCAGCGTCATTGCCGGAGTGGACCAAAATTCCATATAAAAGATTTTCGACAGTTATTTTTTCACCGGGGAAAAGCCCCATCGTCTGGCCGTTTTGGTTGACTTTTTTTACCGTAATTATTTCTTCTGGCTTATAGACATCAAAAGCCACCAAGGCGGTAATAATTTTGTTGGTCGAAGCGGGTAAAAATTTTTTATGAGCGTTTTTTTGAAAAATTGGCGTAAAAGAGGGCAGGTCGACGACATATACGCCCTCGGCAGTCACCTCCGGATAATATTGCTCTTTTAAAACTGGGATTGGTTTTATGTCAAGACTAATCTCCGTCTGCTTTTTTTCAAATAATTCTCGGTTATAAGCAAAAATATGATAATAATAAGAGTCGCCCGGGTAAAAAAGAAAAAGAAGGGTAAAAAGTCCGAAAAGAATGATAAGTTTTGGTTTCATATATGCAATCAATAATCAGTTATCAATGACGAAAAATCAGACAATTTAAAAAACTGATATTATTAACTTTGATTTATCATTGGTTATTTATGATTTATTATTTTTAAAGAAAGTTCTTTCAATTGTTCTTCAGTGGCCGTTGATGGCGCCTCCATTACTGCGGTTTTTCCGCCTGATGAGGCCGGAAAAGCAATTACCTCTCTGACCGAAGGTTCGCCTAAAATTGCCATTAACAACCGGTCAATTCCCGGCGCAATGCCGCCATGCGGCGGTACGCCATAAGTAAATGCCTCCAATAAATGATTAAACTGTTTTTTTTGATCTTCATTAAAACCGATTAAATCAAAGACTTTTTGCTGGATTTTTGCTTCATGAATTCTTATTGATCCGCCGCCGACTTCGTAACCATTTAAAATCATATCATGTTGTAATCCGCGTACTTTTAAAGGATCTTGGTCAAGAAGAGGAATATCTTTAGGATGGGGAGCGGTAAACATATGATGGGAAGGAGCAAATTTCGCTTGACCCGAGCCGTAAAAATAATCTTCTTCTGTTTGTTTGGTAAAAAGCGGGTAGTCGATTACCCAAGCAAAAGCCAGTTCATTTTTATCTTTTTTATTTTTTCTTAAATCCGGTTTATCGGTTCCATATTTTTTGATAACGCTTGAGTGGGACAATCTGGGCCAGGGAGTTTGAGTGATCTGTTTTTCCGGAAAAATTGCCGCGACAAGCTTTGTAAACAATTCTTCAGTCAATTTCAAGATCTCTTCTTGTTCTACAAATGACATTTCTAAATCCAGCTGGGTGAATTCGCCATAAGCCCGGTCGGCTCTTGGATCTTCGTCACGAAAGCAGCGGGCGATTTGAAAGTATTTTTCCACACCGGCCACCATCAATAATTGCTTATATTGTTGGGGTGATTGGGGGAGGGCATAAAATTTTCCTTTTTGTAATCTTGAAGGGACCAAAAAATCTCTTGCCCCTTCGGGAGTTGTTTTAGTTAGGATTGGTGTTTCGATTTCGATAAAACCTTTGTCAAAAAGAAATTGGCGGATAAAATTAATCGTCTTTGATCTTAAAACTAAATTTTTATAAAGTCGTGGTCTTCTAATATCCAAATACCGATATTTTAAGCGCATTTCTTCATTTATTTCATAGCCGTCGGTATTGATTGGGATTGGTAAAGCTTGTGCTTTTGCTAAAATTTTTAAATCACCGGCTTCGATTTCAATTGCTCCGGTTTTGATTTTTGGGTTAATTAAATTTTTTGGCCTTTCTTTTACTTTTCCTTTGATATAAATTACGTCTTCGGTATTTAATTTTTTGAAATTTTCGCCGCCTACCACCTGGATAATGCCTGTCCGGTCGCGCAGGTCAATAAAAACAATTTTCTTATGGTCACGAATTGAATCGACCCAGCCATAAATTTCTACTTCCCGGCCGATTTTATCGACGGTATCAATTATTGATATTTTTTTCATAAGTTTAATTATAGCAATATAAAATCAGAAATTACGCTAATTTTGCTGTTGATTAATTAGTTAGTCTTAGTTATAATAGTCAAACTATGATAATCAGACGATTACAACAGTTTATTCATCCCTATATCAGGAACTGCCTTAAATGGCAGTGTGTCTGAAGCGGGGTGAAACCTATTGTTTAGACTGATTTTTTAAATTATAAAATTACCCCGCCCCGGCGGGTTTTTTTTATGGAAGGCAGATCAGTAGTAATTTATCCCAAAGATTTTAAACCAATTGGTTTAGCCGATAATTTTTCTGAGAAACCCAGACTCAATCCTTTTAGGTTAATACAACAATTTTATGGTCCACAAGGCCTCAAAGCAGCGATAAAAAACCTTAGAGGTTTGTATTCTCAAGAAGATTGGGATAAAATTAAACCAGAGTTAGATCGTTATTTTTTTGAAAATGCCCGTAGGATCTTGGGAGATGAACATATTTTCGGCTCCGCTGAATATATAGAATGTCAAAAAAGAGCTGTTGAGGTAGTTAATTCTGCCATTTCGACTTTGGGATTGCCGCCGGATCAATTTGGTTTTTTTAACGAAGCGTTAATTTATAGTGAATCTCCTACAGATAGTTTGAGAATGATGACAGCTCCTCATATCAATCCTCAATTGAGGCACCAGATGATTTTACGTCATCTCTTAGGATTTGTTTCTTGGCAGAATCATTTAAGAAATGAAAGTCTACGCTCCGAACATCTAAAAGGTGTTTTTTACTATGAATTTATGAAATTATTAGGAATAGATACTTTTAATGCACCATATTTACCATTGACTATATATTCTACTCATGGTGACAAAAATGAAGTCATGCGTATAAGGGGAGAACAAATTGATCCAAAAAATTTAATTAATGGAGAATTAACTATTAAAATAACGAAATTAACTGCCCGGCAATTTAACATTTATGGAAGGCGCTTTACATGTGTTATAGAGATGAGGCGAAAAGGGGATTCACAAACGGTATTAAAAGCGCTTGAAAATGCAGCCGCATTAGATGACGGGGTAAATCTTTCACCTATTGCAGATTTAGTTGGATTTAGGATAGTAGTAATCGAAGGCAACATAAAAGATTTGATTTCTTATTTTGATTTAAATATTGGCCGTTTGAATTTGGGAGATTTCTCAATAGTAGATTCAAAACCAGATGATTGGGTTGGAGATAAAAGAAGACAACATCCACAATTAAAACTGAAAAGAAGACAGATTGAGCTTAGAGATAACAGAACAAAAAAGGAAGAAAAAAAACGACCACAAATAGAATTTGTATTTATGAGTTTAAGACAATATTTAGATCATCTTTATCATACAGGAAAAGAAGGGGACGGTCAGGCCCATGCTTTATATGAAATAAGAAGGCTTTTAAGAACTGCACATTTATTATTTCCTCCAGAATTATATGGAGATGTAACACCATATATAAAAGCTAAATTAGATGCTACAACTCAAAATTTAATTTTATTAAATAATGTTGGTAACGATTAAAAAATTAACATTATTTTTCCCCTTACTTTTTCTTTTCCTTCCCATCGGTCGATTTCGAGGGTATAGACGACATCGATTATTTGGCCTCTGGAGAGGGTGGGAAATTGGTCAGCAGCGTAAAATGATATTAATTCAAGCCCATTTATTGTTCGAGCTTGTCGAGAATTAAAAGAGCTTCTTGAATTGCCCGATGGCTCGCCAGAATTACCTGAAGAATAAATGATAGGATTTCTTACAAAGATCTTCAGATGTTCATTTTTATTACCAAAGACTTTGGCGTCAACCACTTCTGCCCGGCTGTAAAAGGTTGGTCGGGGATTACCAATGCCAAAAGGTTCTAGTTTTTCAATTAGTTTTGCTAATTCAAGGGTTAATCCAGCTATCGGAATCATGAAATCAACAGTAATTTTTTTTTCTAAGTCTTTTTCTTTTAATTCTTTGTCAGCTTTTTTTTCTGCCTGTTTGACAAATTCTTTGATATTTTTTTCCTCAAGAGAAAATCCGGCCGCTTGTTTATGGCCGCCGATGTCGATTAAATATTTTTTCAATTCCCTTAAAAATTTAGTGATATCTAAATTAGGAATCGAGCGGGCCGAACCCTTATAAAAACCATCAACTTTGGTGATGACGATCGTTGGCCGGTAAAATTTTTCGGCAATTTTTGAGGCAATTAAGCCGATGATTCCCTCATGCCATTTATCAGATATCAGAATAATTAATTTTAATTGATTAATATTTGACTTTAGACTTTTAATCGCTTCATCCAGAGATTTTTCCACTAAATCCTGACGCTCTCGATTTTTAGTGCCAATGATTGATGCTAAATTAGAGGCTCTTTTTTCATCAGTGGTACAGAGAAGTCTTAAAGCATCCAAAGCATGTTCCAGCCGACCGACGGCGTTAATCCGAGGAGCAATCATAAAACCGATTTCATAAGGAGTAATCGGTCGGTTGTCAATTCTAGCTTCTTTTAAAATGTGTTTTATTCCATATCTTTTTACTTTTTGAAAAGAAGCCAGTCCGTATTTGACTATCGAGCGGGAAGCTCCGATTAAAGGCACCAGATCAGCTACTGTCCCAATCGAGGCAAGGGCCAAATAATCGGTGGCAAAATAATTTTCCAATTTTTTTTTAATTGCTGAATTTTGATTATTTTTTTGCTCTTTTTTTCCTTTAAAATTATTATTACTCAAATCTTTGGAAAAATAATCAAAAATTTCCTTGGCAAAAAAATAAGCGACGCCGGCGCCTGACAGTTCGGGAATATGGAAGACCGCCAAAGCAGATTGAGGTGCTTTTTTTGGCTTCAAATGATGATCAGTGACAATAATTTTTATTCCGAGGGATTTAGCATATTTGATTTTCTCTTCACCGGTAATGCCGTGATCAACGCTGATAATCAGATCAGGATTATAAATTTTTTTAACATTATTAAGGCCGATTTTGGAAAAACCATAGCCTTCGTTTTTCCGGTGGGGGACATAAGGCATAACTTTAAAACCCAAAAGATAAAGAGTTTCCCACAAAATCGCTCCTCCGGTAATACCGTCAGCATCATAGTCGGTATAGACGACAATCATTTTTTTCTCTTTTTTTAGATTTTCCAGAATTTGGCAAATTTTTTTAAATTCTTTTTTAAAACCAAAATCAGTTAAAGAAATATCTAAAGGATTTTTGGGATTAAGAAATTCATTGACTTTTTTAATTTTTCGATTTTTAAGAAGGAGATTAATTAATTTTTCATAAGAGATTGTTTCTTCCGGTTGGATTTGTCTTAAAAAATTTATTTTCATTGCAGTAATTTTTTCTCTGTTTCCTGGGGCAAAAGATCAGTTGATGATAATTTTTGGCCTAAATTATTTAAATTTTTCCCTACTTGACTTCCTTGGTTATAAGCATTGGTCAAATGTTTGATCATCACTGAAAAAGCCTCTTCAGTTTTTTGATAATCTTTTTTAATCGCCCGCAAAATAGCGAGAATTTCTTTAGCTTTTGTCTGAATTTTTTGGCCTTCAAAAGACATTAGAATTGCTTTCATATAAGCATAAAAACTCATTGGCGAAACAGGGAGGACTCTTTTTTGGCCGGCAAAATCAAAAAGCTCTGCCTCGTTAATAATTTCATAATAAACCGCCTCGGAAGGGACATACATTAAAGCATAGTCTACCGTTCTCTGTTCAACCAGAATATATTTTTTGGCAATATCTTGGATATGTTTTTTTACATCGTCAATAAAGTTTTTTTTGACTTTTTCTCTGGTTTTTTCATCGGTAGTTTGACTCAGTTTTCGAAAGTTTTCCATCGGGAATTTGGCGTCGATCGGGATAAGGCCTTGGGTGGTTTTGATGACTGCATCGACTTTCTCTCCATTGCTAAAAAGATATTGTAAACGGTAAGAATCCTGGGGAAAATATTGGCTTAAAAGCTCTTTTAACACTTGTTCGCCAATATTGCCGCGCAGTTTTGGAGAAGTTAAAAATTGTTGGAGTTCGTTCATTGACCGGCCGATTTCCGCAAATTCACCAATAGTTTTTTGCACTTGAGCGATGACATAGGCGGCTTTGTCCAAACGACTATTAAACATCTCCATATTTTTAGTTAATTTTTGGTCAACTGCTTGGGTCGAATTTTCCACCCGTCGGCCCAATTCCTTAAGCCATTCGATTAGTTCATTTGATACCCGGCCTTTTTCTTCAAGCTGGTTAAGCCAAAGTCGAATGATAAGAAGAGAAATAAAAAAGAGGATTAAAACGATAAGCAAAGTTGTAGACATGGAGATATTATACAACTATTTTAACGAAGAAAAATATTTTAAATTAAGCCGCCGCCCTTAAAAATTTTTGGTTTTAACCAATCTTGAGGGGCGGGTTTTTCTTTAATTGACGGTTCTTTTTCCACGTCACCAATTGATTTGTTGGCCTGCGGCTTGTTGAAATTAATTGACTGTTTTAAAGAAGAATCGGTTCCCAAAGGCTGGGAAGGAGCTTTAGCCGTCTTTTTTTGGGCGCCTAATTTTAATAATTCCGCTGCTGTTTGAAAAGTCTCCGGATTAACCGAATAAGAACTAAAATTATTAGTTGCCGCCACCAACCCCGCATAAAGATTTGTGGCAATTTGGCTATCTAATTGACCATTTAAAGAACGGATGATTTTAAAAACCATTTCCGAGGTAGAAGAACTGGTTTTATTGACAAAGTTGACGGTTCCAAAAAAACTATTATTGAAATGTCGGTCTATATTTATAATATTTTTTCCCTGAAATTCATTTTGATAATTAGAGTAAATTTCCCCAAGATCAGTTAGGCTAGAAGCATCGATGGTGATAATAAAATCTAGAGTTCCGCCGCTGTATAAAAACTTGACTTGATTGGGATCAAGTTTTGGCTGACCGGCTCTCGGGGTAATAATTAAATTAAAAAAATTTCCCTGAATATTATAATCCACTTTATCAATCGAGCCTTCAACATAGGGAAATGAAATTACTAAATTATTACCTGATACGGTTAAATCGGTTTGGATTTTATCACTGCCAAAGAGATTATTATTTACCGGTTGGGAGCAGACAAGACTAATATTTTTGCCAATTTTTGTTAAAAAAAGATATAAAGCCGTGGCAGCCGCTACCGAATCAACAGTTGGATTTTGATTTAAAACAATTGCTCCACTATTTCCTTTGTTAATTATATCGGCTATTTTTAAAAGGGAATTGTTATTTGGGAACATAATATTATAAGATAGATTTTACCACATCGCCAATCCGAATGTCAAGTTGAGGCGAAAAGATCATTCCCGCTTCTTGTTCCTTTTTAACTTCGGCTACTTTTTTAGCTTTGATTTTTAAAGAAACAAGCTTAGTTTTGCCAATGAGGTTATTATTTCGGTAAACTTCTAAATTATCACCGAGATTGATTTTTCCTTTAGTTATTTCGACACCAAAGACTTTTTCTTGGTCAATGATAAAAGAGGCTAAAATTTTTGCTTCGCCTTTGTAGTTTTTTTCTTCAATTTCTTTTTCTTTTAAAAGTTGGCTGACTTCGGTTAGCTCTTCTAATAGCTCATAGATAATACTATAAGTTTTAATAATTACTTTTTCTTGTTTGGCTAAACTTTTGACTTCCAAAGGAAGAGCTACTTCAAAACCAACAATAATCGCTTTAGTAGTTTTTGCCAAAAAAACATCCGAGCGGTTGATATCTCCGACTGATCTTAAGATTATTTCAATATTTTTATTTTGACAAACACTGTTACAAATAGAATTTAAAGTCCCTTGCGAATCAGCTTTGATAATTAATTTCAGTTTTTTTTCTTCTTGCTTTGAGTGTAGTAATTCCTCAATATTTATTGTTTGGTTAATAATTTTGGCAGTTTCTTTTACCGGCTGATTTTTGATTAAAGATTGATTGGTTATTTCGGCGCCAACCGAAGGCAATTCCTCAAATCCCAAAAGTTCAAAGGGCGTTGATGGATAAACCACCTCCATTGGTTGGGACAAATCATTTAAAAGTGAGCGGATTTTGGCTTTTTTTTCTTCGGCATAAATAACATCGCCGATTTTTAAACAACCATCTTTAATGATGGCGCTGACAACAATTCCCCGGCGATCTTTTTTAGTCTCGATAATGAATGCTTTCGGTGGACTATTCGGGTTATAAGTCAAATTAAGATCGGCGCCAATTAATAAAATAGTTTCTAAAAGATCATTGATTCCGGTTCCTTTAAGCGCCGAGATATTGACGACAGGAATTTTTCCTCCCTTACCTTCCACCAAAACCTCATATTTGGTTAAATCACTTTTTACTTTTTCTGGATTAGCTTGAGGTAGATCTATCTTATTAATAGCGACGATCATCGGAATTTTCGCCGCTTTAACATGAGAAATTGATTCAATAGTTTGAGGCATCACTGAGTCCTTAGCATCGATAATCAAAATGGCAATATCAGCGACATTGGCTCCTCTTGATCTTAATTCGGAAAAAGCCTCATGACCGGGCGTATCAATGAAGGTGATTTTATCAGTTTTATAGCCTTTAATTTTTGTAATGACTTCGTAAGCGCCGATTCTTTGGGTAATTTGGCCGGCTTCTTTGGCTGTCAATCGGCTTTTCCTGATATAGTCCAATAGAGAAGTCTTGCCATGATCAACATGGCCTAAAACAACAACTACCGGAGGTCGAGCTAATAATTTCATAACTATTTTTTAAAAAAAATTCAAAGATTACGAAGTTCCTGCTTTGGGTAAAGGAACTGAATCTTTTTTCTTAGAAGTTGAATTAGTGGTTTTTTGAATAATATCTATCTCATAGCCAGTAAGTTTTGAAGCCAAATTGACATTAACGCCGTTTTTACCAATTGCCAAAGGAGCCTGAACTTCATCAACAATGATTTTGGATTTTTTAGATTTTTTATCCAATTCTACTTCGGTTATTTTTGCCGGAGAGAGGGAGGCAATTAAAAATAATCTTTCATCTTTATTCCATTGGATGACATCAATTTTTTCTTGACCGCCAAGTTCGTCGGTGACGGTTTGGACACGGACACCTTTTTGGCCGACGCAAGCACCGACTGGATCTACGCCGCTTTGATTACTAAAGACAGCGATTTTTGCTCTTTCTCCCGGTTCACGGACAACTTTTTTTATTTCCACTGCCCCGGAAGCAATTTCTGGTACTTCTTTTCTAAATAATTCTTCCACTAATTTTGGGTCGGTTCGGGAAAGGATAATTCGCGGATTACCAAATTTATCTTCCTTAATCTCTTTTAAATAAACAATCAAACTATCATTTAACGCATAATGTTCATTTTTAATTTGTTCCTCTTTAGGTAAAACTCCCTCGGTTTTACCGATGTCTAAATAAGCATTACGGCCATCATATCGAATCACTCGACCGCGGACCAATTTACCTATTTGCGAGCGATAATGAGAAACTACTGTTTTCTTTTCCGCCTCGCGAATTTTCTGTAAAATCACTTGTTTAGCAGTTTGAGCGGCAATTCGGCCAAAACCTGGAGGAGTAATCTCTTTATTTTTTTTAAATATTTTAGCCTCTCCAGTTTCTCGGTTAATTTTTGCTTTGATTTCCTCTGAAGCTTCTTGCGGATATTCTTTTTTGTAAGCGGCTAAAATCGCCGCCTCAATTGATTCGACCACTTCATTGACAGAAATACCTCTCTCTGTGGCTACCTGATTTAAAGCTAGGGAAAATTCAGTTTTAATAATAGTCATATAGCTTTTATTTTATCAGAAAGAATTTATTTTTGGGAAGTTTTTTCTCCAGATTTTTTTTCTTGATCGACAGCCGGAGCACCGGTTTTCGGTGGGGTCTCTTTAGTTTGGGCGGTTTCTTCGGTTTTTCCCGCTTCGGTAATCACTTCAGGAGCAGCGGCCGGGGCAGTTTCTGGGACAATGCTTTCTTCCTTATGTTCAATAACCGAAACAATGACTTTTCCCGGTTCTTCCAAAATTTTATAATTTGTCGCTTTAGTTAAATCAGATACTTTGATTTCGCTACCAATCTCTTTAAGAACACTGATATCGACTTCAATTGCTGGAGGAATATTTTGCGGTAAAGACTCAATCATTAATTCATCCATCTGGGCCAAAAGGACACCGCCTTTTTGGCTAACAGCTTCTGATTGGCCAACCAGTTTTACTGGTACTTTAGTTTTAATATTTTGGGTTAAATTAATTTTTCTAAAATCGACATGAAGAATCGTGTCGCCAACCGGATGACGCTGGATATTTCTTATCAAAACCGGGATTTCTTCATCTCTAAAATGAAGATAAACAATGCCGGTTTCTTTAGCGATTTTATAAATTTTTAAGAAATCTTTAAAATTAACACTAATCGATTTTGATTTAAAATCAACTCCGTAAATATTGGCTGGTATTAAACCTTCTTTTCTTATTTTTTTGAGTTTTTTTCCAAAAACTTTTCTTTCCTCAACTTTTATCGATAATTTGTTTGATTCAATTTTTTTTGTTGATTTTGTTTTAGTCATATTATTCTTTCATTAATTCGATAAAAAAAATTTTATCTGCCGATAAAGTTGTATTATAGTTAATTTGATTGTCTTTGACAAGGGGAGAAAAATTTTGGTTGACAAGATAGATATTTTTGGGCAAAGAAACCTTTAAAATGAAATCATTATTTGAGGAGCCAATTTGTTTTTGGACTAATAATTGATAAATATTTCTTCCTTTATTGATTATAAATGGCGGTTGATATTCGATTTTAATTTCGGCTGATTTTAACGGAGCTAATTCGAAAAAAAAACCAATTTTTTTGAATTGGCTATTTTCTTCATCAAAATCTTCCACCAGAGTGTCGTTTTTAGTAATTTTTTTCACAAAACTATCTTTAGGAAGAAGAAGCTGAAAATAATTTCGGTAGTAACCTCCGGGAAAAACTTCGTTGGGCGAATTATTTTTGAATTTGATCAATATAATATTATGAAAATTACCTTGGGAATCAATTTTGATCGTCGTTTCAATCAGACGGGTAATGAAAAAATTAGCCTTATTCACTCCTAAATTAGCATCAAGAGGGAAAATATAATCTGGCAGACAATTAATAAGGTTTGGTGGACAAGTAGGTTGGATAATTCTTCCTGACCAATAATAAGAATCAATAATTTTTTGTAAATTGGGCTGGTCAAGATAAATAACTATTTGCTTTTCGTCAAGAGATTTTTTTAAGCCAAGGAATAATTTTTTTAAAGAAACGTTTTCGAAATTGACAAGAGCCGCTCGGGCCACCGAAGAAAGGAAATTTTTCTTTTGAAGTGAGCCGGCGAAAAAATTTTTTTCAGAATAATATTGGGCTTTCAAATAAAAATTATCCTTATTGACATTTTCCCGAAAATCCGGGAGGTAAAGATTGCCAAATGCCTCTAAGATATTATTAACAGCTGTGGTAGTAATCAAAACAGCGCCTGATAAATCTACAATCCCTAATTCTTTATCAAGAAAAAATTTCGCTTGACTATAATTTTCAAGAAAATCCCCGGAAAATGCCGAATCTCTCAAAAACCAATGCGGCTGTTTTAAATAATTTTTTATTGGATCAGGAGGTCGAATATGGGCAATCAATTGTCCATCGGCATCATAGACATCATAAATTTTTAAATCATAAAAAGTATTATCTTTAAAAATAACGATGCCAAAAGAGCCGATAAATCCCCCGCCGGGTCTTAATTCCATATTATTGGCAAAAAGCAGGAGATATTTTTTTTCATCATTTTTCGCCATCACTTGATCAAGATAGGGAAATAGCTGATTGGCTTTATTTAACAAATCATTAGCGATAGTTAATTTATTTTTTAACTCTTTTATTTGAGGCCAATTAGGCAATTTTTGATTTAAAAAAATTATTTCTTTTGCTAAAAAATCAAGTTCGTTTTTAACTTGACTAAAACGAATTTTCAAACTTTCTTTTTCATTAGGGGTTTTGTCTTTTTTTAAAATAAGTTTTAATATCTGTTGGCCGTTTTCATTAAGCATAATAAAGTGCCTAAGAACAATAATTCCTTTTTCATTAATTTGTAGGGCGCTGTCAGGGAAAAGAGCTAGGGAAAACAAAAGAAAAGTCGGCCGGCTAACTGAATAAAATTTCCGACTTAAGTCATATAGATTTTGACTGCGATTAAGATTTGTTTCGGTTAAAGAGATATTATTTTGAAGAAAATTTTTGCCGCCTTGATATAAATGATAATAGCTTAAAGTTAAAGGTAATAGAAAAAATAAATGACCAATTAAAATAAATAATAAAAAGAAAAGAAGAAAAAATTTTTTATTAAAATGAAAAATAAAATTTAATAATTTTTTTTGTTGACGGGATGGGATATTCTTTTTTGATGGTTTATTGAGTTGTTTAAGTTGAAGGAATTTTTCTTGACTTTTAGAAAAAGAAAACCAAAGAATTTTTTCCAAGGATTGCTGGCAATAATGTCTGTCGCCATTGATATAAATAACTTTGATCCGATTTATTTTTTCCTTGGTGATTTTTTGTAAAATTTTAAAAATATTTTTTTCTTTCTCATTTAGATAAATCAAAACCATTCTTTGGTAATTTTTTTGAAAAGCAAGATTTAAAGATTTTTCTGAAGGATTAATAAAAAAACAAATATTAAACATTTCCAGGTTCTCCGGTAATTTGGTCGAAAAAAAAACCTGGTTGTCATATTTCTCAAAAATTATTTTTAGCTGGTTGCTGACAAAATTTGGATTTTTGTCAATAATCAAGAGTTTTTGTTTTGATTTGTCTTGTTCTACTTTAAGCCTCATAAGTTTATTGTATAATTTTAATTATGCGAAAGTGGGGAAAACTGATTTTCAAAAAGATTCTTAATTATAAAGATATAAAAGATACCTTTAAAAAAATCAATCAAATTAAAAATAAAGTTTTAGTCGGCGGTTGTTTTGATATTCTTCATTACGGCCATTTGATTTTTCTTGAAAAGGCAAAAAACCAAGGTGATTATCTTATCGTCGCTTTGGAATCAGACGAATTTATTTTTAACCATAAAAAAAGACCACCTTTTCATAAACAAGACGAAAGAGCTTATATTTTAGCCAATTTAATTATGGTCGATTTGATTATTAAATTACCTTATTTTACCAACGATAAAGAATATGAGGAATTAGTTCGTTTAGTTAGACCATCGACGATCGCTTTAACAAAAGGAGATCCTCATTATCAAAAAAAGAAAAAACAGGCAAAATTAGTTGGAGCAAAAATTTATCTTAGCCCATTTATTAAAAATTTTTCCAGTCGGAAAATTATTAAATATGCGACTTTTCTTAGCCATCGAACTGCCGAAAAAAATTAAACAACAAATTACCGAGAGTTTAAAAAAAATTCAATTGGAGTATCAAGATTATCACTGGGTAGAGACTGATAATTTTCACTTAACATTAGTTTTTATAGGCGAGAGAAAAGAATATCAATCGATTGCCAAAAAAATTAAAGATGCTCTTTATGATCAGGAAAAATTTTATTTATATTCTCAAAAAGTAGATTTATTTATGAATAGTAAAATAGTCATTTATTTAGGCTTTAACCGGGAAAAGAAATTAGAAAATTTGGTGGAAAAAATCAAAAAAAGTTTGAACTTTGTTTCGGAAAAGAAATTTATTCCTCATTTAACATTGGCCCGTTGTCGAATTCCTTCAAAACAGCAATATTTTCATTTAAGAAAAAAATTAAACAAACTGAATATTGAGATAGAATTTCCCGTAAAAAAAGTTGTTTTATATCAAAGTATTTTAGCCACTGGCAGACCTGTCTATAAAAAACTCGATCAATTCCCTTTGATTGACATAAAATAAACCATTCCCTTAATAAAGGGGAATGGTTTATTAAATTTTAATTTTTTAAAAAAATTAGGCAGCGCCTATTTTATACATGCCTGTTCCACAATCCGGACATTTTGCTTTCATTGCCGGTTTACCATTTTTCATGGTTACTTTTTGTGGATTGGAAACTTCCTTTTTTGCTCGGCATTTAACACAGTACATTGTAGTCATATTTTTCACCCCCCCTCGTTTTAAAAAATCTTAATTAAGGCCAAAATTATTTTTAATACTAACAAAATAAAAAATAATTTCAAGGGCGATTATCAGAGTGGTCAAAAAAAGACTTTTTTTAAAATCGTTTAGAAAAAAAATTTTAATTTTATCATCTTCGCTGGTATCGATATTAAGATTAATTTGTTTTTTTGGTTCTGGCTCCTTAACTAAATTGGTAAAACTTTTTTCTATTTGAATTTCTGGAGAAGGAGCTTTTTCTGGGACAATTTTTGTCAAACGCAAAAGCTTAAGCCGTTTGCGATATTCGGCAATAATTTTTTCCTTTTTCGTCTTTTTAGGCATGGGAATATTTTTAACATATTGACACATTTTTGTAAAGAGGTTAAAATGATTAGCAATGTTTTTGCAAATTTTTTTAACGATTGTTTTCTTTTGGCTGCTTATCCTATCCTATTTTCTTTATATTACTAGAAAGCATTATTTGGATTTGATTAGTCGAACCAAGCAAAGAAAAATAGATGAGATTTTAGATAAATTTATGGAAAAAAACGACCGGTTTTCTTTGGATATCGAAAAAATTAAACAAGAAATAAAAAGAATTAACGAAGACAACCGATACAATTTCCAAAAATTTGCCGTCGTCCGCTACAATCCATTTAGCAAAGCTGGCGGAGACCAAAGTTTTGTCATCGCTTTACTTAATAAGCAAAACAGCGGTTTCATCATTAATTTTATTTATACCCATGAAGGAATTAGAGTGTATACTAAGAGGGTTGATGAAGGGAAAGGAAAAGAATATAATTTGTCTGAAGAAGAAAAACAGGCGATTATGCTAGCTAAATAATTATTATTTTTTATTTTTAAATTTATGATTTCAAAAAAAATAGCCATAATTATCGGAGCGATTATTTTTCTGATGTCAAGTTATACTTCTTATAAAGTTTTTTCAAGCACCGGAACAGGAATGATTGTTTCTCCTTTGTCAAAATATTTTCCACCAAAAAATGGTAGTGGGTCACCGACTCCGACTCCTGACGAGCCAAAAACAGAAGAATGTCCGCTTAATGGCCAAATGATGACTAAATCACAAAAAAATCTTTGGGTTAATCGTCGTCCCTTAGGAATTGTCGTTGAAAATCATAAAGATGCCCGACCCCAGTCAGGGCTTTCTTTTGCCGATGTTATTTATGAAGGGGTGGCGGAAAGTGGAATTACCAGGTTTTTGGCGATTTATTATTGTCAAGACGCTAATCCAGTTGGGCCTGTCAGATCAGCCAGAGTTCATTTTATTAACCTACTTCAAGAATACGGTGATTACCCATTATATGCTCATGTTGGGGGCGCCAATACTCCAGGCCCAGCCGATGCTTTAGGTTATATTAACAAACTAGGTTGGAGTCTTTATAACGATCTAAATCAATTTGCTGTTCCCTTTCCTTTTTTTTGGCGAGATTATGAAAGATTGCCTAATCGGGTAACCGAACATACAGTATATACCTCAACCAGCAAGCTTTGGGATTACGCTAAAAACAAAAGAAAATTAACCAATGTTGATGAAGACAATCAAAGTTGGGATGCTAATTTTACCAGCTGGAAATTTGCTGATGATGCTTCTTTAACTGATCGCGGAAATGTTAACCAAATTAGCTTCGGTTTTTGGACAACTTTTGCCAATGATTATTCGGTGGTCTGGACTTATAATAAAAATACTAATTTATATACCCGTCAAAACGGTGGTCAGCCACATCTTGATAAAAACACCAATCAGCCAATTCAGGCAAAAGATATAATCGTAATTTTTGCCAAAGAGTCGCCGGCCAATGATGGTTATGAAGGAGGTCATATTGTCTATAAATTAACCGGCAGCGGCGAGGCATTGATTTTTCAAAACGGAAAAGCAATCAAAGGAAGTTGGCAGAAAAAAGATTATAAGACGCGAATGCTTTTTTTCGACGAATCTGGTAAAGAAATATCTTTAGTGAGAGGCAAAATTTTTATCGAATTGTTGCCACAAGGTAATAAAATCAATTATTAATCCTATGTTAGATTATATTATTCCTTCAAAAACAAGAAGAAAAATTCTTGAGCTTTTTTATCATCACCCAAATGAAAATTATTATCTTCGCAAAGTAGTTCGCGAGGTTGGAGAAGAAGTCAATGCTGTCAAAAGAGAATTAGATATTTTAGAAAAAAGTAAGGTTTTAAATAAAGAAAAAAGATTAAACAAGGTGTTTTATTTCCTTAATAAGAACTATCTGTTTTATGACGAATTTAATCGGATTTTTACAAAAACTAACCTCTTAAGCAGTCTTATCTATAAAAACTTACCGAAATTGGGGAAAATTAAATTTATTGCCCTATCAACAAAATTTCCTAAAAATTTACCTATTAAAGAAGATGAAATTTATCTTTTATTAGTTGGAATTATCGTCGTTCCCGAAATTGCTAACATTATTGCCGAAGTAGAAAAAAATTATGGCCGGGAGATAAATTATTCAGTGATGGATGAGCAAGAATTTAATTTTCGTAAAAAAAACAACGATCCATTTATCTGGCGTTTTTTAAAACAACCCAAAATTATGCTAGTTGGCAGCGAAGACGACCTTCTAAAATGAAACAAATAAAATTTTTAGCTCTTATTTTAATCGTTGGTTTAATTGTCTGGATTGATTTGCCAGAAAATTTACCGATCAAATTTAATTTGGGAAAAACCAAAATCAACTTCGTTATTAATCCCCTAAAAATAGACTTCAATATTTTTGGCATAAGGATTAAGCGAGATTTTAAGACTCATTTAGGTTTAGATTTAAAAGGAGGAAGTAGCTTGACTTTTGAAGCTGACGTAAGTAAAGTCAAACCACAGGATTTAACCGATGCTTTAAATTCGGCTCGGGATATCATCGAAAAAAGAATCAATTTTTTTGGAGTAAATGAGCCGGTAATTCAGACAGTTAAATCAAATAATCGCTATATGATAAATGTAGAATTACCTGGGATTGAAGACGTCAACCAGGCGGTTAAATTAATTGGTCAAACAGCCCAACTGGCTTTCAAAGAAGAACAGCCGGTTGATGAAAAACAGGCGACAGCAACCTCAATCTATTATCGTTTAACTAAAGACACCGGCTTAACAGGAAAAGACGTCAAGAAAGCTCAAGTAGATTTTGATTCTCAAACTGGCAAACCTCAAGTGGCGCTTTCTTTTACCGATGAAGGAGGCAAGTTGTTTGCCGAAATTACCAAAAGAAATATAAAAAAACCTTTAGCAATATATGTTGACAATTTTTTAATTTCCGCTCCCACAGTTCAACAAGAAATTACTGGAGGTAACGCGGTAATTAACGGTGATTTTAGTTTAGATGAAGCAAAAAAATTGGCAATTGCCATAAACAGTGGCGCCTTGCCTTTACCAATTAAGTTGGTAGAACAAAGGACAATCGGGCCAACTTTGGGGGCTTCGGAAGTTAAAAAAAGCTTGATTGCCGGTATTTTTGGCTTGTTGATGGTTGCCTTGTTTATGATCGGTTATTATGGGCGATTAGGTTTTATCGCTTCTCTAGCGTTACTTATCTATGGAATGATCTCACTTTCTATTTTTCGTTTGATTCCCGTAGTTTTAACTTTGCCCGGGGTGGCTGGTTTTGTTTTATCGATTGGAATGGCGGTTGATTCAAACATTCTTATTTTTGAGAGGATTAAAGAGGAATTAAGAAAAGGCAAAGATTTTTCCATTGCCGTCAAACTAGGTTTTGGCCGAGCGATTGATGCCATTAAAGATGCTAATGTGACTACTCTAACCGTGGCTTTTATTTTATTTAATCCTCTTAATTGGGGATTTTTGCCCCAATTTGGTATGGTTAGAGGATTTGCTTTGACTTTGGCAATCGGAGTGGCGACTAGTTTATTTACCGGCGTGGTGATAACCAGAAGATTAATTAATATATTTTACAAACCTAGTTATAAATCAAAATAACAAAATCATCTCGACAAAACTTAATACTAAATGTTTAAAATCAAAGGCTTGTTTAATTTATGATAATTTGAAATTTTAAAAATATGGTTAACTTTTTAAAATACCGTTGGTTATACTTTTTGATTTCGGCAATCGTCATCGCCAGTGGTTTTTTTTCAATGTTAAAATGGGGTTTTCACTATTCAATCGATTTTGTTGGTGGGACCAATATCGAGTATCAAACAAATAAAAAAATATCAGCCGGGCAATTAAAACCAATTCTTACAAAAGAAAAGATAGCAATTATCGATTTACAAATAAAAGACAAATTTATTTTCTTAAGAACCAGCCCCCTTGAGGAAAAGAAAGAATTATCTTTAAGACAGGCGATTGAAAAGAATTTGAAAATCAAATTAAACCTGATTCGTTTAGAAACCGTTGGACCAACATTAGGGAAAGAGACAATGACCAAAACTTTTATCGCTGGTTTTTTAGGGATTTTGGGAATACTAATTTATATGAGTTTTGCTTTTAAAGGATTTAATTATGCTCTTTCGGCGGTATTGGCGATGATTCACGATTTTTTTGTTGTTTTGGGAAGCTACTCTCTGCTTTCTCATTTTTTGGGGGCCCAACTCGATACTTTATTTGTTACCGCAGTTTTGACAACAATGTCTTTTTCTGTTCACGACACGATTGTCATTTTCGATAAAGTGAGAGAATATTTTGAGACGGAAGGGAAAAAAGATATCGAATATTTTGCCAATAAAGCCTTGACGGAGACAATGGTTCGATCAATAAATAATTCAATGACAATTGTTTTTATGCTTTTGGCTTTGCTTCTTGTTGGCGGGACGACGATTAGATTTTTTATTGCCGCTTTATTGATTGGGACAATTACCGGCACGTATTCTTCTCCCTTTGTTGCCACACCAATTTTGGTATGGTTAGAAAAGAGGAAAAAAAATGATTAATGAAAAATTTATTTATATCGGTTTATTGGTTTTTCTAATCACTAGCCTCAGCTATTTTATAGAAACCATTAATGGAAAAGTAAAACCAAATAAAGTAACTTGGTTTATTTGGAGTTTAGCTCCTTTAATAGCCTTCTTTTCACAGATAAAACAAAGAGTTGGTTTAGAGTCTTTATTAACATTTATGATGGGTTTTGTACCATTATTGATTTTTTTAGTATCTTTTGTTAATAAAAAGTCTTATTGGGAAATAGAAAAACGAGATTTAATTTGCGGTTTTTTAGCAATAATCGGGTTAATTCTTTGGCAAATAACAAAGATAGGCAATATTGCAATTATCTTTAGTATTATTTCAGATTTTTTAGGTGCTTTGCCAACCGTAATTAAGTCATATAACCATCCTGAAACAGAAGCCAGCTTAATTTTTTTAGGATCATTAATTTATGCTTTAATTAATCTTTTAACAATAAAAAATTGGAATTTTGAAAATTACTCCTTTTCTTTATATATTTTTCTTTTAGATTTGGTAATTTTTATTTTTATTAGATTTAAATTAAAGAAATTGCTAAAAAAATTGATCTAATGCAGATTTTAAAATATTCCTTGGGTCAGCTTCAGGCAAATTGTTATTTTTTAATAAATAATAAAGATTGTTTGATAATTGATCCGGCTGATGAAGCTTCATTTATTATCGAAGACCTGCAAAGAAGAAGATTAAATTTATTGGCAATGTTAGCCACTCATGGACATTTTGATCATCTAATGGCAGTCAGCGAGATTCAAAAGTCTTTTGATGTTCCTTTATACATTAACAAAAAAGACCGATTTCTTTTGGATAGATTGGAGGAAACAGCTAAATATTTTTTAGACTACCAGCCGATTGTTTTTCCAATTTTAAAAATTAAAAATTTAGAATTTAAAAATTCATTAAAAATTAAAAATTTTAAATTAAAAATTTTTCAGACTCCCGGTCATACTCCAGGAGGAGTTTGTTTTTATTTTGAAAAAGAAAAGATTATTTTTACCGGTGACACTTTATTTAAAAACGGAATTGGCCGTTATGATTTTTCTTATTCAAGCAAAAATGATTTAAAAAAATCAATAGAAAAAATTTTATCCCTGCCAAAAAAAATTATTGTCTATCCGGGTCATGGAGAAAAAACAAAAATAGAAGATGAAAAAAATATTGTTAATTCATTTTTTTAATTTCATTGATTAACGCTTCTCTTTTATTTTCTATCTTTTTGTTTACCACCTGATCAAATAATTTTTTTAAAACTTGGCCAACTTTTGGACCGGGCTTGATTTTTAAAATCTTCATCACATCATTACCATTGATTTTAAGATCAGTGATTTTAAATGGCTCTTTTTGTACCTCCACCAGTCTTTTTTTAAAAAGTTCCAATCTCCATGAGGTTGGTTTAGCTCCTGAGCCGATTCTATCACCTGTCCTTAAGTCTAATATGTCTGGTAAATTTTCCTTGCCAACTTCGCGGATAAATCGCCGGATGGCGTTATCAGTCTGTAATTCAGACACAGTAAACTGGTGATATTTTACTAAGCGAACAAATTTATCTGTTTGTTCATTGGAAAGTTTTAACCGATGAGCTATTTCCTTAGCCAATTTGGTGCCGACTATCTCATGATTATAAAAGGTTATTAGACCCGTTGTTTCATCGCGCCGGTAAGTTTTTGCCTTACCAATATCATGAAGCAAGGTTGCCAAACGGGTAATGACATCTTTTGAAGGACAATATTTCAAAGACATAATTGAGTGAGTCCCGACATCAAAAATATGATGTCTTTTTGGACTTTTTTGGGGAATAGCAAAACAAACATCAAGTTCCGGCAAAATATATTTCAATAAGTTAGTATTTTTCAAAAAAATTATTCCCTCGGCCGGATAATGGCTGGCTAAAATTCTTAACAATTCATCCCTTATTCTTTCCCACGAAATTTTGGTAATTAGACGAGCGTTTTTTTTAATTGATTTTTTTGTTTCTTCCTCGATAAAAAATCCTAATTCCGAAGCTAGTCTTATCGCTCTAAGCAAACGAAGGGCATCTTCATTAAATCTTTCATCGGGATTGCCAACCGCCTTAATTAATTTGTTTTGTAAATCTTTTCTCCCATCAAAAGGATCAATAATTTTTTTGCCATCATAGGCCATGGCATTGATGGTAAAATCCCGTCTTGATAAATCTTCTTTAAGGGTTTTTGCCCAAGAAATTTTTTTCGGATGGCGAAAATCTAAATATTTTCCTTCTTTGCGGAAAGGAGTTACTTCCAAAATTAATTGGCTTGGTTTTAAATCATCAGACTGGTTAATTTTTAGTGGAACACTAACGGTGCCATATTGATTGTTATAAAAAGCTTGGGGAAACAATTTAATAATTTCTTCTGGTTTAGCATTGGTAGTAAAATCCCAATTTTTTATTGGCAAATTCATTAATAGAGAGCGTACCGCACCGCCAACGATATATATTTGGAATCCCTGTTTTTGAAAAAATTTAAGGAAATGATTAATATCCTCAGGCAATTTAAACATATATGTATTATAACGAAAATATTATTATCCAAAAGTGTTTAGAAATTTTAGCTTGTTTTAAAAATAAATCTTTATGTAGAAAAAGGTTTTAAATTTTTTCTGATAGATTTACCTCTTGACAACTTTTAGCAGACATGTTAGGATATTGCTAATCCTAATTGTTTTTTTATTGTTTCTCAATTAGGACTTAAGATATGGAAGAATTAACTCAAAGGCAAATTGATATTCTTAAATCCATTATTCAGGAGTACACCGAGACCGGTGAACCGGTTGGTTCGGAGATATTGGAAAAAAAATACAAATTAGGCATTTCTCCGGCGACGATAAGAAATGAAATGGTAATTTTGGCAAAAAAGGGTTATATTCGAAAGTCTCATTTTTCTTCAGGAAGAATTCCTTCAGCCAAAGGCTTTCGTTTTTATATCCAGACTTTAATGCCAAAAAAAGATCTATCGACGGTCGATGAAGTGGCTTATAAAAATAGTATTTGGGATGAAAGAGGTGAAATACACCGATTATTATCTCAAGCGACCAAGGTTTTAGCGAAAAAAACCAACTTATTGTCTTTAGCCGCCACCGATCGAGGAGAATTATTTTATGCGGGAGTGGCTAACCTATTTAATTTACCGGAATTTTTGGATTTAAATTTATCTAAAACATTATTTGAAAGACTAGACGAAGTTGACTATTGGGAAAAAATTTTGGAGCAGGTTTTGCATATTGATCGTGACATTTTCTATTTTTTAGACCAAGAAGATTTTAACGACCCAATTTTTGAAACCTGCGCCTGTGTTTTTGGCGAATTTAAATCAGAAAAAACTAAAGGAATCATTGGCGTTGTTGGACCAAAAAGAATGAGTTATGATATTATTACACCACAAATATCTTATTTTTCTTCCTTGATTGAAAGCATTTTGAAAAATCAAGGCTAATTTTTTTAATTAATGAAGTTATAAGTTTTTTTTGAAATGGATACAGAAAAAAAAAGGAAAAAAAGCATAGTTTCGTCAACAACATGTTTGGATTGTAAAAAGTTAAAAAAAGAATTAGAAGAAATTAAAAGCAAATATTTAAGAGTTTTGGCTGATTATCAAAACTTTGAGAAAAGAGTCAATGAAGAAAAAAGAAAGATATTTGATAATGCCAAAAAAGAATTTATCTTAAAGCTTTTGCCCTTTCTTGACAATCTTGAAAAAGCAGAAATATTTAATAAAGACAAGGGCTTAACGATGATAAAAGACAATTTTTTGCAGATTTTAAAAAACGAGGGATTGGAAGAAATCAATATTTTAGGCAAAGAATTTGATCCTCATTTGGCGGAAGCAGTTGAAGTCGTTAAGGGTGAAAAAGATAATCAGGTAGTCGAGGTTGTCAGGAAAGGATATAAGCTTAACAATGAAGTGTTTAGGGTGGCATTGGTTAAAGTAAGCAAACAAAAAGTTGAAGAAGAAGAGACAAAAAAAGCTAAGGAAGAGCTTTTAAAAGGCGATTATATGTAATTAAAAGTTTTTTTAAAAACCTATGAACAAAATAATCGGTATTGATTTAGGCACAACCAATTCTTGTGTAGCTGTTATGGAAGGCGGAAAGCCAAAAGTGATTTATTCCCAAGAGGGACGGAATGTTTTTCCCTCGGTAGTTGATCCGGTAAAAAGAATTGTTGGTGATGTGGCCAAAAGGCAAATGATTATTAATCCCAAACAAACAATTTTTTCGATTAAAAGATTGATGGGAAGACGATTTAAAGATGAATCTGTCCAGTATGATATGAAATGGTTGCCATATAAAATTGTAGAAGGTCGGGATGGGATGGCGGTTGTTGAAGTAGCGGGAAAAACTTATACCCCTCAAGAAATTTCGGCGATGATTCTTCAAAAGATCAAAAACGATGCTGAAGCTTACTTGGGTGAAAAAGTTGAAAAAGCGGTGATTACCGTTCCCGCCTATTTTGATGATGCTCAAAGACAAGCAACCAAACAAGCAGGCGAGATTGCCGGTTTAGAAGTGGTGAGGATAATTAATGAGCCTACAGCGGCGGCATTAGCCTATGGATTAGATAAAAAACACGCTCATACAATCGCTGTTTATGACTTGGGTGGAGGAACTTTTGATATTACGGTTCTGGAGTTGGGTGAAGGCGTCTTTCAAGTTAAGGCGACTAACGGCGACACTCATTTAGGAGGAGATGATTTTGACAAAGTAATTCTTGATTATATTGCCGACGAGTTTAAAAAAGAAAACGGTATTGACTTAAGAAAAGATCCTCAAGCGTTGCAAAGATTAAGAGATGCCGCTGAAAAAGCTAAAATCGAATTATCTTCCTCATTGGAGACGGAAATTAATTTACCTTTTATTACTGTTAAAGATGATCAACCACTTCATTTGGTAATGAAGTTAACCCGAGCTAAATTGGAATCTTTGGTTAGCAATTTAATTAATAAAACATTTGAACCGGTAAAAAAATGTCTTAAAGACGCCAAAGTTGAGGTGGATAAAATTGATGAAATAGTTTTAGTTGGAGGAATGACTAGAATGCCAAAAGTGATCGAAGAAGTAAAAAAATTTTTTGGCAAAGAGCCGAATCGGTCAGTTAATCCCGATGAAGTGGTGGCGGTTGGTGCCGCGATTCAAGGAGGTGTTCTCACCGGTGAAACAAAAGATGTGGTATTGCTTGATGTCACCCCCTTGACTTTGGGAGTAGAGACCTTAGGAGGAGTAATGACAGCCCTGATTCCAAGAAATACGACTATTCCAACATCAAAAACAGAAATTTTTTCTACAGCCGCTGATAATCAAACACAGGTAGAAATTCATGTTTTGCAGGGCGAACGGCCAATGGCCCAAGACAACAAATCCTTGGGTAGATTTATTTTAGATGGTATTCCGCCGGCGCCCCGAGGAGTTCCTCAAATTGAAGTGACTTTTGATTTGGATGCTTCAGGAATTTTGTCGGTGACCGCTAAAGATAAAGCCACTGGCAGATCTCAAAGCATTAAGATCACTGGTTCGACTGGATTAAGTAAAGAAGAAATTGAAAAAATGAAAGAAGAAGCAGAAAAACACGCCGAAGAAGATAAAGCAAAAAAAGAACTAATTGAGATAAGGAATAAAGCGGAAAATCTAATTTATGTGGCGGAAAAATCATTAAAAGATGCGGGAGACAAAGTTAATCCTGATGTTAAAAAAGAAGTTGAAGAAAAAATTAAAGATTTAAAAAACGTTTTGGAGAAAGATGATAAAGAGAAAATTGAGGCGAAGACCCAATCGCTTTCCGAATCTTTACAAAAAATTGGCCAAGCGATGTATAATCCGCCTAACTCTAGTCAACCAAATCAACCCAAAGATGAAAAAAAAGGTAAAAAAGATAATAAAAAAGATGTTGAAGAAGGGGAGGTAGTCAATTAAAATAATCAATCCAGTAGTCATTGATTGCGATTTTTAATTTAGTTTCGATATTTATGACAAATTATTATGAAATACTTGGTGTTTCAAAAAACGCCACCGAAGCCGAGATAAAATCAGCTTATCGTCGATTAGCACTAAAATGGCATCCGGATCGAAACAAATCTCCCGAGGCAGAAAAAAAATTCAAAGAAATCAATAAAGCCTTTGAGGTTTTATCTGATCCCAAAAAAAGGGAAATGTATGATCAATACGGACCAGAGGTTTTTGAAAGAGCATCCGCTGGCGCCGGTCCTCAAAGCTACACCTATCGAGAAGGACCATTTACATATACTTATACTTCCACCGGTGGCGGTTTTCCTTTCGAAGGGTTTGATTTCGGTGGTTTTTCTGATCCCTTTGAAATTTTTGAACAATTTTTTGGCTTTCAATCGCCTTTTTCATCAAGAAGAAGACCTCGGCGTGATCTTTATGAAATTAATTTAACTTTTGACGAAGCAGTTAAGGGGACGACTAAACAAGTAGTAATTAAAGGAGAGAAGAAAACAATTAAAATTCCTGCCGGAGTTGATAATGGTACCCGAATTCGTTTTTCTAATTTTGATTTAATTGTTAATGTTCAACCTCACTCTTTTTTTAGGAGAGAAGGTCAGGATATTTATTATGAAA
This sequence comes from Microgenomates group bacterium, assembly GCA_029906985.1. GTDB lineage: Bacteria > Patescibacteriota > Microgenomatia > UBA1406 > GWC2-37-13 > JARYMT01. Next base: position 91,801 of record JARYMT010000003.1, on the reverse strand, counting down.
AAAAAATAAATTTTCCTCTGGCAGTTTTAGGCGGGACGGTTGTTGTTCCTACTATCGAAGGAGAGGTTAAACTTAGAATTCGACCGGGGACCTCATCAGGGACACTGATTAGATTGCGGGCCAAAGGAATTCCTTATCCAAACTCCAATAAAAAAGGCGATCAGTATGTCATTCTTAAAATTGAGGTTCCCGAACGAGTTTCTACCAGAGGGAAAAAACTATTGGAAGAATTAGCCAAAGAGATATAAAAAATATAAATAAAAAAACATTTTTCAATAAATTTTTAGCCTTAAAAAGGAGCAAGAAATAATATGCAAATAAAAACCACCGTAGAAAATTTGAAAAATTATCAAATTTATCTTTTGGTCCTTAAAGCAATTGAGGAATTTTTAGATAAGAAAGGTTATTTAAAAATAGAACTACCAGTATTATCTCCTTCTTTAATTCCCGAATCGTATCTTGAGATATTTGAGACAGAATTTAAATATTTAGATAAAAAAGAAAAATTATATTTAACCCCTTCGCCAGAGTTGTTTTTAAAAAGACTTTTAGCTTATGGTGTCGGTGATTGTTATTATCTGGGCAAATCGTTTAGAAATTGTGAACCAAACTCTTCACTTCATTCGCCAGAATTTATGATGCTTGAATTTTATAAAACAAAAGCAAATTATATGGATGTGGCAGAAGAAGTTATAGAAATGTTAAGCTTTATTGCTGAGCGGTGTTATTCTTGGCTTGTTTCGGGATCGGTGGTAAACTTTCGAAAGAAATTTGGAATAACAAAGAAAATTCTAAAACAAAGGAAACATGATTTTTCCATTATTTATAAAGGCAAATTAATTTCTTTTAAAAACTGGGAAAAAATTTCGGTCAGCGAAGCGTTTAAAAAATACGCAGGAATATCAAGTAAAGAGCTTTTTGATCATCAATTATTTATAAAAAAAGCAGAAAAAAAAGGCTACCAGGTAAAAGGTTTTTCTTACGAAGATGTTTGGTCGCAGATTTATAGCCAAGAAATAGAGCCGTGGTTAGGTAAAAACGGTTACCCAACCTTAATTTATGATTATCCTAAAGAATTTGCTGCTTTAGCCAAACTGAATCCAGACAAAAAAACCAGCCAAAGATTTGAATTTTATATTGAGGGAATTGAGTTGGGGGATTGTTATACTGAATTAACTGATTGGAAAGAACAAGAGAATAGATTTGGTCAAGAATTAGCAAAAATAAAAAAACAAAAAAAGACGATCGCTCGGGTTGACAAAGGATTTATTGAGGCGTTAAAATATGGACTTAATCCTTGTGCCGGAATTGCCATCGGGGTCGATCGACTAGCGATGATATTTTGTGACGCAAGTTCGATCGATAAATTGAAATTGATTAATATTACTTAACAAATTGAAATTATTATTTCAAAATCTATTATCTTATTAATTTAAAAAGACATGAAAACCAATGCTGGTAATTTAAAAAAAGGTGAATTTGTTTATCATCAAGGAGAGATTTGGCAAATACAAAAAGCTGAATTCTATTCTCCGGGAAAAGGATCAGCCCTGATGAAAACACGCTTAAAAAACCTTCATTCGGGGAAAAACATTGATTATACTTTTAAATCAAACGAACCAGTTGAATTGGTAGAAGTAGAATCAGTAGAAATGCAGTTCCTTTACAAAGATGAAAGCAATTTATATTTTATGGATGAGAAAAGTTATAATCAATATTCTTTACCGATTTCCGTCGTTGGGGACACCTCTTTTTATTTAAAAGAAGGTGACAAATATTATGTTTATCTTCAAAATGAAAAACCCTTAAATATTAAACCTCCATTAAGCGTCAAATTAAAAATCATCGAAACCGAAGAAGCAATAAAAGGCGATACGGTAACGGGAGCAAAAAAACCAGCTAAGCTAGAGACAGGAGTAGTTGTCATGGTTCCATTATTTGTTAAAAAAGGAGATATTATTTCTGTTAATCCCGAAACCGGCGAATATACTGGTCGCGCTTAGTAGTTAAAAATTAAAAAGAGGTTTTAAATTTATCGACATGTTGACTGTAGGAGATATTTTCAAAAAAGAACGAGAACAAAAAGGTCTGACCTTAATTGATATTGAAAAAAAAATTAAAGTTCGAAAGAAATTTCTTGAGGCAATCGAAAAAAATAAATGGTCGGTTTTTAGCTCAAAAATTTATATCGAGGGAATAATCAAAAACTATTCAAAAGCCCTCTCTCTTAATCCCGATAAGACTCTAGCTTTTTTCCGCCGAGATTATGAAAAAACCGAAGAAGTCAAATTTAAAAAAAGGATTGCTAGCCAATATCTGACGCCGCAGACCAAAAAAATCGCTTTGGTTTTCTTGGTAATAATTTTTTTGTTTTTTTTTGGATATTTTTTAATCCAGTTAAAATTATTTTTATCGCCTCCAAAAATTACCATTATTTCTCCCAAAACAACCGTTTTTAAAAGAGAAGATCGAATTACTATCATTGGAAAGACTGAAAAAGAAACGACAATCACCATATTTGGTGAAAGAGTATATCAAAATAAAGAAGGAATATTTGATTATCAATTTCCTTTAAAACCGGGTAAAAATATTTTAATTATTGAAGCAATCGGAGCCAACGGTAAAAAAACTACCTTAACTAAAGAATTTTTTAGGGAACAATAATTCTTTTTAAATCTTTGATATTTTTAAGATTAACCGAAGAAAAAATTGTCCGAAACTTAAGTCTCCGAGCATCATTGATTATTTTTTCTATTGAATAGACGCTTTGTACCTCGCCTAAAAGACCAACTTCGCCAATAAAAACTGTTTTTTTCGGCAAGGGCTTATTTTTTAGAGAAGAGATTATTGAAGCGGCGATTGCCAGATCAGCTGAAGTTGATTTTATATTTACTCCGCCAACCACATTTACATAAACATCAAATCGGTCAAGGGGCAAACCGAGGTGTTTTTTTAAGACAGCTAATAATAAAAGGACCTTGTTGTAATCAACGCCTTTAACTACCCGTCTTGGGACAGCCAAAATTGAAGGAGAGGTTAAACTTTGGATTTCAAAAAAAAGACTTCTTTTACCTTCCAGGACGCCGGCAACAGCTTTTCCCGGCACATTTTCTTTGTCTTCTTCCAAAAAAAATACAGGATTGTTGATTTCTATCAGGCCCTTTTGGCGCATTTCAAAAATCCCAATTTCGTCGGTAGAACCAAATCGATTTTTAGTCGCTCGAAGGATTCGATGATTAGAAATTTTTTCGCCTTCAAAATTAAGAACACAATCAACAAAATGTTCCATTATTTTTGGTCCGGCAATATTACCCTCTTTTGTTACATGACCGATTAATATCAAACAAAGATTATTTTTTTTAGCAAAAGAAATTAATTGTTGACTAATTTCTTTTAATTGGGAGATATTACCTGAGGGAGCATCGATATTTTTTGAATAAATTGTTTGGGCCGAATCGATTACGACGACGTCAATTTTTTTTACTAAAGAATTCAAGCTTTCGATTAATCCTTCAACCTGAAGATTGTTGGAAAAAAGAAATTTTTCTAAATTGATCCCTAATCTTTCGGCTCTTTGTTTAATTTGCTCGGCTGACTCTTCTCCAGAAATATAAGCGACACTCAAATTTTGTAAGGTTTGCAAAAGGAGAGTTGATTTGCCAATTCCTGGTTCACCTGTCAATAAAATTACTTCACCAGGAAGGATTCCGCCGCCTAATACCCGATCAAATTCGTAAAGAAAAGTAGATTTTTTTTGGGAAGAAGTGGATTTAATTTTAGCCAAGGGGACAAAACTAGCTTTGGCTAATTTTTCTTTGGTTGATTTTTTTTCCTCGAATTTTTCTACAAAAGTTTTCCATTGACCGCAATCAGGGCAGCGGCCAAGCCAGGAAGCCGAACCGTAACCACAATTAGAACAGATATATAAAGTCATCGGTTTTAAATTAAATATCGAATAATAAATTAATTATAATTACATTTCTTCCACCGTTTCTATTCCCAATAAATAAAGCCCTTTTTTTATAATTTTTCCGGTGGTTTTGGTGATCAATAATCTTAAATTTTTTATCGTTTGTTCTGCTTTTAAAATCGGATAATTTTGATAAAACAAATTATATTTTTTTGCCAAGACATAAAGATAATTGGCTATTAAACTAGGATTATATTTATCAACCGCTTTTTGGATAATTTCTGGATATTGATTGAAAAAACGTAATAATTCTCGTTCATCTTTTTCTAAACCCATTCTATTATTGGCAATTAATTTTTCTTTTAAATTAACCCAAAAATTATTTTCTGGCGGAAGAAATTTTTTAATGACGCTTTGCGTCCTAACATAAGTATAAAGAAGGTAGGGGCCAGAATTTCCCTCCTTACTGATGCTTTTTTCCAAATCAAAAACAATGTTTTTCTTATAATCAGAATTTAAAAAAGAATATTTAATGGCAGCTAAGGCAATTTTTTCAACTAAATCTTTATTTTTGATTTGAAAACTTTTTTCAATAGAAGTTTTTATGGTTTCTATAAGCGTAAAAGGATCAAGAATATTGCCGGTTCTAGATGACATTTTTCCAGAAGTTAAGTTAATCATCCCAAAACCAATATGTTTTAACTTTCCGACCAATTTTGGATAAAGCATCTCACTGACTTTGATAATTATCCTCCAATATTCATTTTGTTCGCTGGCAGTGGCGACTAGCGATTGGTCTAATTCAAAATCTTTCATTTTTTGAGTAATAAGGCCGATATCTTTCGCTTCATAGGTTGGATTGCCGTATTGATTAATAAACACCCGATTATGGAGATGGTATTTTTCCCCTGGAAAAATTATTGCCTTTTGGCTTTTTATAAAAATTTTCCCCAAATTTTTTAAAACAATTTCTTTACCCAAGGTTGAAGTTTCGCTTTCAAAATAATACCTGTCGTACTTAATTCCTAATTTTTTTTCAAAATCTTGATAAAAGTCCAAACTCCATTGTCTAGTTTTTTCCCATAGTTTATAAATTTCTTTATCTTTTTGGTAAATTTTAATGTTTAATTGATCAATTTTTTCTTTAATAGTAGGATCTTCTTCATATTTTTTAGCCCCTTTTTGATAACATCTTTGTAAAAAATCAACCTTTTCTTTTAAAGTTTTTAAATCTTCAGTTTTTGTTTTATTGACCTCAAGTTGATTTTTAACTTCATATAAACATTTAGCAACATGCAGCCCTACATCACCCTGATAATTTATTCGAAACACCTTATTTCCTGCTGCCTCAAAAATTCTTGCTAAAGCTTCCCCATAAATATAGGAAAAAAAATGGCCGATATGAGGAATTTTATGAGTATTAGGTTGACCAAATTCCAAGAGAATATTTTTCTTTTTGTGAAAATTTTGGTTTAACCATTGATCATTAATAAATTCATTGGCGGCTTCAATTAAATAATTTTTTGTCAGCCAAAAATTAATAAAACCTGGTTTGACGACTTCAGTCTTCTCAATTAAGTCGTTTTTTTTGATATTTTTCAAAATTTCATAAGCAATATCCAAGGCATTTTTTTTAATTTTTTGCGAAAGGACTAAGGCAATATTACTGGCATAATCGCCAAAAGATGGATTTGCTGGCTGTTCTAGTTTTGGAATTAAATTTTCTTTAATTCCCGTTTTCTTTAAAGCTTCAACCAAGTTTTCAATAATTTTGTTTTTTACCATTGGTTAATATGATAGCAAAAAAGTTTTGATAATATTAGTAGTTTAATTAAATTTTTTATTGTTATTAATCTACTTCGATGTTTATAATTAAATTAACAAAACCCAAATTTTGCTATGAAAAAAATAAAAAAACTAGCTTTTTTTGATCAGGACAATACAATTTACCAAGGTTTTTCGATGCATGATTTTTATTTATTTATGGCTGATAATCAATATGTTGGTCGGTGGATTTATGACCAACATATTAAAATTCAGAATCTTTATCGAGAGGGAAAATTAAATTATCGCCAGGCAGGTCAGCAAGTGATTCAGTTAACCGCCGATGCTTTAGCCGGAAAAAACATCAAAGAAGTAGCTAAAATTGGCAAAAAATTTTTGAGAAACGGTGAAAAAATATTTTCTTGGGTTAAACCGGTTTTAAAATTTTTAGAAAAAAATAATTTTGAGACTTATATTATCTCTGCCAGCGCCGAACCAGTAGTCAAGGCGGTAGGAGAACATATTCAAATAGGAAACTATTTTGCTAGTTTATTGGAAATAAAAGACGGTTATTATACCGGCAAAGTAATCAATTATTTAGATTTTGAAGAAAAACAAAAAAAAATAAAAAAAATTTTAGGAAAAAACTCTCACCGGTTATTAAAAATAGGCTTTGGCGATAGTACCGGCGATATTGATATGTTATCGGAGATGAATCAGGCCTTTATTATTAATCCTCATCAGAAAGAAATCCTTGATTTAGCAAAAAAAAGAGGCTGGTTAGTTGCCCAAGAAGCAAAAACGATTATCGAAGAAATAAAAAAAACCTTGAAAGAGGCTTGAATTATTTTTTAAATTTATCTAAAATAATTAAGCAAAATATGAAGGAAAAATTTATTTTTTTTCTTGTTTTAATCGCTTTTTTTCTTGGCTTCATTTTGGTAAAGTTTTTTTTTGTCAATCAAAAAGAAGTTTATGGTCAATTAAAAGTGACTAGTTCGCCAACGACAGGAATTTTTTTAGATAATGTGGCAATAGGTAAAACTCCTTTTGAGGATAAATTAAAAGTCGGCGAATATTTATTAAAATTAATTCCTGAAGGTAATGCGACTGATACCGCTTCTTGGCAAGGAAAAATCAATATCTATAAAAATACCCTAACTTTTGTTAATCGTGAATTGGGAAGTTCGGACGTCACTTCTGCTGGAGAAATTTTTACCGCCGTTAAAATGAAAAAAAAACCATCTAATCCTAATTACGGCGAAATTGCGGTAGAAACCGACCCCAATGGGGCAATTGTCTATTTAGATAACGATGAAAAAGGAGTCGCTCCGGTAATTTTAGCCGATGTTTTAAAAGGCGATCATGAATTATCAGTTTTTATGCCGGGCTTTTTTCGCCGGACCCAAAAAATCAATGTTGATCCCGGCTATCAAGTAATAGCCAAATTTAAATTAGCCATTGATCAAAGCCAAAAAATTACTCCGACTCCCTCGCTTAATAATCAAGAAGGTACCGAAAGCGCTAAATTAGAAAAAGGTTATGTGATTATTAAAGATACTGGTCTCGGTTTTTTGCGAGTTAGAGAGGAACCATCGCTAAATGCTTCCGAATCAGCCAGAATCAAACCCGGAGGAAAATATCAATTATTAGATGAGCAAAAAGGTTGGTATAAGATAAAATACAACAACGATGAAAAAGGTTTGGTCTCTGGGAGTTTTGAAGAAGGTTGGATTTCTGGTCAATATGCCGCCAAAGAATAATCCCTAAAAAAATTATTTATTCTTCCAAATAAATTTATTGTAAAGAGTATAAGAATAAGGAATGATTATCAAACCGATGATTAAAACTTTGTAAATATACCAGTATTGAGGACCAAAAAAGTTGGTTAAAATCTGAATCCCGAAAGCTTGAATTATCAATGCCCCAAGCGACACAAAATTAAACTTTAAAAAACTGATAATAAAAGTGGAAACCTTATTTTCCAATTTTTTATAGGAAAAACTCCAATAATTATTTAGAATAAAATTCGAAATAATGGCCATTTCAGCACTAATTGCTGTAACTAGCCAAAAACTTTCTTTTTTAAAATGAAGTTTCTCAATCATTGTATAAGATAAAGCAAAGTCAATGAAAAAACCGATAAAGCCCACAATGACATATTTAATAAAAGAAGAATTTAAAAAAACATAGATTAAAACTTGAAAGATATATTGAGAAAAATTAATTTTAGAAACACCTTTCTTTCTGTTTTGAAAACTAATCGGAGTTTCTTTAATTATCGCTTGTCTTTTTATTGCTTGATCAAGTAAGGCGATTTGAAAAACATAACCAGAATAATTCTTAATATGATCAAACACCGATTTAATAAGCCAGCTTTTTATTGCTCGATAGCCAGAAGTCCAATCAGTGATTTTTAACTTCATGAAGCCAAGACGGACAATCATATTTCCAAGAAAGGAGAAAATTTTTCGATGAAAACCCCAGTCTTTTGGGATTGACCCGCCTTTAATGTATCTTGAGCCGATGACAAAATCAGCTCCCAACTCAATTTGTTTAAAAAAATTAGGTAAAACAGCGGGGTCATGGGATAAATCGGCGTCCATTTCAAAAAAAAGATAAGGATTAATAGTTCTTATTGCTTCATTAAACCCTTTAATATACGCTTTTCCCAACCCTTCTTTGGCGGTAACTAAAAGATGAAGACGGGGATACTTTTTCATTAATTTTTTTACAATTTCGGCAGTTTTATCAGGAGAAAGGCTATCGACAACTAAAATATGAACTTCCCAATTGTTCAACTTTTCTACTGCCCGGAAAATTTTTGGAATTAAAATTTCAATATTTTCTGCTTCATTATAAGTTGGTAAAACAATACAAGCTTTTCTCATAGTGAAAAATATCTTTTTTTAAAATAAATAATAGTTTTTTGCAATCCATCTTCCAGGCGAATTTTAGGTCGCCATTTAATTAGTCTTTCTGCTTTTTTAATATCGGGTTTTCTTTTTTCTGGATCATCTGGGTAGTTTGGTTTGAAAATAATTGGTGATTTGGTGAGAGTTAATTTTTTGATTAATTGGGCAACCTCAATAATTTTTTTTTCTTCTGGGTTACCTAAATTAATCACTTCTCCAGCCAAATTTTTTGTTTTGGCCATTAAGTAAAGACCATTAATCATGTCAGAGATATAGCAAAAAGACCTTGTTTGTTCCCCTTTTCCATAAACAGTGATTGGTTGATTACTTAAAGCTTGATAAATAAAATTACAAATTACCCGACCATCATCTTCTTCCATATTTGGACCATAGGTATTAAAAATTCTGGCCACCCGAAGATTGAGTTTAAAGCGGCGAAAATAAGTAATAATCAATGTTTCAGCAAACCTTTTTCCTTCATCATAACAAGCCCGGTCGCCTATCGGGTTAACATTACCATAATAAGTTTCTTTTTGAGGATGCTCTTTGGGATTGCCATAAACTTCGGAAGTAGAAGCAAAGACAAAAGAAGCAGTATTATTTTTCAAAAGATAATCTAATATTTTTTTTGTTCCCATAGAATTGACCATCAATGTTTCAATTGGGTATGCCCGATATTTAACCGGTGATGCCGGTGAGGCTAAATGAAAAACATAATCAATTTTTCCTAATTTAAAAAAATCAAAATCTAAAACATCAGCGGCAAAGAAATGGAAATGAGGATTATTTATTAGTGGTTCTAGATTTTTTTTATTGCCGGTTAAAAAATTATCTACAGCAAAAACTGTCATTTTTTTATCCAGTAAAAATTGACAAAGATTAGAGCCGATAAAGCCGGCTGCCCCTGTAATCAAAGCTTTGTTCATAAATTTTTTTTAATTTTTCTGCCAATACTAATATATTTAAATCCTATTTGCCTGAGTTTTGCGGGATCATAAATATGTCGGCCGTCAAAAATTATTGCCTGTTTCATTAATTTTTTGATTTGGTTTAAATTAATTTGCTTAAATTCATTCCATTCGGTTAAAATCAATAAGGCACTAGTATCCGAGACAGCTTCATAGGCGTTATGGCAATAAATCAACTGGTTACTAAAAATTTTTTTGACGTTTTTCATTGCCTCCGGATCATAAACTTTAATTTTAAAACCATTTTTAAGTAATTGATTGATAATATATAAAGAAGGAGCATCACGAATATCATCGGTGTTCGGCTTAAAAGACAGTCCCCAAATACCGACAATTTTTTCTTTTAATTTTTGATCAATTACTTTCTTGATAAAAAGATCTTTAGCTTTTTGATTAATTGCCTCAACCGATTTTAAAAGGCCAACATCGATATTTAAAAGCTCACCAGTTTTAATTAAAGCTTTGACATCCTTAGGAAAACAGCTCCCACCGTAGCCAACGCCGGGGTAAAGAAAAATTCTGCCGATTCGGTTATCAAGACCAACTCCTTCAAGGACCTCTTCCACATCAGCCTTAGTTTGCTCGCAGAAAAAAGAAATTAAATTAGCAAATGAGATTTTAGTCGCCAAAATAGAATTAGAGGCATATTTAATCAATTCCGCCGACTCCAGACCAACAACCAGTCTTTTTCCGTTAATTGGTTTATGAAGTTCGAGCAACATTGCGACTGTTTGATTATCATCAGCTCCGATAACCACCCGGTCAGGATAAAAAGTATCATGAAGGGCGGTCCCTTCCCGAAGAAATTCCGGACAAGAGGCGACTGCTACGGAAGCATTCTTTGGTTGATGATCTTTAATGATCGCTAAAATTTTACGATTTGTTCCAACAGGGACAGTGCTTTTACAAGCGACAACAGTAAAATTATTTGATAAATTATTAGCCACTTCTTTGGCTACTGAAAAAACTGAAGACAAATCAGCTTCGCCATTATTTTTTGGTGGCGTGCCTACGGCAATAAAAATAATTTCCGAATTAGGAATCGCTTCTTTATAGCTGGTGGTAAAAAATATTCTTTTTGCTTGTAGATTTTTAATCAAAAGCTCTTTTAATCCTGGTTCATAAATAATCGGATCACCAGCGTTCAGGCGATTAATTTTTTCTTTGTTACGGCCAATTACATAGACAATATTGCCTAAATCCGCAAAAACAGTGGCGGTTACCAGCCCGACATAGCCATGACCAACTACAGTAATAGTCATAAACTAACATTATATAAAAAAAATTAATTTTTCGGTATCTTTAATCAATAATTTGTTTTTTGACAATTGACAGCCCCTCAATAAAATTTTTCATTTTATAAAAATTATTTTTTTTTGATTTTATTGTCGACCATTGAGGAATAGTGGGGTTTAATTTAACATATTCTTCGTAAGTAATTTTTTTAATCAATGATTGATCTAAATTAAACTCGGTTGCGATTTGACAGGCAGCTTGATAAGGGGAGAGAGAATTGCTGCCGACAAGATGAAAAGTTTCAGCTGAATAATTATTCATTAAATATTTTAATCCATAAGCAATGTCGTCAATAAAAGTCGGCGTCATTGTTGCGTTAGTAATCATTGTTAAAGGTTTTTTTTCTTCAAAAAGACTTTTAAACCGGCGTAAAAAATCAAGCTTCTTCTTATATTTAGCGCGATAAGGATAGGAAATTCTTATAATCATACCGCTGTTGGCAACAATTTTTTCTCCTTCATATTTTGAGCGACCGTAAATACCAATTGGTTTTGCCGGTGAATCTTCAAAATAAGGTGGATTTTTGCCATCAAAAACAAAGTCAGTGGAGATATAAACAAACTTCTTTTTTTTAAAACTTACCACCTCAAAAATATTTTTTGTTCCTTCGACATTGATTTTAAAACAAAGATTTTTTTCCCTTTCTGCTTGAGAAACGTTGGTGTAGGCAGCCAAGTGTAAAAAAATATCAAAACCGAGTGGTTTTAGAACCTGGAAAACTTGTTCTTGGTTGGTGATATCAATTATTTTCTGATTAAGGCAAATGAATTTAAAATCTTTATTTAATAGTTCGACGATTCTTGAACCAACCAATCCATCAGCACCTGTTAAAGCAATTTTGAGCATAAAAGATATTAACTATTTTTGATACTGTTTTTTGTAATATTCAAGGTATTTTCCTGATTTGACCTTTTTCCACCAGTCTTGATTTTTCAGATACCAATCAATTGTTAATTTGAGGCCTGTATCCAAAACAACTTGAGGCTTCCAACCTAATTCTTTATTGATTTTTGACCAGTCTATTGCATAACGTCGATCGTGGCCCGGTCTATCTTTGATAAATTCAATACAACTTTCATCTTTACCCATTAATTTCAAAATTTTTTTTATTATTTCAAGATTAGATATATCCTTAGTTAGTCCACCGATAAAATAAGTTTCTCCAATTTTTCCTTTATGTAAAATCAAATCAATTGCCCGACAATGATCTTCAACATAAAGCCAATCACGAACATAAAGGCCATCGCCATAAATCGGCACTTTTTTTCCTTCAATGATGTTAGTAATTGCTAAGGGGATAAGCTTTTCAGGAAAATGATATGGTCCATAATTGTTTGAGCAGTTAGATAATGTTACCGGCAATCCATAAGTGATGTGGTAAGCGCGAACTAAATGATCAGAAGCAGCTTTTGATGCAGAGTAGGGACTGCGGGGATTATAGGGAGTTTTTTCATTAAATTTTTCTTTTGTGCCTAAAGGTAAAGCGCCAAAAACTTCATCAGTATTACCACAAAACATTGTTTTTCCTTCTCTTTCAATTAAGAAGTTTTTATTATCTTTCACTGTTAAACACCAAATCTTTCCTTTATATTCAATTTCTTTAATGTTGTTTTTTCTTACATCTCGCCATTGTTTTCCAAAAGAAATTACATAAGAAGAGCCCTCAATTTTTCTTTTGTTGATAAAAGATAGACTTTGTCTTTTTTTTAATGATGGATTTAAGTTAAGCTTAACACATAATTCCATAAATTGATAAGCTAATTTCTCTGATGCAGTAAAAAACACTCTTCTCTTACTTCCATCAGAATCTAAAAGTCCAAAAAAAAGCTCTGTTAAAAGCTCTTTATTAGTATTTAATGCCCATTGAGGAATTTCTTTATTTTTAGCACCATTTTTACATTGACTAAATATTTGAAAATATTCTCTTGATGTAAAATATAAATGAGTGCCTGCTTTTCCTTTATGAGCATGCCAATTAATTTTTAAATTTGTTAATGCTTGTTCACATTTTTTTCTGCATTGATCACTTTCTGGAATACCTAAAAAAATTCTCCACGATTTCATTGCTGTTTTTTTTATTGAACCCAATTTTCCGATGCTGGTGAATTTTCCTAAAGCATCTCTACATAAACGAATATAATCTTGTTTCTTTAGACCAGTTTTATTTTCGGAAATTTTTTCTTGATATGATAAAAATCCATCTCCGATGAAAATTCCTAGTAAATAAAAAAAGTCTTTATAATTTTCTTTTTTAACTATTTTTTTTAATATTCCTGGAAAATTATTGTTTGTTTCGCCATACCATTGATAAAACTTTGGCAATTTATTAATTGAATATTGTTTTAATAGAGATGCTTCTCTGAAAAAAAGTTTTTTAGTTTTTTTATTTTGAATTAACATTCTATGGTTTGGAGTGACTAAAAAATTTGATGTTTTAGTTTTTACTTGAATCATTTTGCCTTGATATTCTTGTATGATTACTTTTTCAACAGGCTTCCATTCGATTTGATTAGTATTAGGGTTAAGACTTAAAACAAGGTCTCCTTTTTTGATTTCATTATATTTTTTTAAACCTTTATCAGTAAAAGTTCGAGTTTTATCATCATAACAAGATATGTGATGAAATCTAATTTTTCCATTTTTTAAAGCTGCCTCAAGTAAAACATAAGTTCCTTCAACATTAGTTTTTATAAATGGGGTTGGATCTAAGATTGATCTGTCAACATGACTTTCAGCGGCAAAGTGAACGATAACATCAATATCGCGTGTTAATGAGTTAACGAGTTTTGAGTCGCAAATATCGCCTTGTACAAATTTATAATTTGGATTTTTCTCAACAGATTTTAGATTTTCAAGGTTACCAGCATAAGTGAGCTTATCTAGATTAATAATTTTATCTTGAGGGTATTTTTTTAACCAGTAAAGAATAAAGTTTGACCCAATAAATCCAGCTCCGCCTGTAACAAGTAATTTCATAACTATAATTTTATCATTAATATTAATTTTTTTTTAGAGGTGGTTTATTGATCAGATTTTCCAAAATTAACCACCTTTTTTTCTTTACCTCATAAGGGACATCATCTTTCATTACTTTGGTAGCGGCGGTCATTGGTCGGGGAGAGTACATGGCGATATAAGCTTTTTCAAAACCAACTTTTTTACAAAGTTTTACTGTATTTTCAAATTCTTCATCAGTTTCTCCACAAAAACCAACAATAATATCTGTAGTTAATTTTAAATTTTTAATTTTTAATTTTAAATTTGCGACGAGTCTTAAATACTCGTCGCTAGTGTACCAACGATTCATTCTTTTTAAAACATTATCATCACCTGATTGGACTGGAAGGTGAATTGTTTTTGTTATATTTAGATATTTAGCAATTACATCAATTAATTCATCTGAAAAATCCCAAGGGTTTGAAGAGATAAAATCAACTTTTTCAAAACCCAGTTTTGCCACTTCTTCTAAAAGATGGGGGAAAAGAGTAGGAATCCGGTATCTGCCTAAATGTTTTACATATACTGGTTTGCAATTTTCAATTTTCAATTTTAAATTTTCATTAAATTTTAATTTTTTAATTTTTAATTGTAATTTTGATTTTTGTCCGCCAATTGGCGGATTAACTTTTGAATTTTCAAAGTATTTTTTATTAAGATCTTCCATCACTTGAATATTTTTTTTACCTAAAATTAAATCAGCGCCATATGAATTAACATTTTGTCCAAGAAGGGTTATCTCTTTATAACCCTTTTCTTTGAGTTTTTTTGCTTCGTTTAAAATATCTTCAAACGGCCGGCTAATTTCCCGTCCACGGGTAAAAGGAACCACGCAATAAGTACAAAAATTATTACAGCCATTTGATATTGGTATCCAGGCATGAATTTTACTTGTCCTGATTGGTTCATTGTCAAAACCAACCTCTTCAATTGGTAAAAATTCATCAACTTCAGGCATTCTTTCTTTTAATTTTTGAAGCATTTTTCCGGTTTTGTCCCGATGGGCGATACCAACCATACAGCCGGTAATAATGATTTTTAACCCCGCCGTTCGCGAACGGCGGGGTTTTAGTTTCAATTTTCCTAAATTTCTTACTAGTCCATAGACTCTATCTTCAGCTGATTGACGAACCATACAAGTATTAATAACGATGTAGTCTGCATCAATATAACCTTTGGCTGGTTTCATTCCACGAGCCTCAAATGAAGCAGCAATTCTTTCTGAATCAGCTTTATTTTGTTGACAGCCGAATGTTTTAATGTAATAACGTAGGCCCATGGCTTAAATTTTATCAAAATATTATTGATTATTTGTTATTTATGAGCTTTTTTATAATATAAATAAAATGCAAAAAACATTTTTATTTTATATTCATAGCAAAACAACTTTTCAAAAACTAACGATTGTAAATTCGAATAAAGAAAAAAATTAAGTTTATATAAAAAAGTTTAAAGTATGCCAAAATGGCAAAATTCTTATGTTTGTATTATTGGTGGATATTTCAAAATTATTAAAAATTAGGCCACCGGATAAAACCAGACCAGAATTAGGCGACGCTGATTTTACTATTAATGATTTTTTGAATTTAAAAAAAATATTTAGGAAAACAAGGTTTTAAATTAATAAAAAGACAAGAAATGGAGATGGTAGAATTAACAGATCCAAATTTTAATGTCCGCGTTTATTTTTCCAATCCAACATTAAAGAAAATATTGAAAATTAACTAATTATTAGAGCCAACCTACCAATTTGCAATTTTAATTAACTTGTCAAGCAAAAAAAATTTTATAATTACCATATTGTAAATTAAAAATTTAGGGCAATAAATGAAAAAAATTGATATTTCTTTTTGGTTAATACCGGTTGAAGAACAAAAAAGAAAATTACAAGAAATAATTGATGAGTTAGCTGATAAATTTAAAAGCTTTCCTTTTATTCCCCATGTGACAATTTTCCACTTTAATTATGAACTAAATCAATCTGATTTAAAAAATATTAAAGAAGAAACTGATAAACTTCTTGAAAAACAAAAATCTTTTTCACTTAAAGTTTTAAAAATTGACTATTCTGATATCTTTACTAAAACTTTATTCATTCAATTTGAAAAAAATAAAGATCTTATTCTACTTTATGAAAGATTTTTAAATGTTTTTAAAAAATATTCTTTATACAGTTTAAATCCTCATTTAAGTCTTGTTTATAAAAATAAAATGAAAGAAGAAGATAAGATGAAAATTATTAAAAGTTTAAAACTAAAAGACAAAATTATTTTTGATAAATTAAAGATTATTATTAAAAGTGGCGGATCTATAACTGAAGAAAAAGATATTCTTTTATGGAAAGAAATATATAAAAAGAAATTTCTTTAATTTATTTTTTTTATTTTCTTTACCTTCTCAATTATCAAAATAAAGACAATTAAAATCACAAAAAAACTTAAAAAAGCAATTAGTTTTTCCGGGCCTTTTAAAAAAAGTGAGGCAATACCAAGAATAAAAGAGACTAGCCAATAAAAAACTGCAATTCTTCGTCTGCCCCAGCCAATTTCCAAAAGTTTATGATGAAAGTGTCCCCAATCGGCACGAAAAGGAGATTTTTTCTTAATCATTCGGCGCAGAATTGTATAAATAGCATCGATAATTGGTATTGCCAAAATTAAAATGGCCGTCCCCAGTTTACCAAAAGAGAGAATAGATAAAATCCCTAAGATAAAGCCGGCAAAAGCGCCACCGCCATAGCCAGGCATAATTTTTTGTGGATAGAAATTAAAAGGAAGAAAGCCTAAAAAAGCCCCGCAGACAATAAAAGAAAGGAGAGTGACTGTCTGGGTGGAAATATCGTGGATAGTAAATCTTTGCGATAGTAAGCCTAAAAAAAAGGCGGTCACGGCAACAAAACCTGGCAATTGACCATCAACCCCTTTACTCCAATTAATCATATTAGTTGTCCAAGCCAACCAAATAATGGCTAGAAGATCAGCCAAAATTAATATCGAACGCTGGCCAAAGAAATCAAAAGTCAATCGCCATTGATCCAATCTTATAATTCCGCCAAATGGATTAGAAATATAAGGAATACCCAAACCAAAACCAACCACAATAGCGGCGATAATTAAGTTAGCGACAAATCTTAAATAAGGAGATAAATCAAAATAGTCGTCCAGTAAACCAATAAACACCAAAAAAAAACTAGAAAAAAGCACTCCGAAAACTATTTTATTCAGAGAAAGAAAAATTAACGAAGTTAATAAAAAAGATAAATAAATTGGTAAACCGCCTCCTCGGGGAATTAACCCAACATGAGTGTGAGCTGGATGATATCGGGTTTTTTTGTTAGTTACCAAGCCGACTTTTTTTGCTAAAAAAATAGTCGGAACTGTCAAGACAAATGAAAAAATAAAAGCGGTCAATAAAACAAAAAAATTCATCATCAAATAACTAAAGAAATAATTTTTATAAAAATTAAACTAAGGCTAATAATTAAGAATAAATTAAAATATGAGACAACTTTTTTGACAAACAAATTATCAGAAAAAAATTTTTTAACAATAAAAATATTTGTCAAATAAAATAAATCGAGTAAAAAAATTAATAAAAAAATCATCCAATTCTCTCCCAATTGATCTTCTCCCCAAGGCTTTGAATAAAAAAGAGGAATTTGAGGCGGCAAATGAGGTAAGCTTAAGAAAAAAATCATCAGCAACAAAATATTCACAAAAATTAGCAAATAAAACATGATTAATATATTATACTTTAATGTGATTCTTATTAAAATAATTTAAGAATTGATATATAATTTTTAAAAAAATTAAAATAAAAAAATGGTAGATAAAAAAGTAGCAGAAATTATCAAAAAAGAGGAAAAACGCCAACAAGAAGGAATCGAACTGATTCCGTCGGAAAATTATACTTCGTTAGCTGTCCGTCAAGCTTTAGGTTCGGTTTTTGTCAATAAGTATTCCGAAGGTTATCCTAACAAACGCTATTATGGAGGCAATGAAAATGTAGATGAAATAGAGCTTTTAGCCCAAGAAAGGGCAAAAAAACTTTTTAATGTTCCTTTTGTCAACATTCAGCCTTATTCTGGATCGCCAGCAAACTTAGCGGTTTATTTAGCCACCTGTAAACCTAATGACGTAATCATGGGTCAAGCTCTAGTCGCTGGAGGACATTTGACTCACGGACATCATGTTTCCGCCACTGGAATTTTTTTTAAAAGCGTTCAATATGGATTAAAAAAAAATGATCATAAAAAATCAGAAGAAAAAGATCTATTTGATTACGATCAGATCCGTCAAATGGCCATTAAACATAAACCCAAATTAATTTGGGTCGGCGGAACAGCTTATCCCTTAAAATTTCATTATGAAAAATTTGCGCAAATCGCCGATGAAATTGGTGCTTACTTAGCGGCAGACATTGCCCATGTTGCTGGTTTAATTGCTGGTGGTGTTCATCCTTCACCGGCTTCTGACGCTCATATTATTACTACTACCACTCATAAAACATTGCGCGGACCAAGAGGAGCAATGATTATGGTAACGGAAAAGGGAATAAAAAAAGACAAAGAATTGCCAGAAAAAATTAACCGGGCAGTTTTTCCTGGTCTTCAGGGAGGGCCTCATGACAACCAAACAGCCGCGATAGCAGTTGCTTTATATGAAGCCAGTCAACCATCCTTTAAAAAATATGCCCGGCAAGTAGTCAAAAATGCCAAGATTTTAGCTGAAGTTTTCAAAAAGGCTGGTCTTAAATTAGTCGCTGGAGGCACAGAAAATCATTTAATTTTGATTGATTTAACTCCAGTCTTGGGACCAGGATCGGGAATTTTTGTCCAAAAAGCCCTCGATCTTGTTGGTCTCACAGTAAATAAAAACACCATTCCCGAAGAAAAAGCCTCACCTTTTTACCCTTCAGGTATTCGGTTGGGGACGCCAGCCGCCACGACAAGAGGCATGAAAGAGAAAGAAATGAAAGAAATAGGTGAAGTAATTAATCAGGTTATTTTCAAAATTTTAAAACCCTATCGTTTACCTCGGGAAAAAGCCGATAGGCTTCAATATCTTAAAAAATTTAGCGCCGAAATTAAAACCAATCAACAATTAATTTTTTTCAGAGACAAAATAAAAAAATTGGCAATTAAATTTCCTATTTTTTAAACCTTGAAATTTTTTGCAGATTAATTTGAAAAAACCTAATTTTCTTTAATAAAAAAATTCTAGTATAAAGCTTGGATGCTATAAGTTAAGTCATCTTTTAAAACAAACGCTTTTTGTGGATAAATTGGTAAAGAATAAACAATTTTATTCTTAGGAATCAAAATTTTACCAACATAATCCGGAATTTCCTCAAAAGTTTTTCCATAGATAAAAACATTTTTTTCGCCAAAATAATATTCGGCTGTATGAAAATCTAATTCATTGGTGACAAATAGAAAATCATTTTCATTGGCTAATTTTTTTATCTCTCTAATTACTTTTCTTATATCGGCCTTTCTTCGATATTTTATTTGAACCAAATTATAATGATAAGTTAAAAAAATTAAAACGACTAATATAAACAACCTAATCTTGGGAGGTGTTTTTTCTAAGATATAAACCAAAAGAATCAGCAACCCAAAAGTAGAAAAAATTAGGTAGCGCGACAAAAAGATGGGTTTTAAAAAGGATAATAAAAACACCAACCAAGGAATCAATATTGCCCAAACAAATATCAAAAAAAACAATTTATTTTGCCCCCCTTTTAAGACCCAATAAATTATCGAAACACAAATCAATATTAGCCAAAAAGCAAAAAGCCAATGAAAAGAATTCTGATAAAAATTAAAATCAAAATCATAGCCGGTATATAAAGTAAAAGGGAGGCTGAAAAAATCAGTGATTTTTGGTTTTTTTATCCAAAAAGTCTTGCCAATATTATTTTTATTTAAAATTAAAAAAATAACCCAAGTAAAAAAAATCAGACCGGCCTTGATTATTTTTTCCCTAAAAATTTTATAGTTTTTTTTTGTTGATAATACTATATATAAAAATTGGCCACCAACTACCAAGATCATAAAATAATGAGTAAATAAACCTAGCAAGATTGACCAAAAATAGCCAAAAGAATTTTTTCTTAAAAGGCAATAAAAAGAAAGAGAGGCAAAAAAAAGCAATAAAGAATACATTCTTCCTTCAAAAGCATAATAAATTAAAAGGGGATTAATAAGAAATAAAATCGAGTATAAAAAAATCCAACCTTTTTTAACTAATAAAATTTTTTGTAAAAAAAGAAAAAAAATATAAAAAGAAGCAATAAAAAAAATTAAAGACAGAGCCCGGACGGCTATCTCGCCTGGACCAAAGATTTTAATCCAAAAATGGAGAATTAAATAATACAAGGGAGGATTAAAATCTTTGGCGGTCAAAAAGATAATTTCCACCACCCTTTTTTTTGCTAAAAGAAATGAAAACGCTTCATCGCGCCAAAAACTTTGGATAAAAAACAATAGGGGGGTATTATTAAATAGCCAATAAATCATATATTTTTATAATAAAAATTTTTTAAACTTTTTCAGTGACTTTATATTTTAATTTTTTTCTAAATAAAATTCTCGTATGAGATTCAAGAGCAGGTAGGGAGGAAAAAAGAAAGGAGACAATCGGCAAAAAATACCATTGAATTATTAACATTGGTAGAGTAGAAAAAGTTGTTTTTACTTTAATTTTTTTTCTAAGTTGAATGTCTAAATAAACATAAAAAACCAACATAAATGAAGTTAAGGTAAGAATTAACCCGGAGAGTTTGGGAAGTAGAAAACCCATGACTGTTCTTTTAAAAACCGGATTAATAAGAGGTGGAATAGAGGAACTTAAAGTTAAAATAAAAAAAGAAGTTGGCCAAAACAAATGAGTTTCAGCTAAATAAAGAATTTTTTTTATTTTTAAAAAAGGGTTAATTTGTGGAGTAGAAAAAAATTTTTTAATCGCATAACCAACATCGCTTACTCCCCAAGCCCAGCGTTTTTCTTGTTCATATCGGTTAATTAAAGTTTTAAAAACACTTCCGGCGTAAACAGCATCACCACTGATAATGGTAAATAAAGGTTGGGTTTTGACCTTTGCCCCATATTTAAAAAAAGCTTGAAGATAAACATGCCAATCTTCTGGAATAATATCCACATCCCAATAGCCCAAATCATTTAAAAGCCAAAGGCTAGTTGAATAAGTAGAGATTTGAATTAAATTTTCTTTATCGGAAAGAAAAGCTAATCTTAAAATCGATGAAATCGTTGCTTGAATACGGACAACAATCGGTAATTGCCAAAAATTATTGTATAAAAGCACCGGTGCCCAATAAAAATGATAATTACGGTTTTTGTCCTTTAAATACTCGTAAGTTAAATAAGAAAAATAATTTTTCGGTAAATGGCTATCAGCGTCACAGATAGTAATTAAAGTATTTTTAGATGAAATAGAGGCATCTTTTATAAATTGGTAAATAATTTTAGTGGCAAAAGTTTGATTGCTAGCTTTACCTGGGATTTCATTTTCTAAAACCTCATGAAAGGTGGTAAAAATCTTTGAAAAATATTGATTAAATTTTTTTGTCAAAATTTTTGCTTTGATTTTTGCCTCTTTTTCTCTTTTTTCAAAAGCTAGTACCAAATAAATTTTATCTTTATAAGGATAATCATTATTAAGAAGAGATTTTATTGTTGCTTCTAATTTATATACAGGCTCTTTATAATTGGGGATAATAACAACATGATAAATTTTTTTTCCGCCATGAATTAAGGTTTTCTTTTGGTAAAACTTGACTTTTTCTTTATTAAAAATTTCTTTATAAGATTTTGAAGCATAATAAACATTGGTCAATCCCTTATAAAAAAAATACAAATCAAAGGCGATGATAAAATAAGCGACAAGCGCCGGATGAAAAGGTGAAAGCCAAAGGGGCAGGGTAATTAACGCCCAACTAATTGCCGGAATAAAAATATCCGATAAGTAATTAAAATAAGTTGATGTGACAATTTTTTTGCCCATGGAAAAATTATACCATTTATCATTGCCAAGCTTCGCAAATCATTCTAAATGGACAAAAATCACATTTTAAAGACACATTGGGAGCGAAATGACTTTTTCTTATTTCAGCAACAATTGATATAATTTTTTCTTTCAATTCAGTTAGTTCTTGTTGACTTCTTTTTAAAGAAAATTTTGTTTGATTTTGTAAAAAATAAAAAACCAAATTTATTTCTTTTACCGATCTTCCAATAAAATTTTTGTCTTTTCCGGCTAAGGCATAAATTGAAAGCTGAAGACTTTGTTCCAATTCTTTTTTACTTGGCATCCGTCCCGTTTTATAATCAATTATTTCTATTATTTTATCTTTTAACAAATCTATGCGGTCAATATAACCGGAAATAAAAATATCACGGTCAATTTTCAGCCGAAACGGCTTTTCTAAACCAATAATTTGTACTTCATCATGATGAAATTTTTTGAAAAAATTGGTAAGCATTGTTTTTCCCTCGATTTTCATTCTTTTTTGGTGATCAACCGAAGCATAACCTAAGGGAATCCATGAATCATCAAAAAAATTTAATAATTGATTTAATTTTTCTTTTTTTGTTCGACGCCGGCCTTCTTTTAAAAACCACTGATAAAATTTTTTCAAGGCGTTGTGGATTGTTGTTCCAAAAGAGGTGGCCGCCGAGGGAGAGGTGGGGATTTTTAGTATATATAAGTATTTATATTGTAGCGGACAAGCTAAAAAAGTTTCCAATTGCGAATAAGAAAAATTTGATGGCAGATGGTTTACTTTGGTGATTATTTCTGGTGATTTTTTAAATTCGAAAATTGATAGCTGTTTTTTTTCTTCTTCTCTTTTATCTTTTTCGGCAAAGACGGCTTTTTCTCCTAAAGATTCATAAACAAAAGGCGAAATTTTTCTTATTCTTTTTCCCTCACCATAATAGAGCGAAGCGGAAAGAAAAAGTTTTTCTTGGGCTCTAGTTAATCCGACATAAAAAAGGCGTCTTTCTTCCTGTAAATGATAATTCCCTGTAGGTAAAATTTCTTTAATCAATTCATCAGGAATAGGAATAGTTTCTCGTCTTTCTCGGGTGGGGAATCTTTGTTCGCTAAGATTAACCAAAAAAACCACCGGAAATTCCAATCCTTTAGCCGAATGAACAGTTAAAATGTTAACCGCATCATATTTTATAAGATCTGTTTCTGCTACTAATGGCGATTCTTTTAATTCTAAACTGATTTTTATAAAATCAGTGACTGCTTGGACAGAGGCGTCTTCATGTTCGGTTTCGTAATTTTTTAATAAGTCAAAAAATTTGGAAATATTTAAGGCAATTTTTTCCTCTTTTTCTGTATTGTAAGAAACAAGTTTGTTTAAATAACCAGAATCTTCTAAAAAATAATAAAGGATTTGGCCAGCGGTTTCTTTTTTTACCAAATTTAAATGACGATTGACCATCTGATAAATCCGAAAGAGCGATTGACGGCTGTTTTCATTAATCAGTGGTAAATATTGTTTGTAAATAGCAAACTCTTTTTGATAAATTTTCGGGAAAAAAAATGAAAGATAAATTTCTACTGCCTGAAAAAGAGAAAGGTTAGTTTTTTTAGCAAAAGAAAGAAGAAGACTAATATCTTTACTGTCAATCTTTAAAATATCCATTGATAATACCCGATAAAAAGAGACAGTATCATTGGGATCGGCCAAAAAATTAAGATAGGCGATTAAATCTTTAATTTCCCCTTGCTTAAAAAGCATTCCCGGTCCTAAAAATTGATAGGGAATGCCGCGGCGAGCTAAACTTTTTATAAAAGCATTGGTATGGTTGTTGGCCCTTACTAATATGGCAAAGTCTGAATAGCGATAATTTTTATGAAGTTCAATAATTTTTTTACTGACAAATTCAGCTTCATTTTCTACTCTTTCGGCTAAATAAAAATCGACTGTTTGATTGTCGGATGTTTTTTCCGACCCAAAAGCAATTAATTTTTTAGAGATGCCAAGCTTTACTTCCAAAGTATCAGGATCATTATTTTTAATCAAACGATAGGCGACATCTAAAATATTTTGATTTGAACGGTAGTTTTTTATTAAAGTAATTTGTTTAGCTTGAGGATAATCTTTTCTAAATGAAAGGATATTAGAAACCGACGCTCCTCGGAATTTATAGATTGCTTGAGAGTCGTCGCCGACAACAGTCAAATAGGGATTTTTTTTTGCCGGACAAAGAATTCTTATTAAAAGATATTGAGCAATATTAGTGTCTTGAAATTCATCGATTAAAACATATTTAAAGCGTTTTTGATATTTTAAGAGGAGGTTTTTTCTTGTTCGAAAAAGTTTAAGCAGATAGAAAATTAGGTCAGAAAAATCGAGATAATTTTTTTTGATTTTTAAAATTTGATAATTTTGATAAATTTGAGCTAACTCTTGGTATTTTTCTTTTTCTTCTAGATTAAACTCTTTATTTTTAATTTTTGATTTTACCCAAGCTAGATATTGTTGTGGATCAATATCTTCGTCTTTTAATCGAGAAAAATGTTGAATCAAGCCTTCTAAAAACTTATTTGGATTTCCCAAAGGCCGAAAGTATCTAAGATTAAATAAAAAAAGATTGTCGCGAAGAAAAATCAGATTTTCAGCTTCATTAAGAAGCTTATAATCTGTCGATAAACCAATGTGATTGGCTTCTTCTCTTAATATTTGATCAGCAAAAGAGTGAAAGGTAGCGATAGACATTTGAAAATAGCCATAAGGGATAGCCTGATCGACTCTTTCTTCCATTTCAGAGGCAGCTTTTTCGGTAAAAGTTAAAGCCAGAATTTCTTCCGGTTTGGCCAACTTTTTTTTTATCAGATATTTAATTTTTTCGACAATCACTGTCGTTTTACCGGTTCCTGCACCAGCGATTATTAAAAGTGGCCCCTGATTATATTCGATTGCTTTTTTTTGATCGTCATTAAGTATCATTTCCTAATTTTAGCATGCCTTTTCTCAAAAAAAGTAGTATAGACAGATCCTAATAGGAAAATGATAACCAGGATTAAGAAGCTATGAGAAAGATTAACTTTGATTAATTGAAATTTTAACAGCCCGGGAAATAAAATCAACCAACCAAAAAAATAATTTATTAACAAAGGCAAGGATGAGGAATGTAAAGATAATTGGAATATTTTTTTAAAGGGCAATTTTATCGAGATTAATAAAAAAGTTAAATAGACGATCAAACTTGCTAATATTAAATAAAAAAAACCAACAAGAAAACTTATAAACAAAAATAAAAAAAACGAAAAAACAAAAAAGGTTATTAGCAATTTAAACCAATATTTTTTGATTAAATCTAAAGACCAAAGAATCATCTGACGATTTATATTAATAGAAAAATTAATATTACTTAAAGGAGTCGAAGAAAAAAAATACTTTTTATTAATCACCAAATATTTTTTTGTCAGCATAAAATTTGCGCCATATTCCTTAATTCTGTCTGGGGTAGCGCTTTCATCGATCACCAAAAAAAGATTTTTTTTGCCAAAATTATCAAGCCAAAGAAAATAGGGCCGATTTAAAGTCGTTATTAATGATCCACGATTAATTGAAATTGTTAGGTCGTTGGGAAATTCATTTAAATTATTAATTAAACTATTTTTAAATGACAATAAAGCTTGAAGATTGATTTGAAGTAGAATTAAGAATAAAAAAACAAAATTTAAAAAAAGCATTAAAGCAAAAAAATATTTTAATGAAAAAACAAAAGGGGTTTTTTTTAATTTATGATAGTAAGAAGACTGTGGAAAGATACTATTCTTTAACACATAAAAAAAGGTCTTGACTTTTTTCATTCCAAGATTTATGATAGATAACTAAAGAAAAAAAATCAACTACGATTTTTTCTACTGTTGTAATTTTTTCTTTTTAGACTATAATTAATTTAGGTAATTAGTCTAAATTTAAAAGTTTATTTTTTTTCTTATGGCAGAAGGTGTTTTTAAAAGAACCAAACCGCATCTTAATATTGGGACAATTGGTCATGTTGATCATGGCAAAACTACTTTAACTTCAGCGATTCATTATGTTTTATCAAAAAAAGGCTTAGCCAAATTTTTAAAATATGAAGAAATTGATAAAGCTCCTGAAGAAAAAGCAAGAGGAGTGACTATTAATCTTCATCATTCAGAATATGAAACGGAAAAAAGACATTATGCTCATATCGACGCTCCGGGGCATGCTGATTACATCAAGAATATGATTACTGGAGCAGCTCAAATGGACGGAGCCATTTTGGTTGTTTCTGCACCAGATGGACCGATGCCTCAGACAAGAGAACATATTCTTTTAGCCGGACAAGTTAATGTACCAGCAATCGTTGTGTTTTTAAACAAAACCGATATGGTTCAAGACAAAGAAATTCTTGACTTGGTGGAAATGGAAGTAAGAGATCTTTTAAAAAAATATCATTTTCCCGGTGATAAAATCCCAGTGATTAAGGGTTCTGCCTTAAAAGCACTCCAAGATGATCCAGAAGCAATTAAATCAATTGAAGAATTGTTAAAAGCAGTTGACGAATATATTCCCGAACCAGTCCGGCCAATTGATCAGCCTTTTTTGATGCCGATCGAGGATGTGTTTACCATCCAAGGAAGAGGAACAGTTGTTACTGGTAGAGTTAGTCGAGGAATTTTAAAACTCAATGAAGAAGTAGAATTAGTTGGACTCAAACCGACCAAAAAAACTGTTGTTACTGGAATAGAAATGTTCCGTAAGACTTTAGACGAAGCAAGAGCTGGTGACAATGTCGGTTTGCTTCTTAGAGGCATAGAAAAAACCGATGTCGAAAGAGGCCAGGTAGTGGCTAAACCTGGTTCGGTTACTCCCCATACCGAATTTGAAGCAGAGATTTATGTCTTAACCAAAGAAGAAGGAGGAAGGCACACGCCATTTTTTAATGGATATCGGCCTCAATTTTATATTAGAACAACCGATGTCACTGGCGAACTTAATTTACCAGCTGGAGTAGAAATGGTTATGCCGGGCGATAATGTTAAAATTACCGCCAAATTAATTTATCCTGTCGCTTTAGAGGAAGGATTAAAGTTCGCAATTCGAGAAGGTGGTCATACTGTTGGCGCCGGCGTTGTCACTAAGATAATAAAATAATTGTTATAACTATTATAACGATTATAACTGTTATATATTTTTTAGCACTTTAATATGCCGAAGGGTCGAATAAGAATTAGATTAAAGTCTTATGATCATCGTTTAATTGATGAAACCTGTCAAAAATTAGCTGATACGGCAATAAGGACAGGTGCTTCAATCATTGGTCCAATTCCTTTGCCGACAAAAAAAGAAGTTTATGTTGTTAACAAATCTCCTTTTACTGACAAAGACGCTCGTGAACATTTTGGCTTAAAAATTCATAAAAGGCTTTTGGATATAATTAATCCTACTAATCAGACAATTGATTCTCTTATGCATTTGGAGCTCCCAGCCGGTGTTGAGGTCGAAGTAAAAATGTAATTATTTTCTTTCTTTCAATCGCCATAAGGGTTGACCGCGGCGGTTAAATGTCGGCCGATTTGACAGTCTAATTAAATGGATTTAAATAATTTAATTGTATGATTTATAAAATAATTATTAATTTAAAAAATAGGCATCGAAGACATTGCGAAAATTTACTAATTTTATAAACTTTGCAAAATATCAAAATAGGATTATTAATAATTTTTTTCTCCTTGACCGAATGAAATCATTATTATATAATGTAATCCACATGTTGATTTTTCCTTGTTTGGGAAAAAATCTTTAGTTAATAAAACCCTGATTGGTTGACTTTAAAAAGCCCCAATCCGGGGCTTATTTTTTTCGAAAAATTTATGAGCGGTTTTATTTTAGGACAAAAAATAGATCAAAGGCAAGGATATAACTCTCAAGGCGATAGGATCGTCCTCTCTTTTATTAAAACTTCGCCTTGTTACCTTGTCGAAATCAAAAAGCCTGAATTAAATGGCTATTTTTCAGCGGTAGTTGGTTTTGGGCAAATTAAAAATATTAAAAAACCAATTTTAGGAAAAATAAACAAAGCGGGGATAAAAACCCCGCTTCGTTTTTTAAAAGAATTTAGATTAGATAAATTTTCTGATGAAATAAAACTTATCGAAGAAAAAGGAAAACAAGGATTACAATTTGGTGAACAGAAAATTTTTGTTGGAGAAGAAATTAAGCCGACGTTGATTTTTAAAAAAGGAGAAAGAATCAACGTTGTTGGTAAATCAAAAGGAAAAGGTTTTCAAGGAGTAGTCAAACGACATCGCTTTGCTGGCGGTCCTCGAACCCATGGACAATCAGATCGGGAAAGAGCTCCGGGTTCGATCGGTCAAACCACCACTCCCGGCCGCGTTTATCGAGGAAAAAGAATGGCTGGCAGAATGGGTCAGAGCCAGGTTATGATTAAAAACCTAGAGATATTTGATATGAAAGAAGATGGTTTTTCAGTTGTCGGCCTATTGCCAGGAGCCAAAGGTGATTTATTAAAAATTTATACCAATGATTATGCCAAGAGTAAGTCAAAAAAATAAAAAAGTGGTTAAAAAAACAAGAAGAATAGTTAAAAAAGAAAAAAAATCAACTTTACTAGCTAAAGTCTATAATTATCAAGGAGAAGAATTAGAAGAAATATCTTTACCAAAGGAAATTTTTTCTATTAAGGTTAATCCAAAACTTTTAGCCCAATATATTAGAGTTTATTTAACCAATCAACGACAAGGCACGGTTTCCACCAAAACCAGAGGAGAAGTAGCAGGTTCAACTCGAAAAATTTATCGCCAAAAAGGAACAGGTAAAGCTAGACACGGCAGCATTAAAGCGCCAATTTTTGTAGGTGGTGGTGTTGTCGGCGGACCAAAACCAAGAGATTTTTTGTTGAAAATCAATAAAAAACAAAAAAGAAAAGTTTTTTTGGGATCATTGACTTTAAAGTTAGAAGAAGGAGCGATTATTTGCTTGGCTGATGATTTTTTGAAAATTAAACCCAAAACAAAAAATATGGTTAATTTTTTTGATAAAGTCGGAATTGCCGATAAAAAAAATCTTTTGGTTTTGCCAAAATTAGAAAAAAATAATTTAATTTTAGCTTCAAGAAATATTCCCGGTGTCAAAATAACCGATGTTCAGACTTTAAATAGTTATCAAGTTTTGGCGGCTGATAAAATTTTGTTTTTAAAAACCGCCATTAATAATTTAATCGATAAATTAAAAAAAAGCAATGAAAATAAATAACATAATTTTAGGGGCTGTAATGACAGAAAAAGCCACTAATTTAACCAAGAAGGGAATTTATACTTTTGAAGTTAATCCCCAAGCTAATAAAAACCAAATAACCAAAGCCCTAGAAACTTTATATAAAATTAAAATTGAAAAAGTACGAATCGCTCGTCATTTCGGCAAAAGAAGAAAAGTAGGTAGGCGAATGGTAGTTAGAAAATTACCAGATAAAAGAATCGCATATGTAAAAGTTAAAGAAGGGAAAATTGATTTATTCCCTCAAGCTTAAAATTTTATGAAAAAAGTTTTCTTAAATCCATCACAAGAACCGGAGAAAAGCCTGATAAAAATTTTAAAAAAACATTCAGGCAGAGATAATCAAGGCAAAGTGAGCGTTCGTCATCAAGGAGGAAGGCAAAAAAGATATTATCGAATTATTGATTTCAAAAGAGACAAAAAAGGGATCGAAGGAAAAGTAATCAGGGTGGAGTACGATCCAAACAGAAACGCCAATATTGCTTTAATTGAATATAAAGACAAAGAAAAAAGATATATTATTCATCCGAAAGATTTAAAAATAGGCAGTAAAATTATTTCCGGTGATAATGTTGATATTAAAGTTGGTAATGCTTTGCCTTTAAAGAATATTCCCATCGGGATTCAAGTCCATAATGTTGAAATTTATCCCGGTCAAGGAGGAAAAATAATCAGAGGCGCCGGTTCGGCGGCGACAATTATCGGTAAAGAAGATAAATATGTCCTTTTAAAACTGCCGTCAGGTGAAACAAGAAGATTTTTGGGTGATTGTTATGCTACTATTGGTATGGTTGGCAATGTTGAATATAAAGAAAAAATTATAGGGAAGGCTGGTCGAAAAATTTTGATGGGAATTCGACCGACCGTCAGGGGGACGGCCCAAAATCCCCGCAGCCACCCTCATGGTGGAGGAGAGGGACGGGTAGGAGAGGGGATGCATCCAAAAACTCCTTGGGGAAAGCCGGCCCGTGGGAAAAAAACAAGAAAACACAAGAAATGGAGCAATAAATTAATTGTTAAAAGAAGAAAATAATTATGGAATTCAAAGCTTATATCAAAAATTTAAAAATATCGCCAAAAAAACTAAGGTTTTTATTGCCAGAAATAAAAAAACTAAAACCAGTTGAAGCATTGACAAAGCTTTATTATTCCAATAAAAAAAGTGCTCAGTTTTTATATAAAGCTATTAAATCAGCAGTTGACAATGCTAAAAACAATTCTAAAATAAATGAAAATTTATTAAAATTTAAACTTTTGACAATAGAAGAAGGAAGTCGATTAAAAAGATATCGAGCAGGAGGAAGAGGAGGGGTCAAGCCCTTTGTTCATCGGTTGTCTCATATAAGAGTAATTTTAGAAGGCGAAGAGACACCGAAGACTAATCAAGACAAAGCAATTCAAACCAAAGTAGCAAAGGCTAATAAAAAATTAGAAATTAAATTACCGAAAAATAAAAAACATGGGTCAAAAAGTTAATCCCAAAGGTCTAAGATTGGGAATATTATACAATTGGAACTCGCGTTGGTTTTTTTCTAATAAAAAATCTTTTCGTGAGGCTTTTTTATCTGATGTAAAAATCAGAAGTGGTTTAATGAAAAAATTTAGCTTTGCTTCGGTTACTCAGGTAGATATAGAGAGAGCGATAAAAAAAATAACAATTATTATTTATTCCGTAAAACCAGGAATGATTATTGGTAGAGGAGGAAAAGGTCTTGAAGAAATAAAAAATTATGTGACCAAAATATTAAACATAACTAAAAAAAATAAAGATATAAAAATTGATTTAAAAATCGAACCGGTAAAAAGACCTTATCTTAATGCTTATTATGTCGCCCAAACAATTGCCGAGAAATTAGTAAGAAATTTTCCCCATCGATCAGTAGTTCACAACGCGATGAGTCGAGTGATGGAAGCTGGAGCCAAAGGAGTTAAAGTCCAACTGGGTGGCCGAATTGCCGGCGCGGAAATTTCTCGCCGGGAGAAGTATTTCCAAGGGACAATCCCTACGTCAACTATTAGGGAAGATATTGATTTTGCCCGTTTTCCCGCTTTAACTAGATCAGGTTATATTGGAGTAAAAGTTTGGATTTGTAAATAATTATGTTAGCCCCAAAAAGACAAAAATATCGAAAACAATTTAGAGGTGTTTGGAGACGATTGGCAATTAAAGGTAATGAAATGAATTTTGGTAAGTATGGATTAAAGGCAATGACTTCCGGATGGATTAAAGACAGAGAAATCGAAGCGGCAAGAATAATTTTTGCCCGAGCCACAAGAAAAAGTGGCAAATACTGGATAAGGATTTTTCCTGATAAACCATATACAAAAAAACCACCAGAAGTGACAATGGGAGCAGGCAAAGGAGAGGTTAATTTTTTTGTTGCCTCAGTATCACCTGGGAGAATTTTATTTGAAGTCGATGGTTTACCTGAAAATGAAGCTAAAACAGTCCTTAAAAACATCGCCTCTAAGTTATCAGTTAAGACAAAAATTGTCAGTAAAGAGATATGAAAGGGATAAAAGAATTAAGACAAAAAACCATTAAAGAATTAGAAAACGAGAGTAGAATTTTAAGAGAGGAGATTGGTAAATTAAATATCGAATTTAAAATTAATCCGGCGAAAGACACTAATCTATTAACAAAAAAGAGAAAACGTTTGTCAGTAATTTTGACTATATTAAAAGAAAAAAAAGATAGTCTAAAATTAGAAAATAAAAATTAATTTAAATTTATGGCTAAAAAATTAACCGGAATTGTTATTTCGACAAAAATGCAAAAGACTGTTGTTGTTCGGACAGAAAGAAAATTCCGTCACCCATTATATAAAAAAGTAATCACGATACATAAAAAATATAAGGCTCATAACGAAAATCTTGATTTAAAAAACGGAGACAAAGTTGTTATCGAAGAAACTAGACCTTTATCAAAAGAAAAATATTTTAAAGTGATAAAAAAAATTTAAATCATAATTTTTTCCAATAACTATGTTACAGATGAGATCAATTTTAATGGTTGCCGATAATACCGGCGCTAAAAAAGTTTCCTTAATTGGATTACCTAAAAAAGGGAATCGAAGATTTGCTTATTTAGGAGATGTTGTTAATGTAGTTATTAAAGAAGCAATTCCTTTTGGTCAGGTGAAAAAAGGAGAAATTCATCCGGCGGTGATCGTCAGGGCAAAAAAGGAAACTCGGCGGTCAGACGGCAGTTATATCCGCTTTGATGATAATGCTTGTGTTATCCTTTTGGCTAAAGATACAAAAGATCCTAAAGGGACAAGAATTTTTGGTCCAATTGCCAAGGAAATTAAAGATAATGGTTTTAACAAAATTGCCAGTTTAGCAGAGGAAATTTATTAACTATGAAAATTAAAAAAGGAGATAAGGTAAAAATCATTTACGGTAAAGATAAAGGAAGAGAAGGCAAGGTGGAAAAAGTTTATAAAAAACAGGGAAAAGTTTTAATTCCCGGAATTAATCTTTATAAAAAACATATTAAGAAAAATGAGAAAATGCCTCAGGGAGGAGTGGTGGAAATTCCTCGACCTCTGGCGTTATCAAAAGTGATGATTATTTGTCCTCATTGCCAAAAACCGACAAAAATTAAAATCGAGAATATTAAAGGGGAAAAAAACAGAATTTGTAAAAAATGCCAAAATAAAATTTAAAATTTAAGATTTTATTAATATGACAAAAGCTGATTATCAAAACAACACCGAGCAAGACTTAAAAAAGAGGTTGATGGAGGAACTTAAAGAAACCAATATTATGGCTTTGCCTAAAGTGGTTAAGATTGTTCTTAATGTCGGTGCCGGTGAAGCTGCCACTAAAGCTGATGTTCTGGAAAAAATTAAAGAGCAGTTGGCGTTGATTAGTGGTCAAAAAGCGATAATTACCAAAGCAAGGAAATCAGTTTCCGCTTTTAAAATCAGAAAAGGAATTCCGATAGGTGCTAAGGTGACTTTAAGAGGAAAAAAAATGAAGCATTTTTTAGACAAATTGATTAAAATAATTATTCCAAGAATTAAAGACTTTCGGGGCATTCCTGAGAAAAATATAGATGATCATGGCAATCTTAATCTTGGTTTTTATGAACAAACTATTTTCCCAGAGATAGATTTTGACAAAATTGATAAAATAAGAGGTTTGCAAGTGACGATTGTCACCACTGCCCAAAATCGAAACAGGGCAAAAAAATTTTTTGAACTATTAGGAATTCCATTTAAAAAATAAAAACTATGGCAAAAAAGTCAGACGAAGTAAAATTTAAAAAAAAGCAAAAATATCAAGTTAGATATAAAAACCGTTGTGCCTTATGTGGTCGAGCGCGTAGTTATATGAGAAGATTTGGAATTTGTCGAATCTGTTTTCGTGAAAAAGCTCTGGCGGGCGAAATACCCGGTTTAAGAAAAATTTCTTGGTAGTATTATTAATTTTTAAAAAGTTTTTATGTCTCGTTCACTGAAAAAAGGACCATATATTGATCAAAATCTGATGAAAAAGGTAATGAAGCAGAAAAAAACAGGCGAACATAGCCCAATAAAAACATGGGCGAGAGATTCTCAAATCGCTCCGGAATTTGTTGGTCATCGCCTAGCTATTCATAATGGTAGAAAATTTATTGAAATATTAGTTACCGAAGCCATGGTTGGTCATCGGTTGGGAGAATTTTCCCCAACCAGGACTTTCCGAGGCCATGGAAAAGTGACCAAGAAAATTTTAGAAAAAACTTAATATTTAAAATTTAATTTTTATGGACAATTCAATTATCGATTTAATAATAAGAATAAAAAATGGTTATCTGGCAAAAAAGGAGATAATTATATCGCCTTATTCCAAAATACGAGAAGCGGTGTTAAAAAAGCTTCAGGAATTAAACTTTATTAAAAATTTTCAAATAAAAGGAGAAAAAATAAAAAAAATCGAAATCGAGCTTTTATATAAAGAAGGCGCACCAGCTTTAACTGATGTAAAGATTTTTTCAAAGCCGGGAAGACGTTGGTATGTCTCTGTCAAACACCTAAAGCCAGTATTAAACGGATTGGGTTATTCGATTTTAACCTCGCCAAAAGGGATTATTACTGAAAAAGAAGCAAAAAAATTAAAAACAGGTGGTGAATTATTATTTCAAATTTGGTAAAAAATATGTCTAAAATCGGTCAAAAACCAATTACGATTCCCGCTGGAGTGACAATTTTCCTCGATGGACAAAAAGTTACCATCAAAGGAAAAGAAGGCCAGATGGCTTTAGAATTACCGAAAGAATTAAGCATAAAGCAAGAAAAAGACAATCTAATTATCAATCGATTATCAGAAACCAAAAAAGTTAAATCATGGCACGGTCTTTATCGGACTTTAATTAACAATGCGGTAATTGGAGTAGAAAAACCATGGGAGAAAAAACTAGAAATTGTTGGCACCGGATACAATGTCAAGCTCCAAGGAGAAGACTTAGTTTTTAAACTAGGCTATTCTCATCCAGTTGTTTTTAAAAAAGTTCCTGGTATTACTTTTAAAACCGAAGGAAATAATAAATTATCGGTTATTGGAATCGATAAGCAATTGGTTGGGGAAATAGCTTTTCAGATAAAAATGTTAAAAAAACCCGATGTTTATAAAGGTAAAGGCATTAGATATTTAGGAGAAAAATTAAGAATTAAGCCGGGCAAAAAAGTAAAAACCACCGGAGCTCCGGCTTAAATTAATTTAAATTTATGAAAAATATTAACCGAGAAAGAACCTTAAGACGTAAAAAACGCGTTAGTTCAATAATAAAAGGGACTGCTAAAAAGCCCCGTTTATCCGTTTTTCGTTCAAATCGATATATTTACGTTCAGGCAATTAATGATGAAAGAAAAATAACTTTAGCAAGCTTTTCTAGTTTAAACTTAGAAAAAACCGATAAAAAAAAGACCAAAGTCGAGGAAGCAAAATTAACCGGTCAAGCAATGGCTAAACTATTAATTAAAAAAGGGATATTAACAGCAGTTTTTGACAGGGGTCGTTATAGTTATTTAGGCCGAGTAAAAGCTCTGGCTGAAGGAATGAGAGCAGGAGGAATAAAAATTTAATTAAATTTAATTAATTTTAAAAAAATATGGCAGAAGAAAAAAAAGAAGAAAAAAAATTAGAAGAAAAAGTTCTCTTGATTAAAAGAGTGTCAAAAAAAATTCCCGGAGGAAATTATGTTACTTTTTCCGCTTTAGTGGCTGTTGGCGATGGTCGGGGAAAAGTTGGTATCGGATTGGGTCGTTCTCTTGAAGTGCCGCCAGCAATAAAAAAAGCCATTAATTACGCAAAGAATCACATGATTAAAGTTTCTATTTATAAAAATAGTCTTCCTCATGAGATCAAATTAAAATACAAAGCAGCTAAAATTTTATTGAAACCAGCTCCTGAAGGAACTGGTTTAAAGATTGGAAGCGTCGCAAGAGTGATTTTAGGTTTGGCTGGTATTTATAACGCTTCAGGGAAGATTATTGGCTCTCGAAATCAAATAGTTAATGCATACGCAGTAATGGAGGCATTGAAAAAATTAAAAGTTAGACAAGTTAAGAAAAAAAATGAGTAAAATTTTAGCTAATTTGCCAAAACTTATTTACCGAAAAAAGAAACGATTGGGCCGTGGTTTAAGTAGTGGTAAAGGAGCCAAATCCGGTCGAGGAATTACCCGTCATCAAAAAGCACGCGAATCAATTCCTTTACATTTTGAAGGAGGACAAGGAAGGATTATAAAAAAATTTCCTTTATTAAGGGGCAAAGGAAGAAACAAACCGCTTAAGAAAAAAAAATATCTGGTTAAATTAAGCAAGCTAAACATTTTTAAAGATGGAGAAATAGTTGATTTGATTAAGTTAAAAGAGAAAAAAATAATTGACAAGAAAGCTTCTTATGAAGATAGTAAATTAATCGGCCATGGCGAAATTAAAAAGAAATTAAGAGTAAAACTAGCAGCAAGCAAATCGGCCAAACAAGCAATTGAAAAAGCTGGAGGTCAAATTATCCTATGAAAGAAATAAAAGAGAAAATCAGACTTTTAATCACCGATCCAGAATTAAAAAGAAAGACAATTTTTACTTTATTTATTTTTTTAGCTTTTAGGATTTTTGCCTTTATTCCTGTGCCGGTAATTAATCTTGATCGATTAAGAATTCTTTTTTCAAAAAGTCAATTTTTATCACTGTTAGACATTTTTTCTGGTGGAACTTTAATTAATTTTTCCGTAATGGCTCTGGGTTTAAATCCTTATATTAATGCCTCAATTATTCTTCAATTATTAACAATGATTTTTCCTCAGTTAGAACAGTTGACTAAAGAAGGAGAATATGGTCGTTATAAGATAAATCAATATACGAGATTTTTGACGGTTCCTTTAACAATAATTCAGTCGATTGGAATTTATGTGCTTCTTAAGAATCAAAAAATCATTGGTTTTCTTTCTCCCTTAGAATTTTTTTCCTTTATTTTTACTCTGGTGGCAGGAACTTTTATTTTGGTTTGGTTTGGCGAATTAATTTCAGAATTCGGTTTAGGTAATGGAATTTCCTTATTAATTTTTGTTGGTATTATCAGCCGTTTGCCGGTAGGTTTTGGTCGAACAATTTCTATTATTAATCAAGAACTAATTTTTAATGTGATAATTTTTTTAATTCTGGCTGTCTTAGTTATTGCCGCCGTAGTCTATGTTAATGAAGCGATAAGAAAAATTCCCGTCTTTTATGCCAAAAGAATAAAAGGCAATCGGATTTTTCAACAAGCCTCTAATTATTTACCACTTAAACTAAATCAAGCAGGGGTAATTCCAATAATTTTTGCGGTTTCTTTTGTTCTTTTTCCACAACTGGTAGGAAATTTTTTAATGTATTCCAAAACGCCTTTAATAGCCGGTTTGGCTAAATTTTTGGTCAAATTATTTAATCCATCGGGATTTTTTTATAATTTCTTTTATTTCCTTTTAGTAATTGGTTTTACTTTTTTTTATACAGTAATTGTATTCAATCCGCAAAAAATTGCTGAAGAAATTCAAAAACATGGCGGATTTATTCCCGGTATCAGGCCGGGATTGGCTACCAAGCAATATTTAGAAAAAATTCTTTACCGGATTACCAGCGTTGGAGCAATTTTTTTGGGCATAATTGCCATTCTTCCGGCGATTATTTCGAAAATTACCGGGATGACAAACTTAGTCATCGGTGGAACAGGTATTTTAAT
This sequence comes from Microgenomates group bacterium, assembly GCA_029906985.1. Taxonomy (GTDB): domain Bacteria; phylum Patescibacteriota; class Microgenomatia; order UBA1406; family GWC2-37-13; genus JARYMT01. The sequence goes on along the minus strand of JARYMT010000003.1, from coordinate 54,428 downwards.
TGTTGTTTCGGTGATTTTAGAGACTTTTAAAACAATCGAAGCCCAACTAGTGATGAGAAATTATGACCGTTTTAGTTATTAATTTTTTTAAATTTTATTATGGCAAAAAAAGGTTCGAGGGTATTAATTGGGTTAGTCTGTAGCGATTGCAATAGGCAGAATTATGTCACAGAAAAAAACAAAGTTCAAACTACGGCGAGTTTAAAGTTAAAAAAATATTGTCCTAAATGTAAAAAACATACGGTTCACAAAGAAAGAAAAAAACTTGATTAATTATTAGTTTTTTTATTTTTTATGAAATTAGTTTTAATTGGAATTCAGGGAGCGGGAAAGTCTACCCAGGGAAATCTTTTATCAAGGCAGTTAAATCTTCCCTATCTATCAACCGGTCATATTTTTAGGGAGATCGCCAAAGAAAAAACCAAACTAGGTCGTTATGTCAAGGAGACAATGAACGCCGGCATTTTAATTCCCGATGGCAAAGTTATTGAGATTGTTAACGATTATTTATCCCGACCAGAATATCGACGAGGATATATTCTCGACGGTTTTCCCAGAACTCTAAAGCAGGCAAAAGAATTTAAAAATAATGTTGATAAAGTAATTTATTTAAAATTGAGTGACCGAGAAGCAATTTGGAGATTGGTTCATCGAGAGAGCAAAGATCGTCAAGACGAAACTCTACCTGCCATTAAAAAAAGAATCGAACTTTTTCACAAATACGCCGATGACATCTTAAATTATTATCAAAAACAAGGTAAACTTGCGATTATCGACGGTAAAAAATCTATCAAAGAAGTTAATCAAGAAATATTAAAAAATATCGGCAAGCAATTAATCAAAAATCAAATTAAAGCTTGGCAAAGAAAACAAAAAGCAATTATTGCTATTGTTGGATTGCCTGGCGTTGGTAAAACAGTGGCCGCAGAATATTATGCGAAAAAAGGTTTGCCGGTGATAAGCTTTGGCAAAATTATTAACGACTACATCGACAATCTTAAATTAGAACATACGGAAACAATTCATAAAAAAATTAGAGAGAGTTTTCGGAAAAAATATGGACAGGCGGCTTTGGCAATTCTCAATGAAAAAAAAATTCAAGAAGCCTTAAAGAAAAATATGATCGTGGTTATTGATGGAATGAGATCTTGGGAAGAATATATATATTTAAAAAATAAATTTTCAAAAGTAAAAATTTATATTTTAGCTATCTACGCTGATAAAGAATTACGTTATCAAAGAACCGCAAAAAGAAAAGATCGTTATCATCTTTATGGTGAACAACGAGACATTAATGAACTAATTGGTATCAATATGGGTCCAACAATTGCCTTTGCCGATTTTTTTATAAAGAATAATTTTTCATTAGAACAATTTTACGACAAACTAGAAGAAGTTTATCGTATAGTTTATTTTTCCTGATGATAATCATAAAAAAACCAGAAGAGATTGAATTAATGAAACAAAGTGGTCAAAAATTAAAAGCAGTTGTTAAAAAATTAATTCATGAGATTCGACCGGGATTAACCACTGCTGAAATCGATCAAAAAGCAGAAAAATTAATTCACGAAATCGGAGGAGAACCGGCGTTCAAGAAGGTGCCAGGATACCATTGGGCCACTTGTATTCCAATCAATGAACAAATTGTTCACACGCCTCCCAGCCAGCGAGTGATTAAAAAGGGAGATGTGGTTTGTTTGGATATCGGCTTAACTTATAAAGATTATTGTAGCGATTTTGCTACCACTTTATTAATTGGTGAAGATAAGAAAATCAGTTCCTTTTTAGAAATAGGTAGAAGAACATTATATAAGGCCATAAAAAAAGCTAGAGTCGGGCATTATCTCGGAGAGATTTCTCAGACAATAGATCAGGAAATTTCTGGTCAAGGATATTATGTCATTAGAGAATTAAGTGGCCATGGAATTGGTCGAAGCCTTCATGAAGATCCTTTGATTCCGGGATTTTTAGATAGGCCAATATCAAAGACCCCAAAACTAAAGCCAGGAATGACTTTGGCGATAGAAATAATTTATTCGATGGGGACAAATAAAATGAGTTATCAAAAAAATTCTCAATGGTCAATTGTTACCGCCGATGGTAGCTTATCGGCTTGTTTTGAACACACGATTGCTATTTTAGAGAAAGAAACCATTATTTTAACATAAATAAAGTTAATTTTTTTTCGATTTCTTTTCTTAAAATTTTATGTTAAAATATTAGGTTTATGAAAGATAATGTAATAGTTTTGGAAGGAGAAGTAATCGAAAATTTACCTAATACCCTTTTTCGGGTGAAAATCTTTAATTCAGAAAAGGTAGTTTTATGTTATTTATCAGGGAAAATGAGAAAAAATTATATAAAAATTTTACCCGGTGATAAGGTTAGGTTAGAATTAACCCCCTATGATTTAAATCGGGGGAGAATTATTTATCGGCTTTAAAAACTATGCATGTCCAGTCATCGATTAAAAAAATTTGTAAAAAGTGCAAAATGGTTAAAAGAAAGGGTAAATTATATGTTATTTGCCCTAATCCCAAGCATAAACAAAGGCAGGGATAAAAATTATTAATAAAAATTTTTATTAAAAAAAATGGCAAGATTATTAGGTGTTAATTTACCAGACGATAAAAGGATAGAATATGCTTTAACTTTACTTTATGGTATCGGTTGGCACGCTTCCCAAGAGGTTTTAAAGACGGTGGGGATTGATAAAAATAAAAAAGTTGGTCAATTGACAGAAAATGAGCTGAAGCAAATTGCCTCAGTAATTGAAAAAAAATATAAGGTAGAGGGTGATTTAAGAGAAGAAATTAGCGAAAATTTAAAAAGACTTAAAGAAATTAATTGTTATCGAGCATTAAGACATGCAAGAAGTTTACCTGTTCGAGGCCAGAGGACTCGTTCTAACGCCCGGACAAAAAGAGGTAAAAGAAAAACAGTTGGAGCCTTAAAGAAAGAAGTTTGGGCCAAAATGCAATCCGGTGGTGCGCCAGGAGCAGATAAAGAAAAAACCGCTGAAAAAAAATAATCATATAAATTATTGACAAAAAAATTAAAAAAATATGAAAAAAAATATTAAAAAAAAGTCAAGAATTGTCGAAAACGGTAGAATTTATATCGTTGCCACCTTTAACAACACATTAATTACCATTACCGACGAAAAAGGACAACCAATTGTTGTTGGTTCAACAGGAATGTATGGTTTTTCCGGAACAAGAAAATCTACTCCCTATGCAGCGACAACCACGGTTGAAGCGACAATAAAAAAAGCAATTAATAATTATGGTTTAACCAAGGCAAATATTTTTGTTAAAGGAATTGGACCCGGGCGGGAAGCCGCATTAAGGGCGATTAAAAATTCAGATCTAGATGTCGAAAAGATAGTTGATATCACACCCATCCCTCATAACGGAGTTAGACCGCCAAAATTAAGGAGGGTATAAATTATTTTATTTTTATATCAAAATGAGATATCGAGGACCCAGAAACAAAATTGCCAGAAGAGAAGGTCTTGATCTCGGGTTGAAGACACCCGGGACAAAGGCTCACGCTGCTCTTTTGAAAAAAATCAATATTTTACCTGGTCAACACGGAATCAAAGCTCACCGAAAATATTCTGAAAGAGGTAAGCAATTAAGAGAAAAACAAAAATTAAGATTTCTTTTCGGTTTAACTGAAAAACAATTAAAAAAATACTTTCAGCAAGCGGTTATAAAAAAAGGCAATACAGCCTTATATTTATTTCAATTTTTAGAAAGGCGGTTAGATAATGTTGTTTATCGTTTAGCCTTGGCACCAACCAGAGCTGCCGCCCGTCAGTTAATTAGCCATGGTCATATTAAAGTTAACGATAAAAAAATTAGCATCCCTTCTTATCAAGTAAAAATTGGTGATGTAGTTTCTTTTGCTAGTCAAATGGTAACAAAAATTCCCTATATTGAAAGTCATTTAAATAATAAAAATATCATTATACCTCGTTGGTTGGAAAAAAAAGGTTTAATTGGAAAAGTAATTAGTTTACCCGATCAAAAAGATATTGAAAAACAAATTAATATAAGGGACGTTATTGAATATTATTCCCGTTAATTAAAAGTTAAAAAAATATTATGTTGCATCCAAATTTTTATACAAAAACCACCGATCTTACCCCCGATTATGGTTGTTTTATTTTAGAGCCGTTACCATTTAGTTTTGCCAATAGTTTGGGAAACGCTTTACGAAGAACCCTGCTTTCTTCGCTTGAGGGAGCCGCTATTACCCAAGTTAAAATTAATGGCGTTCCTCATATGTTTTCTACGATCAAGGGGGTAAAAGAATCAGCTTTGGAAATTATTCTTAATTTAAAACAATTGCGGTTTAAAGTTGGAGAAGGCGAAAAATTCAAAGTTAAAATAGAAAAAAAGGGGGCGGGACAAATTACTGGAAAAGATGTTGAAGGCGAAGCAGAGGTAGTTAATAAAGACATTTATTTAGCAGAAATAACTGATAAAAAAACAGAATTGAACATCGAAGCGATTGTAGAAAAAGGAATCGGTTATACAAGCGCTGAAGAAAAAGAAGAGAAAGAATCAGATTTTATTGCCGTTGACACTTTTTTTTCTCCGGTAAAAAAAGTTAATTTTAAAGTAGAACAAGCCCGGGTTGGTAGAAAAACCAATTATGACCGTTTAATTATTGAAATTTGGACAGATGGATCAATTAAACCAGATAAAGCCCTGAGAGATTCGGCTATAATTTTATCCGAACATTTAAATTGGGTTTTATCTGGCAATGACAAACCTGAAAGTAAACCAGAAAAAACTCTTGAAGAAACCAAACAAGAAGAAATAGAGAAAAAATATTACGATATTATTATCGATGAATTAAATTTGCCCTCCAGAGTGGTCAATTCTTTATTAAGAGAGCATATCGAGACAGTGGCTGATTTGATAAAAGCGGGGAAAGAAAAATTAATTGGTTTTAAAGGATTAGGTAAAAAATCAATTAATTTAATTGAGGAAGAGTTAAAAAGAATGGGTATAGAATTACATTAAAGGAAGTTTTTATTAATTTTATGATGCGCCATCAATCAAAAAAAATAAAATTTAAGAAAGGTCAAGATAGCAATCAAATGATTGCCCGCCAATTGATAAAAAATTTTTTTATTAATAATCGATTAACGACGACAGAAAAAAAAGCTAAAGCGATTAAACCGATTATCGAACATTTAGTCGAAAAAACAAAAAAAAGGACCGAGGCAAACAAAAATTATCTTTTAAGAAAATTAGCCGATAAAAAATTAGTGGAACATTTATTTAATAAAATAGGTCAATCATTAGCTAATAAATCAGGTGGCTATCTGCGACTGATAAAATTAAACGACAGAATTTCAGATGGGGCAAAAATGGCTAAAATTGTCTGGTCAGAACCAATTATTATCGAAAAAAAAGAGCCAGAAAGAACCAAACCAAAAAAAGATAAAAAAGTTGAAAAGGTTGCCAAATAATTATGAACAAATTAAATCTTATCACTAAACCAATAAAAGAAAAGGAAGTTGTCCGGGATTGGCATTTAATCGATGTCAAAGGAAAAATTTTAGGAAGAGTTGTTCCCCAAATAGCTATTTGGCTTCAGGGGAAGCATAAATCTAATTATGTCCCCTATCTTGATATGGGTGATTATGTCGTGGTGATTAATGCTCAAAAAATAGCAGTTACTGGTAAAAAATCTAAAAATAAGATTTATACTTATTATTCTGGTTATCCAGGCGGATTAAAAAAGATATTTTTTGAAAAAATGATTCAGGAAAAACCTCAAGAAATTATCCGGCATGCCGTATCAGGAATGTTGCCTAAAAACAAATTAAGAGACACCCGGCTTACTCGTTTATTTGTTTTTCCCGATGAGAGACATCCATATCAGGAAAAATTTAAAAATTTGCCTCCGACAAAAAATAAGAGGTAAAAATTTTTAAAAATATGGCCAAAAAAACTAAAAATCTTAAATATTATCAAGGATTAGGCAGGCGAAAAGAAGCAGTTGCCCAAGTAAGGTTATATATCGGTGGCAAAGAAAAAATGGCCGAAGTTAACGGTATTAAAATTAAGGTTGGGGAAATTTTTATTAATAAAAAACCCTATCAAGAAATTTTTCCATCTTTAATTGAGCAAAAACTTCTTTTAAAACCACTCGAATTGACTAATAATCAAGATCGATTTGCCATTTCTATTTTAGTTAAAGGTGGTGGTAAAAAGGGTCAGCTTGAGGCAATAATTCTTGGTTTATCAAGAGCGATAGAAAAAGCAGATAAAGCCACTTACCGACCAATTCTTAAAAAAGAAGGTTTGCTTACCCGGGATGCCAGGACACGCGAACGGCGCAAGGTCGGTACTGGTGGTAAAGCTAGAAGAGCCAAACAATCTCCAAAACGTTAACCTCCTGATATAATTAATTTATGAATAAATTATCGGTTATTGTGTTATCTTATAACACCAAAAAAATTACTCAAAATTGTCTTAACCATTTATTAAAAGTTTTTGAACAAAACAAACATCTAGACAAAGAAATAATTATTGTTGATAATGCTTCTCAAGACGGTTCGAAAAACATGATTAGAGAGCTAGCAAAAAAAAATTCTTTTATAAAAACTATTTATAATAAAAAAAACCTTGGTTATTCCAAAGCCAATAACCAAGGAGCCAGACTAGCTAGTGGAAATTATTTGCTTTTTTTGAACTCTGATATTATTATTAATCAACTTGATTTTCAAGAGTTAATTAATTTTCTTGACCAACATTCAGATGTCGGCGCTTTGACTGTAAAAATTGTTTTGTCTAACGGGCAATTAGATCCGGCTAGTCATCGAGGTTTTCCAACTTTATGGCGCTCTTTCTGTTATTTTTCTGGTTTGGAAAAATTTTTTGGCAACTGGCCTTTTTTAAATCGTCTCTTCGGTGGCTATCATTTAAAACACTTAAATATTGATCAATCACATCCAATTGATTCGCCGAGCGGTGCCTTTTATTTAATCAAAAAAAACGTTTTTGATAAAGTTGGTGGATTTGATGAAGATTTTTTTATGTATGGTGAGGATTTAGATTTATCCTACCGAATAAAAAAATTAGGTTTTAAAATATTTTATTACCCTAAATTTCAGGTGGTTCATTTGAAATACGCTAGTGGACTTAAAAGAAATGGTCAAGAAAAAGCTAGGACTAAACGTAATTTTTATCAAGCGATGAAAATTTTTTATCAAAAACACTATCACCAAAGAAACTGTTTTTTGGTGAACAAAATTGTTTATGCCCTGATTGAATTTAAAATAAAAAAGTATGAAAAAAATTGGCATTGACGCTCGACTTTATTTTCAAACCGGTGTAGGAGTATATTTAAGGAATTTTCTTTATTGGTTAGAAAAAGAGCCTTCTGAAGATAAATTTATTATTTATGTTCTTGAAAAAGATCAAAAAAAAATTAAATTAAATCAAAAAAAATTTATTTTAAAACCGGTACCATTTTATTGGCACACAATTAAAGAACAAATTGGCTTTTATCAAGAATTAATAAAAGACAAGCTCGATCTAATGCATTTTACCTACTTCAGTTACCCAATTTTTTACCGGAAAAAGTTTATCGCTACAATTCATGATTTAACCCCTTTATTTTTTAAAACCGGCAGAGCCTCAACTAAAAACCGTATTTATTACGAAATGAAATTTTTTTTCTTTAAAAAAGTTATTGCTACTCAAATAAAAAATGCCAAAGCGATTATTACACCGTCTTTTACAGTTAAAAAACAGATTATAAGTCTTTTTGGAAAGAAACTGACTGATAAAATTTTTCCCATCTATGAAGGAATTAATTTTGAATTAGAAAAAACCAATATCAATAAAGATTTATCGACCAAATTCAAAAACCCCTTTTTTATATATATTGGGAATTTTTATCCTCACAAAAATTTGGAAAGACTAATTAAGGCTTATGTAAGGATTAAAACAAATAATTTTTTATTATTAATTGGTCCGGAAGATTTTTTTTGCCAGAAAATTATTCAATTAATTAATCAATTAGATTTTAGAAAAAAGGTCTTTGTCTTCAAGAATCCCAAAATCGAGGATTTGCTTTTCTTTTACAAAAACGCTAAGGCATTAATTCATCCTTCTTTAGCCGAAGGTTTTGGCTTGCCTTTGATCGAAGCAGCACATTTTAATCTACCAATTATTGCTTCAGATATTGAAATATTTCATGAAATTCTCGGTGATCAATTTTTAGCCCTTGATCCTTTAGATGAAAAAGATATTCAAAAAAAAATAGAACAATTTTTAGTCAAGCCCTTATCCTTTGATTATCAAAAAATTTTACCGAGATATTCTTTTAAAAAAATGACCCAAGAAATAATCAAACTTTATAAAATTATTTAAAAAATATGAGATCCAATTATCAAAGAAAAAATCATTTATTTGATCCAAGGTCAAAATTACCCTTTCGGATCAGTCGATCAAAAATAGATCTTTTTTTGGAGTGTCCGAGATGTTTTTATCTTGATCGAAGACTAGGAATTAGTCGGCCGGGAATGCCAGGTTTTCCCTTAAATAGCACCGTTGATTTTTTGCTTAAAAAAGAATTTGACCTTCTTCGGCGGGATAAAAAACCCCACGCTCTTATGAACCGATATAACATTAAAGCCGTTCCTTATAATCACCCGGATTTATTTATCTGGCGAGATGATTTTAATAAATTTGAAGGAAAAACTTATTATCATAAAGAAACTAATTTAATTATTTCCGGAATTATCGATGATATTTGGCAAGATGAGAAGGGAAGATTAAACATTGTTGATTATAAATCAACTAGTACTTCAAAGATTATTTCTTTGGATGATGAATATAAACAAAGTTATAAAAAACAAGTTGAGGTTTACCAATGGATTTTTCGTAAAAGCGGTTTTTCAGTTTCTGATATTGCCTACTTTGTTTTTGCCAATGCTGGTAAAAATCGTCCTCGTTTTGACGGCAGGTTGGAATTTGAATTATTAATAATTACTTACAAAGGTGATGATTCTTGGGTTGAGCCAATAATATTCAAAATAAAAGAATGTCTGACCGGTTCACTGCCGGCGATTAATGAAAAATGTGATTACTGTCGATATATAAGTCAAGTGGCCAAAAAATAAATTAATTATTCTTAAATTAGTTTTATCAGTTAAATAAATATTAAATAAATTTAATTAGTCCCATTTGATTAATTTTATAGATGGTATTGTATTTTGTTATATAATCTTCTTTATGCTCAAAATAGCCATTGTTTATGATTGGATTGATAAATGGGGAGGGGTGGAGAGAGTACTTCTTGAATTATCAAAATTATTTCCTCAAGCAGATTTTTATACTTCTTATTATGATGAGAAAAAAGCGTCTTGGGCAAAAAATCTCAATATCAAAACGTCATTTATCCAAAAACTACCAAAGTTTATCAGAAGGCGACGAACCCTGTCTCTCCCTTTTTATCCCTTTGCTTTTGAGTCATTTAACTTTAATAGCTATAATCTGGTCATCTCGGTTAGCTCGTCATTCGCCAAATCAGTCATTACCAAACCCGGGACATTACATATCTGTTATTTATTAACCCCGACAAGATTTCTCTGGCTCTATCCGGAGCTTTATTTAAGTCGGCTGATCCAGAGGATAGGTTCATGGTATTTTAATTATCTAAGAAAATGGGATTTTGTTGCTGGACAGAGGCCGGACAGAATTATTGCCATATCAAAGACAGTGGCCGACCGTTGTAAAAAATATTATAAAAGAGAAGCAGAAGTTTTATATCCGCCATTTGATAAATATTATTGGGAAAGAGTTCAACATTCAAAATTTAACCTAAAACGCTTGACATTTAAATATTACTTAATTGTTTCTCGGCTTGAGCCTTATAAAAAAGTTGATTTAGCGGTTAATGTTTTTAATAAACGTAAAGACTTGAATTTAATTATTGTTGGAGAAGGAACAGAGAAAGAAAAATTAAAACAGATAGCTGGAGAAAACATTAAGTTTTTAGGGAAGGCGACCAATGAAGAATTAGCCAAATTATATTCAGAAGCAGAGGCACTGATTATGCCGCAAGAAGAGGATTTTGGTTATGTGGCGCTTGAGGCCCAGTTCTTCGGCTGTCCGGTGATTGCCTTTAAGAAGGGGGGAGCGGTGGAAACTGTCAGCGAAGGCAAAACAGGAATATTCTTTGACCATCAAAATGAAAAATCTCTTTCTCAAGCTCTTGAAAGATTTAAGACAATGTCATACAATTTAAGATACCAGACGGTTAAAACAGGAAGGGAAAATACCGAAAATTTTGCGACAAGTATATTTAAAAAAAGATTTTTGGATTTTTTGAAAAACGCCAAATCATAAATAACAAATTATTAAAAGTTTTGTTATTTATTATTTGTGATTGTTAATTGATTTTTGGATTTTCAATTTCTGTTTGATATTAATCTATGAAAGCAATCATATTTGCAGGAGGGGCAGGGACAAGACTTTGGCCACTTTCTCGAAAAAAATCGCCCAAACAATTTGAAAAAATTATTGGTGACAAATCAACTCTTCAACTGGCGGTTGAGCGGCTTATACCAGAATTTCAATATAAAGATATTTATATATCAACCAATATTGCTTACAAAAATTTGATTGTTGATCAATTACCTAAACTGCCTAAGGAAAATTTTATTTTTGAGCCAGAAAAAAAAGATGTTGGTCCGGCAATTGCTCTTACAATGGGCAGGTTTTTTCAGAATAATCCTCAAGAACCCATTGTAATTTTATGGAGCGATCATTTAGTCAAAGAAGTGACCCTTTTTAAAAAAATTATAAAAATTAGTGGTGATTATATTAAAAAAAACCCGGAAAAAATTATTTTTATAGCCAATAAAGCCCGTTTTCCCAGTACTAATTTAGGCTATATCCATTTAGGTGGATTAATAAAAAAGATTAGTGGAATAAATTTTTTTAAATTCAAAGGCTTTCTTTATAAACCAGATAAAAAAACAGCGGAAAAATTTTTCAAATCAGGTAACTACGCTTGGAATTTAGGTTATTTTGTTACCACAGCCAAGTTTATTTACCAAGCCTTCAAAAAATTGGCCCCTGATATTTACCAAAAAGCTGAAAAAATTAACCAATATTTAGGAAAGCCTTCTTATAATAAAATTTTGACTAAAACTTATCCACAAATGAAAAGTATTAACTTTGATAATGCGATTTTAGAAAAACTCGATAAAAAAGATGCTTTGGTAATTGTTGAAGACCTTGGTTGGAGTGATATCGGTGCTTGGGATGCTTTAAAAGAAGCTTTAGAATCTCATGCTTATGAAAATGTCATTCGTGGCAAGGTCTATTTAGAACACGTTCGGGACAGCCTGATTTATAATTACGAAGACAAAAAACTGATTGTTGGTATCGACCTAGATGAACAAATAGTAGTTAACACCAATGATGTAATTTTAATTGCAAAAAAAAGCTCCGTCTCCAAAATTAAAAAATTAGTAGAAAGCTTTGAAGGGACAGAAAACGAAAAATTAACTTAATCTATTTCATTATTTAAAAATTTATGAAGCAAGGCAATTTGTTTTTTGGAAAAACATATAATCGCACCTTAAAAAGATGGTTTGATTTTTTTTTAGCGAGTGTTCTTTTCATTCTTTTTTTCCCAATTTGTTTATTGACTGCTTTAGCTATTAAATTAGACTCTCAAGGACCGATTTTGGCAGATGTCCCAAAGCGGGTTGGAGAAAAGGGAAAGCTTTTTACTATGTATAAGTTTCGCTCAATGATAGTGAACGCTCATTATTTATTAAGGACAGACCAGCGTTTTAAAAAACTTTTCCAAGAATATAAAAAAAGCAGTTATAAATTAAAAAAAGACCCAAGGATTACTAAAATAGGTAGATTTCTCCGAAAACATTCAATTGACGAAATACCTCAATTAATTAATGTACTTAAAGGAGAGATGAGTCTCGTCGGGCCGCGAGCTTATTATCCAGATGAGTTAGTTAATCAGCAAAAAGAGTATCCGCAAACCCGGTCTTTGGTGAAAAAAGTTCTTTCGGTAAAGCCTGGGATTACTGGTTTGTGGCAAGTGACCGGCCGGTCAGAAATTAATTTTGATAAAAGAATTGCTATCGATGCCAAATATGTTGATAATATTTCTTTTTTTGAGGATTTAAAAATCATTTTAAAAACTCCTTTGATAATGATTTCTGGCAAAGGAGCGGTTTAAATATTTTGACCCCCGCGGTCAACCGTTTTTGGCAAAACAGAGAGTTAACAATTCTATGGTTGTGAAAATATCAAGTTAATAATTACAAAAAATACTTTTTTATTAAATAATCTGTTAAAATAATTAAATATGATAAAAAAAATTCTTTTAATTTTCGGCGCTATTTTAATTTCTTTGACGGTATATTTTTATTTTGCTTTTCGAAATATAAAAGTTAAAGCCAATTCTGTTTTCGCCTCTGCCAATGAATTAAAAACTGCTTTTAAATCTAACAATATCGATTTAGTTGATAAAAAACTAACCATATTAGCAGAAAAATACAAAGATTTTGAACAGGAAGCAAAAACCATTTATTGGCTAAGTTTTATTCCTTATATTGCCGATTTTAAAAATGGTGTCGAAGCGGGAACCTATCTTATCAACGCTGGCCAAGAATCAGTAAAAGCAATTTCGCCTTATGCAGATTTAATTGGATTTCGCAAAGGAGAAACTTCTTTTGTTGAAAAGTCCGCTGAAGATCGTTTGCAAACAGCGGTTTTAACCTTAGACAAAGTTTTACTAAAAATTGAGCCAATTTCCAAAGATATTCAATCAGCCGAAGAATTGATAACTAAAATTAACCCCAATCGTTATCCGGAAAAAATTGGTAAAGTTTTAATAAGAAGCAAAATTATTCAAGCCCAGGAACAATTTATGGGCTTATCTTCTCTTTTTGTTGATGCGAAACCTTTTTTAAAAAAACTACCGGAAATTTTAGGCAAAGGTCAGGAAAAAACTTATTTAATTTTGTTTCAAAACGACAAAGAGAAAAGAGCCACCGGTGGCTTTATCACTGCTTATGCTATTTTTAAAATTAAAGATGGGAAAATGCGGATTGAGCGGTCGGCCGACATCTATTCTCTAGATGATTCAATAGCCAATCACCCACCAGCTCCCCGGGAAATTCAAACTTATCATTTAAAAGTAAATAAATTTTATATTCGTGATAGCAATCTTTCACCCGACTTTTATCAATCTATACAACTTTTTGATCAACTCTTCCAAAAAAGTAGCCTTAAGATTAAGTATGATGGCATAATTGCCATTGATACCAAAATTTTAGTTGATATGTTAAAAATTTTTGGCGATACCGAAGTGAGAGGTATTCGTTTTTCAGCCAATATTGATAAACGCTGTAATTGTCCCCAAGTTATTTATCGACTTTTAGACGAAATTGATCGGCCGGTGGCCTACATAAAAGAAGATCGTAAAGGAATTTTGGGTGATTTAATGTATGCTCTTTTTTACAAAGCGATTGGTTTTTCCCCTTCAAAATATTGGGGAACTTTGGTAGAGATGATGTTTAAAAATCTCGATGAAAAACATATCCTTTTATATTTTACCGACAAAGAAATACAACAATCAGTGGAAAAACTTAATTATGCCGGCCGAATTAATCAAGCATTGCCCGGTCAAGATTATTTGCATATTAATAATGTTAACTTTGCCGGCGCGAAAGCCAATTTATTTGTTTCCGAATCAATTGTTTCAAAAACCAATGTTTCTTCTGGAAAAGTTAACCGAGAAGTCACTATTAATTTCCGAAATCCCTATCCTCACTCTGACTGTAATTTAGAAAGAGGAGGATTATGTATTAATGCCACGCTAAGAAACTGGATCAGAGTTTATGTTCCTCACGGTTCACAGTTGATAGAATTTAAGGGATCACAAAAAAAAGTCAACGTTTATGAAGATTTAGGAAAAACCGTCTTTGAAGGATATTTGGAAGTGCCTACACAAGGGATGGCTAAAGTTGAAGTTAATTATGTTTTGCCCAGTGATATAGACTCTAAAAATTATTCTCTTTATATTCAGAAGCAGCCGGGGACAGACGGAGTTAAATTAAGCGCCTTTTTTAATGGAAAAACTCTTTATGAGGGAGTTTTAGATAAAGATCTAAAAATAAAATAAGGTAAAATACTTTATCTTCATGAAACCGGAGAAAACTATTTTTATTTTAGGCTCGTTGGCGATATTTTTATCACTAATTCCTTTTTTTCTTAATTATCTATTGCCAGTCGTCCCCGGTAGAGTTAATCCTCATTGGGATAATTGGCCATATGATTTTAATTATTATCGTTCAATTATTGTCCAGGGTAAAAGTGGTCGATTAACAACTTTAGATAAATATACTTCAGAGAATCAATCGGGCAAGTTTTTAAGGATCGGATATATCATTATTGGTCACTTAGCCCGTATTTTCAATCTTGATGAGACTATAGTTTATCACATTGCTAGAGTTGTACTTGGAACAATTTTTGTTTATCTTACTTATTTATTTATAAAAACAAATTTTTACGAAAATAAATTTAAAAAAATAATTGTGTTGGCATTTTTGCTTTCACTTTTTTGCGCTGGTTATCCAACTATCGATTGTCATCAAAAATGTCGTTTGATTCCCAGACTCTGGTCGATGACGCAACTCGACCCTATAAGAAGAATTACTTTTTTACCCCACTTTCTCTTAGGTCAAATTGCTTTTATTACTACTCTTTTGGCTATTTCTTTTGAGGAAAAAAATAATTTACTAAAAGCTGTTTTGATGGGTATATTTTTAGGTTTAGCAGGATTAGACCATCCAAGCTCTTTGTTATTATTTTATCCGGTTATCGGGTTATTTTTTATTGTTGGTTTAAAAAAAAAGATTCTCGAAACTTCATTAATGAAAAAAATTATAATTATTTTTTTAGCAACTTTGCCTTTTGTTTTTTATCTTTTTTGGGCAACCAGTATTTTTCCTTGGAATCTTAGTCGTCAAGCAGTTTATCCTTTAGATGGGGGATTAATCAATTTTGCTTTAGCCGCTGGGCCAGCATTTATTATCGGCCTATTAATGTCAATTTATATTTTATTATCGCCAAGGCGAAAAGAAGTTGTTTTAAATCTTACTGCCAGCTGGTTATTAACTACTGTTCTGCTAACTTTTATTAAATTTCCTGGTGAAAGCTTTTCTCAAGCAAGATTTTTACAAGTAGGATTCCATATTCCAGGGGCAATTCTAACGGCATATTTTGTTTTCTTAGTTTTTAGAAACAAAGAAAAAAATGTCCTTAAAATTAAAACCCTTGTTTTAAAATTTATAATGATTTTAATTTTTTTAGCGGTTTTACCGACATTGATTTATTTATATTATGATCAACTAGATTATACAATATATTTTGCCAAAACTTCTTTGTCTTATATTCCTTATCCTCCGGTTATTGATTATCCTCCTTTAGATTGGATGAAAGGAATTTTTTGGTTAAAAGATAATACAAAAAGCGACGAAATAGTCCTTTCAGATTTTACTGCCGGGAATTTTATTCCCGCCTATGCTGGAAACACAGTTTTTTATGGTCATGAAATAGAAACCTATAATTCAGCTGTTAAAAAACAAGCAGTAATTAATTTTTTTTCATCCAATGACCCGATTAACCAAAAAAATTTTTTAATTAAAAATAGAATCAAATATATTTTCTTTGGGCCTCAAGAAAGAGCTTATCGACAAAAAGAATTAATTATTGATAATTTAAAACCTGTTTATACTAATCCTTTAGTCACCATTTATAAAGTAATGGATTAATTAGAACCTCTCGACGAGATGTATTGTGGTATATTATTGTCTTTTATTTGCCAATCTTTTTATCAAAAATTTATAATTAAATTATGCTTATTAAAGTTAAAGTTTATCCTCAAGCAAAAAAAGAGGCAATAATTTTAAAATCAACCAATTCTTATATTATAAAAGTTAAAGAAAAGGCAGAAAAGGGCAAAGCTAATCAAAAAGTAAAAAAAATTTTAAGTTCGTATTTTAAAGTTGACTTAGGTAAAATTATTCTTCTTAAAGGTGGTAAAAAACAAAATAAAATATTTGAAATAAAATTATAAAAAAATATGTCTCGAACAATTAAAACAGAGGCGATTGTTCTTAAAAAAAATAATAATTTATTAAATAAAGACAGTTTAATTACTTTATTTACGGAAAAACACGGAAAAATTACCGTCATTGCCAAAGGGATCAAAAAGCTCACCAGTCGTCGCCTTCCCCATAATCAGACAGGAAATTTAATTAAAGGAATTATTATCAGAAGAGGAAGTTTTTTTTATCTTCAAGAAACAGAGCTCATATCTCATTTTTCCGAAATTAAAAAACAAAGTAAAAAATTGCCCTGGTTTTATTTTTATTTTTTTATTCTTGACCGGCTTTTGCCAGAGAATGATAAAGAATTAAAAATTTATAATTTAAGTAAAAAATTTCTTATTCAATTAGCAAAAAAAAATAGTAATTTGGAAAATCTAACTTTTTATTTAAACAAAGTTCTTCGTTTATTAGGTTATATTGATAAGAACCTATCTTTTAGTGAAATTAAAAAGACAATCGAGGAAATCATTAATCAAAAACTTCCGACATTTATTATATAATGAAATATAAATCATTAATAAATTAAAATTAAGAAATAATGAACATAATGAATAACGTCGTTGCTTTATGTAAAAGAAGAGGGTTTATTTATCCCTCCTCAGAAATATATGGAGGAATAGCCAATTCTTGGGACTTTGGTCATTATGGAATTCTTTTAAAAAACAACCTTCGAGATTTATGGTGGAAAAAATTTGTTTTAGATCGGGAAGATATGGTGGCTTTAGATGCTAACACAATTTTAAACTCCAAAGTTTGGCAAGCTTCTGGTCATGTTGTCAATTTTAATGATGCGTTAGTTGATTGTCGTAATTGTAAATTTCGTATTCGGGCTGATCATTTAATTGAAGACCAACTACCAGAAAAAAAAGTTGAGGGATTACCGATTGAGGAATTAACAAAAATTATAAAAAATAATCATTTAAAATGCCCCCGATGTGGAAAAAGTGATTTTACCGAGGTGAGGAAATTTAATTTACTTTTTGAAAGTAAAATTGGCGTTATTGAGGGCGAAGGGTCAAAAATCTATTTTCGGGGAGAATTGGCTCAGGGAATATTTTTAAATTTTAAAAATATAATTAATAGCTTAAGAGTTAAATTACCTTTTGGTATTGCTCAACAAGGTAAGGCTTTTAGAAATGAAATAACTCTAGGTCAGTTTATTCATCGGACACTGGAATTTGATCTGATGGAATTTGAGTATTTTATTTATCCCCAAGATTGGGAAAAAACTTTTGAATACTGGCAAAAAGCCATGTGGCAATGGGCTTTAGAGTTAGGTTTAAGACCAGAAAATTTGCGTTGGCGCGAACATGAAGCTCATGAAAGAGCTCATTATTCCCAAAAAACCATGGACATTGAATATAAATACCCATTTGGTTGGAAAGAAATGTTTGGTATTGCTTATCGGACAGATTTTGATTTAAAAAATCACGCAAAATTTTCCGGCATTGATTTGAGATATTTTGATCAAAAAACTGGAGAAAGATTTTTTCCTCATGTGATTGAACCCACCTTTGGTCTTTCCAGACTAACGGGGATTATAATTTTTGATGCTTATCGAGAAGATGAAATAAAAGGAAAAAAGCGGATTTATTTAAAATTTAACCCTCACGTGGCCCCAGTAAAAGCAGCCGTTTTTCCTTTACAAAAAGATAAAAAGCTAGTAGAGTTGGCAAGAAAAATTTATCAAGAGTTAAAAAAAGAAATGGTGGTAGAATTTGACGATACAGGCAATATCGGGCAGATGTATCGCCGTCAAGATGAAATTGGGACACCATTTTGTTTGACGATCGATTATTTATCTTTGGAAGACAAAGCGGTTACCGTTAGGGATCGCGATAGTACAAAACAAGAGCGGGTAAAAATTGATAAAATTAAAAATTACTTAAAAAAACAAATAAATTAATTATATTATTAATTTAGTTAATAAATAAAAAAAATGAAAAACAGAAAAATTTTAATCCTCGCCGGCTTGGTTATATTAATAATCTTAGTGCTTTTTATGATTGTTCGGCCAAAACAACCAGATAAATCAGCCGAGATGATTTCTCCTACTCCTCAATCAATCATTCCCACGGTTGATAGTTCGGTTAAAGTCGATTTAGAATCTGTTAGTGGTAATAAAGAAGTTGTTTTAACAATAAACAATATTCCAAAAGGGACACAGAGCATTGATTACGAGCTTTCGTACGCAACTAAAAGTCAGGGATTACAAGGAATAATTGGGACGATTCAAATTGACAATGAAAATGAATACAAAAAAACTTTAACTTTAGGAACTTGTTCTTCAGGAACATGTGTCTATCACCAAGTTAGCGGACCAATTAAGGTCACTTTAAGATTTAATGGGACATATGGTCAAAGTTTATTTGAGAAAGACTATCAATTATAAAATTTTAATTTTTAACAAAATAAAAAAGGGGGTGTAATTATGCCGATTATTAAATCAGCAAAAAAAAAGTTAAGACAAGATAAAAAAAGAATAAAAGAAAATTTGATTTATAAAGAAGAATATAAAAAAGCCATCAAAAAAATGTACCAAAAAAAAGAAAAAGAATTTTTAAAAAAAGTTTTTTCAAAAATCGATAAAGCGGCCAAAAAAGGCGTTATTCATAAAAACAAAGCTAATAGATTAAAAAGTCGTATTAGTAAACTGTTTGCTAAAAAATAAAGATTATGAAATACCGCATTAATTTAATCACTAAAAAAGAGACTAATATTCTTGATGAAATTGTTTATTTTTTTTTGAATTATCTAAGATACATTTTTGTTTTTACCCAACTTATTATTATTACTGTCTTTTTTTATCGTTTTAGAATTGATCAAGAAATCATTGATTTAAAAGAATCAATTGATCAAAAACAAGAAATTGTTCAAGTGGTTTCTCCTTTAATTCAAGAGGTGGCAAAAATTGATCAACGAACAAAAGAGGTGAGAAAAATTTTATTTCAACAAAGAAAAACTGAACAGATTTTTGATTATCTTATTTCTCGTTTCCCCGAAAAAATTTATTTAAATAACCTAAATATAGAAAAAAATTCAGCCAAAATGGAAGGGGTTACTTTTGATATCAGTCAATTACAATCGTTTTATTATCTGCTCAAAAAAGAAAAAAAATTTGCCTTAGTTAACTTATCCAATTTAAAAAAAATTGATTTAGGTTATAGTTTCACTTTAACTTTATTAGACTATCAAGATAGTTAATATGAAAAAAAACCAGTTATTAAATAAATTATTTTCAGACAAGTCTAGAGATTATAGTTATTTTTCTTTATTTTTCATTATTTTTACCATTTTTGTTATTTTTGCCATTAAACCTTCTTTATCGACGGCTTTTTCCCTGAAAAAAGAGGCGGAAGATTTACAAAAAGTTAATTCTTATTATGAAAAAATTATTGGTGGAATTGTTCAAGCACAGGCCCTGTTAGAGATCAATCGTGATCGATTATACCTTTTAAACGAAGCCATTCCCGATATGCCCCAAGTTAATAAAATAGCTGGAGATATTAGAATAATAGCAGAACAAAACAATTTACAAATTGATAAATTAAACATTGACGAGATTGAGTTGACCAAAAATAAAAAAGAAAATGTTCTTAGGACAGTGCGCGTCAATCTAGAAGCCAGTGCTTATTTTGATAACTTGCTGGCTTTTGTAAAAAATTTATTGCAACAGCGACGTCTAAAGTCAATTAATAAATTAATTATTAATAAAGAAAAAGAAGTTATTTCGACAGAAAGCGCTCAATTAAAAATTAATTTTGAATTAGAAGGATACTATTTATGAAAAAAAAAGAATTATTTTTATTAACCCTAGGCATTTTTATGACTGCCGTAGCTTGGCTGGTAGCCGATATTTATCATGCTAGCACCATAGAAAGAATTAAGCCAAAAATTAATTTGCCAGTAGTCAATAAATATGATATCGATACGGAAATTTTTAAAATTTTAGAGCAAAAAAATCAATAATGATTTATTCAAGGCTTTATTTAAAAGAAAAATTCAAGGTTCCTACCTATCTTGTTTTATTGATTTTATTGATTGTGACAGTTTTCTTAAACAGAATTTTTTTTTCCTTTTATTTTCCTTCCCGAGCTAGTGTTTCTGGTCTAAGAAGAATTGAAATTACCAACCTAACCAGCAACCAAGCCACTATTTATTGGCAAACCGATAAAAAAACCACCGGTTGGTTAATTTATGGACCTAAAGAAGATAGATTAAATGATATAGTTTTAGATGAAAGGGACTTATCTGAAAATAAGAAAAAATACTTTCATCACTATGTGGTGATTCGGAATTTGCAGCCAACAACAACTTATTATTTTAAAATTGTTGTTGATGATAAATTAGTTCAAAGTTTAGAAGGCAAAGCCTTTAGTTTTAAAACTTCACCAATAATTACCGAGGTTGGTAATTCTAATCCTATTTATGGCAAGATTTTAAAAAGAAATGGTCAGCCGTTGGTAAATAGTATTGTGATATTTTGTTTGGAAAACAAATGTCCTTTGGCAACCTTAACCCAGAGTAGCGGCGGTTGGTTAATCACTCTTAATAATTTAATTGATCCAGAGGAATCAAGGATAATAAATTTAGCTAAAGATCAAAAAATTAAATTAGAGTTTTTCGATGAAGAGAACAATCAGACGATAGTCAATGGTTACTTAGAAAATCTTTCGCCAGTGGTTCAACCTTTAATTATTGGCAATAATTATGATTTTTTTCAGGCAGAGCAAGTTTTGGGTACATCTCAATCTCAATTAGATAATAAAAATAACATTAATAAAATTAACCCAATTGATATTGTTTTTCCCAAAGAAAATGCCATAATTCCTGCTGGTAATCCATTAATTAAGGGGACGGCTCTTCCCGGATCTCAATTGATAGTTTTAGCTGGAATTAAAGAAAACATCTCTTCAAAAGTGACCGCCGACAAAGACGGTATTTGGAAAGTCACTTTGCCCACCTCTTTAAAAGCTGGATCGCAAAAGATTGTTGTCTTAACTAAAGATTCAGACGGTAAAGAAGTAAAATTAACCAGATTTTTTACTATCGCCAAAAGTGGTGAACAAGTGATGGGAGAGGCGACAGCAGAGCCCACCCCAACAGAGATTATCACAACCAGCCCAACAGAAATTCCTCAATCAACACCAACGCCAATTTTATTGACCAATACACCAGTGCCACCAGTAACAGGGGAAACTAATAATTTTCTTATTATTACCAGCACCTCCATTATAATCCTGGGCATAGGATTATTACTTGCATTTTGATTTGTTTTTTAGCTAAAATGATTTATATGGATATGTCATCGGGATTTTTTAAAAACTTAATTAATCTTTTGTTTTCGATTAATAAATTAAGTCTACTAGCCTTTTTCATTACTTTAATTTTTTTAATTTATGAAATAATTTTGTTTAAAAAAGATTTGAAAAAAAAATCTAAACCCAATGTACCCAACTTTAATGAAACTGCTTTTAGCAACATTAATACCGCTACCCAAATTATTACCCAAACTAAAGAAGAAAAAAAATCACCTAATTTTTTACCGATTGTTATTGCTTTAGTTTTAGTAGTTTTTTTTGGTTGGCTTTCTTTTTTTGGTATTGCCAATCTACAGGAAGTCCAACCCCAAGTCGCACCTGAAAAAAAACAGACGGAAATCCAATTTGTGTCTTCTAATGGAATAAGGATTTTTAATCAGGATTGGCAAGAGTTAAAATCTTCTGAAGATATCAATCGTCTTAAATTTGGTGATAGAATAATCATAGGGCTAGAAACAATCAACGGTTTAGATATTGATCGAGCCCGGATAAGAGTTAATCAAGAAAAATGGTCAGCCGATAATATAACCACCCTTTTTAATAAAGATTACAAAGTTTTTTATAAAGATTACCAACTAGCGACAGGAACCGCTAAATTTAAAATAGAGGCCCAACTACATTCAGTTAAAGATGGTTGGTTGGGAGATTAATATGAAAAAAAACTTAATATACTTTGGTTTAATCCTGATTACTATTTTTATGGTTTTTGCCATTATTTATGTTTCTTCTCTTCTTAAAGAATCACCTTCGCCTAGGGCAGCGATGACCGTCAAAAAAATTAAAGCCCAATCCCAGACTTATACGCGCTATTTAGATATTAATACCGGACAGGGTAGCGAACAAGGTTTGGAATCGACAGCTAATTTACCAACACCGACCCCAACTGAAATTATCGTTGCTTCTCCAACTACCAAAATAAGTTTAACGCCCAATCCTTCTTTACCAATTTCACCCACGGAAATTATTTTAGCCTATAATGATAATATTGATGAAAAAAATGCTTCTCCTTCACCAACAGGGATAACGTCATTGCCAGAATCGGGCTGGATTCAATCATCACTAGCGATTTTTGCCGCCGCTACCTTAATTATATTTATTTCATTTTTATATTAAGGCAGGCATTATTTTCTTCTGTGTTTATAAAACAGTCAACGACTTGGTGAATCTTTGAAAAATCGTTATTTTTAGGAATTAATACATATTTAAAATCGTATTCCGACGAATATAATGGTATTATAAACAAATCTTCTGGTAAAGATACGTTAGCGATAGAAATTTTGCCTTTTAAAAAGATATTTTTGCCAAGAATTGCCAATTGTTGATTATTAATATCTTTTTTAATAGATTGATCCACATTTTTATATAAATTGGTAATTTTTTTAATATCAAAAGTTTTAATGATTTCATAAATTTTATTTTTAATTGCTTCGATCACTTGAAGCTGGCGTTTGCCGCGGGCAAAATCATTGCCTTCTTCTCCTTGAGCATTTCGAGAACGGACAAATTTTAAAGCAGTTTCTCCATCCATATGATTTAAGCCTTTATTAAATCTTACTGTTTCATATCGACATTTATATTCGGGATCACCATTACAAGGATCTTTTTCTTTTCCTGGAATTGGAAATTTTGGGTCGACAAAACCGTTCGTTACCCAAACATCGATTCCTCCTAAAAAATTAATTAATTTTTTAAATTCTTCAAAATCAATTACCAAGGTATAATGAATGGGTTGACCGACAACTGCTTCGATCTCCGCTTTAGCCAAATCAAAACCACCGCCCTTTTTTTTATATTCTCCATAGGCATAAGCAGAATTAATTTTATCCCTAAGGGTTGGACTCCAAATATCCCGAGGAATACTAATAAAAGTAATTTTATTATTGCTTAAATTATAATTAGCAAAAAGAATTGAATCAGAAAGGTTGGGGCCGTCGTGATTACCACCAGGTATACCTAAAATAAGAAAATTAATTTGGTTATTGTTTTTTTTAAGCCCATTCCAGGAAAACAATGTTTTCAGGAGAGAGACCCTAAAAGTCTTGGTAATCAAATAATACCATGGCGAAAGGACAAGGATGAACCCAATAAAAATAAAAAAAATAAAGATAATTAATGACTTTTTTGTTATTTTTAACATAATCAAATTGCCTTAATTAAGCTTGTTTAATTATTTCCCAAAAACTTTTAGGATTAAGAGAAGTCCCTCCAATTAACAATCCATCAATTTTATCAGATTTAAGATATAAAGAAGCATTATCTTCATTTACACTGCCTCCGTAGAGAAATTTAATTCCCGGTTTAAGATTCAACCTTTTTCTTAATAAAAGCACCTGGTCCAGACTCTCATTTTTTCCTGTGCCAATAGCCCAAGTTGGTTCGTAGACAACAAAATTGACCTTTTCAGAGATAGCATCTTTTTCATTCCGGATACAATACAAAGGCTGAAAATGATATTTTAAAGCCAAGGCAGTTTTTTTCATTAATACCGTTTCTGTCTCTTGAAAATATTTTCTTCGTTCACTATGGCCGATGATGACATATTTGATTATTTCCTCAAGATTTTTACCACAGACTTCACCGGTATAACTACCGATATCAAAAGAAGAAATATCTTGGGCGCCTAAACTAAAATTTGGAAAGTATTTTAATTTCTCATATACCGGGACAATCAAAGGAAATGGCGGGCAAATAATCACTTGATTTTTTATTTGAGTTAATTTATTTTGACAAAATTCATCAAGCCAATGATTAGTCTCGGTTAAATTTTTATTAGCTTTCCAGTTGGCAATTAAATATTTCATATTTTTTTTTTGAATTAACTATATAATTATAATTTATGCAACAAGAATTCTTCAAACATTTAAATCCCCAACAGCAGAAGGCGGTATCATACAACTCTGGTCCATCAATTATTTTAGCCGGGGCTGGTTCAGGCAAAACTAGGGTTCTAGTCTTTAAAGTAATCAATTTAATTCAAAATTATAAAGTAGATCCTTCATCAATTATAATGATTACCTTTACCAATAAGGCGGCTAATGAAATGAAAGAAAGAATTGGCCGAGAGCCGTCAAAAAGCAATAACCAATTAGGTTTTATTGGCACTTTCCATTCTTTAGCCGCCCGGATTCTTCGTCAGGAAGGAAGAATTATCGGATTAACAAAAAATTTTATTATTTATGATGAGGAAGATCAGCTTAAATTAATAAAAAAAATTATTGAGCGTAAAAAAATTAATGATTATCGGCCAAATTACTATCTCAATCGGATTTCCGCCGCCAAAAATCAATTAATTATGCCGGAAAAATACTTAGAAAGTTTTTCCGATTTTAAAGCAGCCAAAGTGGCCGACATATATTATCATTATCAAAAAGAGCTAAAAAAAAATAAAGCCGTTGATTTTGACGATTTATTAGTTTTTGTTGTCCAAATATTTGAAAAAAATAAACCGATTTTGGAAAAATATCAAAATCTTTACCAATATATATTGGTTGATGAATTTCAAGATACCAATTTTGTTCAATATCGGCTAACCTGGCTCTTAGGTAAGAAAAATCGCCAAATTACTGTAGTTGGTGATTTTTCCCAGAGTATTTATTCTTGGCGGGGGGCAGAAATCAAAAATTTAGAACGGTTTCAGAAAGATTTTCCCCAAACAAAAATATTTTATTTAGAACAAAATTATCGATCCACCCAATCGATATTGAATTTTGCCTATCAGGTAATTTCAAAAAACCAAACCCATCCAATTTTAAATTTATTCACTAATAAAGGAAAAGGAGAAGCAATCAATTTTTACGAAGCGGCTAATGAAGAAGAAGAGGCGATTTTTGTTGCCAATGAGATAGAAAGACTAAAAAATAAATTCTCCCTTTCGGAAGTTGCCGTATTATATCGTACCAACGCCCAATCAAGAGCGATTGAAGAAGCCTTTTTGCATTTTGCCTTACCTTATATTTTAATCGGTGGAACAAGATTCTATGAAAGAAAAGAGATCAAAGACATTCTATCATACTTACGTCTTTTGGTTAATCCGCTGGATACCGTCGCCAAAGAGAGACTACTAAAATTGGGCAAAAAGCGATGGCAAAAATTTATCAGTTTAACTAATCAAATTAAAAACCAGCTTGATCAATTTACAAGCCTTAAATTAATGGAAATGATTTTTGAAAAAACAGATTATTTAAAACTTTATCATCCGGATAACGACGAAGATTATAGTCGTTTAGAGAATATCAAAGAACTAAAATCAGTGGCGATCAATTATCCAAACATTAATGATTTCCTTCAACAGGTGGCCTTAGTTGAATCAGAATACTTTGAGGATGAAAAAAAATTAAAACAACAAAAAAATCCTTCAAAGCAAAAAAATGAGGAAAGAGTCAAACTAATGACTTTACATCAGGCAAAAGGCCTGGAATTTCCTGTCGTTTTTATTGTTGGGGTGGAAGAGGGGCTTTTACCTCACGGCCGGTCGATAGAGGATTTTTATCAGCTTGAAGAAGAACGTCGGCTTTTTTATGTTGGGATTACTCGAGCTAAAGATAAACTTTATATTACTTGGGCACGCCGTCGGTTTATTTTTGGTTACCGTGGAGTGGCAGTAAAGTCAAGATTTTTAACCGAAGAGAATCCTTTTGCCGGACAATAAGACCTATTATCTACGATAAGATCTTCTTAAACCATCAATCAGTTGTAACAAAAGAAAAGGGCATCTGGCAGCGACAAAAATAAAAGAAGGCACCGATTGGAAAAACCAACTAATTATTTCAAACGGATGGTGGGTTATTAAAATCCTAATTTGATCCGGAGAAAACCCATTGGCTTGTAGCAACCCAATTACTTGGTCTCCAAAGTTTTGAGAAGCTAATTTAATTATGGTTGATGGTTTTGCTTGACCTTGTTCCGACGATCTAACTTGATTTTGTCTTAAAACCATATGTAAAAAATAAATAAAAGGCGGAAACTGGATAAAAAACTGGAAAAATTTTTCTCCCACCGAATCCCATCGATTGGATTCTTTAGCCTCCTTGATAATTTCCGCCAGTTTTTTGCCATAATAAGGCAACCCGTCAATTAACTGACCATGAAGAGGATTATTAAGCCCGGCGGCTTCTCCAAAAGGAATGATTCTTCCCCGAAAATATCTTCTGGCAGCTGGTTGTTGGCGAAAGCCCATCCTTCTTGGTGTTTGTTCATTGATCGCTTCAATTTTAAATCCGGCTAGTTTATAAATTCCAATAATTGTTTGAAGTGCTTGCTCGGCATTTTTTCCCCACCATTGCTCAATCGATGATATTGGGCCATATTGACCGGCCAATATTTGAGATTTGTTTTCTCCAATAGGCATTGCCCAATTAGTGTTGGTTTCAGGTAGGCCAAAAATGAAATAAAGAATTCTTGGGTCAATGTTTGGAGTTTGATAATTGCTTCCCCATAAACCGGTCATTAAAAAATCTTCAGGCGGATATTGAGAATGAAAGACTACGCCTGGCCAACCAGTCGCATCGATCACTAATTCGGCATTAATCAAACCTAGGCTTGTGTTAACAACTATTCCCTTGTCAGTTTCTTTTGCGCCGCGAAAACAAGTTTGATAATAAGGTGGTTGTTGTTTACTTCTTATTAATTTTGTTTTCAAAAATTTTTCCAATACTAATTGGGAGACGGGGGAAAAACCTTCAACTTCTGGATTAGGTGGAACCACCTGAATTGGATTGCCTGTTGGATCAAAAATAGTGGCGCCGGTGATTGTATTTTGAGACCCCGACGGCCAATTTATTCCCCAAGATTTAGCGATTGGCAAAGATAACAAATAATACGCATTTTTAAAATCGGGTTCTATTTTTGAGTCAATAATCACAAAATTAATCCCACAATCGGCCAAACAACAAGCTAAAAACAAACCAGATAAACCAGCCCCGACAATGACTACTTCGGTTGAAGAAGGTAAAACCCTTTCGGGAATCGGTTGGCCCTCAATCATAATAGATTATTATAACAATCTAAATAAAAATTTACCATAAATTAATAATGATTTTTTTGTTATAATCTTCGTATATGAGAGATCGGACAGGAAAAATTTTGTCATTAAGTGAGGTGGTAATCAAAGTTATAGAAAGAATTAAAAATATCTTTCAGGAATTTGAAGTTTTTTTACTTCACTTAATTGGTTGTTTTCCATCACATTCTTTGCGCCGTTTTTTTTATCGGTTGGCAGGTATTAAGATTGGAAAGGGCTCAACTATTCATATGGGAGCTCGATTCTATGATCCAAAAGACATTTTAATTGGCGATGATTCGATTATTGGTGAAAAAGCGGTCTTAGATGGTCGAGACAAGCTGATAATTGGTAATCATGTTGCCTTAGCTTCCGAAGTCATGATTTATAATTCTGAACATGATATAAATGATCCGTTTTTTAAACCAACAACCGCTAAAGTCATAATTGAAGATTATGTTTTTATTGGACCACGGGCAATTATTCTTCCCGGCGTGACGATCGGAAAAGGGGCGATTGTGGCTGCTGGCGCTGTTGTTAACAAAGATGTTCCTCCATTTGCGATCGTTGGTGGTGTGCCGGCAAAAATTATTGGCGAACGCCGGCTAAAAAATCTTTCTTATCGGTTAGGTCGAGCCAGATTATTTCGATAAACTATTATTTTCTGGTTTTTAACAAACACTAATGATTTTGTAGTCACCTAGATTCTTAAATAACAAACAATAAAAAATTTATTCTCCTGTTCCAACCAAAAATACCGCTTGCCAAGGTCGATAATTGGAAAAAAAGTTTTTTACCAAAGTTTGACCATCACTTTTTATAACTTGGTAAGTAAAATTGGTTTTGGCCCCCCAGGCGGGAAAATCTATTTGTTTAACAATGCCTTTTTTCAAAGTCGGGTCTTCTTGATATAAAGGTGGAGGCGGCGGTTGAACATCGTAAATTGACGCTTTAGAAATCATTACTTGACGATTATCCCTTTTGCCGTAAAAACGGAAAAAGAGTAAATTATTTTCCTTATCGACTTCTGTTTGGATTAAAATGTAGGCTGGTGTATCATTAATTATTTTTACATCGGCGGTCGGTGCAAACACAGTGGCGTCAAAACCTGGTTGAGAGTCGTTTTCGTAGTAGGAAACTCGATAAGCGTGGGCATGTCTTTCAATGATTGGTAGGCCAGCATTAAGAGCCGCCCGAAAAAAAGTGGTTGATACTTGACAGACTCCACCGCCATCGCCTAAGACAGTTTTTCCTTGTTTAATAATATAAGCTGGTTTATAGCCAGAAAGGGAAGAAATATCGCCGACAGTTTCATTAAAAGAAAAAATTTTATTTTTGGGTATCAAAACACCATGAAATTTAGACGAGGCCAAAATGATGTTATGGATTCTTTCAGGAATTGAATGAGTGAAATTTGATTTTCCTTCGGCGATCAATTCCTCAATACCAAATTGATTAGCTTTAGATAAAGTAATTTCTGGTTCAATTACCCGATCATAAAGAGTGACATTTTTTGAAGTTGGTTGATTTTTCAATTCTTTGATAACTTGAGTGATTTGATTTATTAAATCTTGATCAAGGATTTTTAGACCTTTTTCTTCCGGTCGAAAACTGATTACTCGGTTGTTTTCAAATTTAAAAAGAGCATTTTTTGCTGGTTTTTCATAATCTTCTTTAATTTGTGAAACAATTTCATTGATTACCGGCTGATCAAAATAAATTTCTGAATTAAAATAGTATTTTTTTAAATTTAAAAGGCAAGTCAATTGCTGGTAAAAACGTTCTATTAATTTTGGCGATCGACCAACTTGATAAGCTTTAGTTATAATAAAACTACCATCGGTCCTTAAATTTATTTTTTGAGCGGAAAGGGTGGCGATTGGTTTATTGTGATAAAGAATATTAATTTTCACTTGTTGAAGTTTTTTGTCTTTTTCTTGAAAAAAATCTTTGGCATCGTTAAGGTTTTTTTTACTAAAATTAATGTTGTCGATATATATATTGGGATAAAATTTGTTTGATAAAGATTGATGATTTTTTTGAATAAAAAAATAAAGAAAAGATAAAATTAAGATTAAAAAAAAGACAGCTACCAAAATCCTAAAAATTATTTGCCGGTTAGCGTGTTTTTTTGATATCATAATCTTATGGATGATAATAAAACAAAACCCGAGGAAAATCAACCGGTTCCCGAACAACCAACGCCTATTTTTGAAGCGGTAGAAGAAAGTCCACCACCGTCGTCTGAAGGGGATCTTAAGCCAGAAGAGATATCGCCTGATGTTACTTCTCCGGAAGATGTTTCTGTTCCTCCGGCCGATTTTGAATCTGCGCCCCCACCGGTTTATGAAGATAATAAAAATCGCTATTTAATGTTCGGTGCCGGAATCATCGTTTTTTTTCTGATTTTCTTTTTTATTTTATCCTTAATTTTAAAAGCCTTTAAAACACCTCAAAAAGAGGTCAAACTTGTATATTGGGGACTTTGGGAGGAAAAAGAGATTTTTGATCCACTTATTAATCAATATCAAGCTGAGCATAAAAATATCAAAATTGATTATCAAAAAATGTCACCGGACCAATATCGGGAGAAATTAATTGCCCGAAGCAAAAACGGGCAGGGTCCTGATATTTTTCGATTTCATAATACTTGGTTACCAGAAATAAAAGAAATTGTTTCTCCATTACCAGAATCAATTATGTCAAAAACAGAATTTGAAAAAACATTTTATCCGATTATTCAAAAAGATTTAAAAGCCGGTCAATATTATTATGGTCTTCCCTTAATGATTGATGGTTTAGTTTTAATTTACAATGATAGCCTATTTAAAAAAGTTGGAATTAATAGTATTCCAAATACTTGGGAAGATATCATGGATTTCGCCGCCAAACTTACTGTTAAAGATCAAAGTGGTCAATTAATTACTTCAGGAATAGCAATTGGCACGGCGTCTAATTTGGAACATTTTTCTGATATTTTAGGGATGATGCTGGTTCAAAACGGCGCTGATTTAAAAAATCTGAATACCAATGAAGCGGCTCAAGCCCTTGAAGCTTTTAGAAAGTTTGCCGAACCGCCTAATAATTTTTGGGATGAGTCAATGCCTAATTCTATTACCGCTTTTATTCAAGAAAAAGTGGCGATGATTTTTGCTCCCTCATGGGAAATTTTAGTAATTAAGAACAACAACCCCGATATCGATTTAAAAGTGGCTCCCGTACCGGCTGTACCAGGGACATCACCAATTTCTCTCGCCAGTTATTGGGTTGAAGGGGTTTCTCGTTATAGCAAAAACCAAACCGAAGCTTGGAAATTTTTAAAATATCTTGCTTCAAAAGAAAATTTAACCAAACTTTATGAAAATGAAAGTAAATATCGTTTATTTGGCGAACCTTATCCGCGGGTTGATTTGAGAGAACTTTTAATGCAAAATGAGTATATAGGTCCGGTAGTTAAACAAGCAGAAAGCTATGTTTCTTTACCTTTAAGTTCACGAACTTTTGACAACGGTATTAATGATAATATAATTCAATACCTGGAAAATGCAGTTAATTCAACGATTGAAGGAGTTTCTTATAGTGAAGCTTTAAAAACAACTAAACAGGGGATAGACCAAATTTTTGCTCAATATCAAATTGAATAAAAAATATGCCATTACCACTTTTTTCCCTAAAAAAAAGACAAGAATTATATTTCGGCCTATTTCTTAAAGAAGATCAGGGGATTGCTTTTATTTTTGAAGAAAAGGGCGGTCGATTAAACATCTTAAATAAAGAAAAATTTAGATATTCGAATGGTTGGGAAAATCTAATTGATGATGTTGATGAAGTAATTTTTAGAATGGAAAAAGAAACAAAAACTCATTTAGAAAAAACCATTATTTTTATTTATTCACATTTAGTTGACGACAAAACTAAGGAAATTAAAAGACCTTATTTAAATATTATTAAAGATTTGTTTAAAAATCTTGAACTTAAACCATTAGGATATATAGAAACATATCAAGGCGTAGTTGATTATTTAGAAAAAGAAGAAAAAATGGCACTAACTGCGATTGTAATTGAGTTAGATAAAACTAATCTTTCAGTTTTCATTTATAAAGTAGGGAAAAAAGTTTTTTCTCAAAGCGTTGGAAGAACTGATCAATTAATTGAAGATTTGCTTGAGGTTTTTGAAAAAATTAAAGGGACAATTCTTTTACCATCAAGAATAATTTTATACAACTCAACCGATCTTGATTCTGCTTCAACAGAAATTCTGGCTTATCGATGGCCCAATGACCTTTTTTTACACCTTCCAAGGGTAGAAATAATTTCTGAAGAAAAACTTTGTCAAAGTTTAATTTCTGTTTTTGAAGATCAAATTAAACAAGAGGAAGAACCGGATAGCGTTTCCATAGAACCTAAAAAA
This sequence comes from Microgenomates group bacterium, assembly GCA_029906985.1. Classification (GTDB taxonomy): domain Bacteria; phylum Patescibacteriota; class Microgenomatia; order UBA1406; family GWC2-37-13; genus JARYMT01. The sequence goes on along the minus strand of JARYMT010000003.1, from coordinate 22,512 downwards.
GAAGTTCTTGGTTTTGTTGTCGGTGGTGATATTACTGACAAACAAAAAGAAGAAGTGGCCGAGATTGTTTCCCAAAAGCCAAAGTTCAAAATACCAATTAATTTTGGTTTATTAATGAATAAATTAAATTTTTTTTCTATAAAAAAAATAAAAATTAATTTGCCAAAATTTCAAAAACTATTTTGGTTTATTGGACTTGGACTGATTGCTTTTTCTTTGTTTTTAACTGAATTTTATTTTCACCGGGCCAATTTAGTCGTATATTTACCGACAAAAAAAATAAGTCAGACAATTAATTATGATTTTGATTTATCATCTCCAAAAGGGGAGGAGTTTAGAATTCAAGTAGCGACAATTTCAGGAGAATTTGATCAAAACAAGACGGTTACCGGAAAAAAAGAAATTGGCGAAAAAGCTAAAGGAGAAGTAGTTTTTCATAATTTTTCCGACTTGGAAAAAACTTTTAATCGTGGCACAATTTTAGAAACTAAGGGAATTAAATTTGTTTTAGAAGAAGATGTAAAAGTTGCTAGCGCCAGTGTTCTTTCCGATAATTCGGCCAAAATACCAGGAAAAGCTAAAGGAAAAGTGACTGCTAACGAAATTGGTCCAGAAGGCAATTTGCTAAAGGGCCAAAAATTTACCATCGATAATTTAAGCCCGAATACCTATTTTGCTATCAACGAGAATTCTTTTGGCGGCGGAAATAAAAAAGAAGTTAAAACGGTTGCCAAAGCAGATTTAGAAGATTTAGAAAAATCTATTTTATCTTTAGCAAAAAAACAACTAGATGAAAAAATTGTTTCGCAACTTAACAATAAAGAGAAATATATAAAAGAGCTAACCAATTATCAGTTTAAAGAAACTAATTATTCAAAAGAAATAGGAGAAGAGGCGAGCGAAATAAATCTTAAAGCTAAAATCACTGGTAGCTACTACTATTACAATCAAGACGAGTGGTTGACTTTTTTAACCAAATCTTTAAGTAAAAACATTGATACCGATTTTTCTTTAGATAGGAAAAAAATAAATTATCAATGGAAAAAAGCTAGTCTCAAAGACAATAAAATTACCTTAGAAGCCGATGTATCGGCAACTCTTATGAAAAAAGTCGATGAAAAAAGAATTTTAAATTCATTAATAGGAAAAAATGTTGCTCTTTTAGATAAGCTTTTAAAAAGCGATTTCGGCGCTTTAGGTTATGAAATAAATATTGATCCACAATGGGTGTTAATCAAAAATTACTTACCCTTTTTTAAAAAAAATATCAATCTCAAATTTTCTAATCTTTGATTGATTAAATTTTTTAATATGTCAATTTATATTTATTTAAAAAAAGATAATTCAGTAAAGAAAAAAATGATTAATTATTTCTCTTATGTTTCCTTAGCTGCTGGTTCAATGCTTTTATTTTGGGCGTTTTATCCAATCATTTCTTTTGAAATCTATTCCAGATTATTTATTCAAAAAAAAATTAATACTCCAGTTCCTCGATCAGAGATAGCCTCTTCTTTAGAAGCGGCTAATTCGATTTTGGGGACTCATCATGTTTTTTCTTCCAACCTTAGGGATTTTACTGATGTTAATCTTTGGTTTCCTGCCAAACCGCAGGGCAAAGTAATTAATCAATTGAGTGTTAAAAACTACTTTCTAACTATTCCAAAGCTCAATATAAAAGATGCTAAAGTGGTTGTCGGAGGGACAGACTTGACCAAAAGCCTGATTCATTATTTACCCAATTCTTTACCTGGTGAATATGGCAATGTCGTTATTTTTGGTCATTCAACTTTACCTCAACTTTATAATCCCAAAGATTATAAAACTATTTTTACCTATTTACCTTCTTTAGAAAAAGGTGATAAAATTATTGTCAATTTAGAAAACAACGAGTATGAATATGAGGTTTATGAAATGTTTGTCATTGATCCAGATCAGGTGTCTGTTTTAGATCAGCGGACAGACGCTTCATATTTGACATTGATTACTTGTGTCCCTCCAGGAACTTATTGGAAAAGATTAATTATCCGGGCGCGGCTATCAAAACTACCTTGAGTTGCTTTATCCTATAATATATGATAAAATAATCGTCATGGCTAAAAGGGTAAAAACGATCTCTAATTTTATATTTTATCTATTTTATTTAGTAGTTATTTTTTTTGTTAGAATTGGTGAGATAACCAAATCTATCTTTTTTTTGCCCTATAAAACAATAATTTTTTTACGAAACAAAGTTAATCAAACGATTTATTCTTTTAAAAAACAAAAAGTTCGTTTAACCAAAGTTAGATTAACTAAATTCTACATTTGGCGTTTGACAGGAATAAAATTAGTGCCATTTTTAACCGAAATAGTTAAACAAACTCTAATCATATTAGGCAAATCAATACTTTGGCTTATCAATCAATTGATTTTGCTGATTTGGTTAATCTCAAAAAACTTTTTTTTAAGCATTTATATAGTTTTTAAAAATATCATTTCAGGTATTATTTTCTTTTTCAATGCTGTCTCAATTAAAATTCGTTATTTTATTTTAGGTTTTTTAATTTGTTTATTAGTAATTTTTTTTACCCAAATTTATTTTTTTGCTAAAAATTTACCTTCTCCCAACAATATTGGCAAAATTAATTATTCGCTTTCTAGTCATATCTTCGATCGTAATGGAAAGCTGCTTTATGAAATTTATCGCGAGCAAAATCGGACACCGATAAAAATTAATGATTTGCCGCCATATGTGTATCAAGCAACAATCGCCATCGAAGACAAAGATTTTTACCGACACAATGGTATTTCGATTGTTGGAGGGGTATTAAGAGCTATTAAAGAATGGATCTTTACTGGACAGTTACAAGGCGGTTCAACGATCACCCAGCAATTAGTTAAAACGGCTTTATTAAGTTCGGAAAGGACGATTGAAAGAAAGGTTAAAGAAATAATTTTAGCTCTTTGGACAGAACAGATTTATACAAAAGAGCAAATTTTAGAAATGTATTTAAACCAAGTCCCCTATGGAGGCTCTACTTATGGAATAGAAGAGGCAGCAATCACTTATTTTAACAAACACGCCAATGAGCTAAGCTTACCAGAAGCCGCTCTTTTGGCGGGATTGCCAATGTCACCTTCTTTGTATTCTCCTTATAATAACCCAGATTTAGCAATCGCCCGCCGGAGAGATGTTTTAAACAATATGAAAAAATTAGGGTATATCGACGAAGCAACCAAAAATAAAGCAATTCAGTCGCCCTTGGAAGTTTATCCACCACGAACGATCATCAAAGCACCTCATTTTGTCTTTTATGTTAAAGCTCAATTAGAAAAAGAATATGGTATCAAAAAAGTCGAAGAAGGAGGTTTAAGAGTGATTACAACTTTAGATTTAGATTTACAAAATGAAGCGGAAAAAATTCTTAAAGAAGAATTAGACAAAATAAAAAATTTAAATGTTACCAATGGGGCAATTTTAATCACCCGTCCATCAACTGGAGAAATCTTAGCCATGGTTGGATCTTATGATTATTTTAAAGATACCTTCGGAGCATTTAATGTCACAACCGCTTTAAGACAACCAGGATCAGCAATAAAACCTTTAATGTATTCTTTAGCCTTAAGTCGTAATTATACAGCGGCGACAGTTATTGATGATTCGCCGGTAGTTTTTGTGGCTCAAGGAGCAGAACCATACCGACCGGTAAATTATGACGGAGTATTTCATGGCCGAGTTCCTTTGCGCTATGCTTTAGCTAATTCTTACAATGTGCCGGCTGTAAAAGTATTAAATACTTTAGGGATTGAAAGTTTTGTCAATCACGCCAAAAAAATGGGAATTAGTACTTGGAATGATTCTTCGCGATTTGGTTTATCTTTAACTTTAGGTGGAGGAGAAGTAACAATGATTGATATGGCCCGTGCTTATGGTGTTTTTGCCAATCAAGGTTATCGAGTTGATTTAACTAGTACTTTATCAATTGAGGATACCTTAGGTCAAAAAATTTTGACCCATTATCCACTAAAAACTAAAGTTTTAGATAGCGGAGTAGCTTTTATTATCTCTGATATTCTTTCTGATAATTTTGCTCGTCAATGGGCTTTTGGACCAAAATCAGCATTAGAAATCCCTGGTTTCAAAGTGGCGGTAAAAACCGGGACAACTAACGATAAAAAAGACAACTGGACAATCGGTTATACTCCAGAATTTTTAGTGGCGGTATGGGTTGGCAATAATGATAATTCACCGATGAACCCCTTATTAACATCGGGAGTTACCGGAGCGGCGCCAATTTGGAATCGAGTGATGAGTTATGTTTTAAGGAAATACGGCAATGATAAAAATGTTTTTGAAAAACCACCTAATGTGGTCGAAAAAAAATGTTTCTTTGGTCGGACAGAGTTCTTTTTAAAAGGGACGGAGAATAAAGCATATTGCGGTAACGCCACTTTTAATCAGACTCCAACACCTATTAATTAAGTAAGAGAGATTTTTTTAAAACCTAAATAATCAGTTAGAACTTCAGGAATTAAGACTGAACCATCTTTTTGCTGATTAATTTCCAGAAGAGGAATTAAAATCCTCGGCGAGGCTAAAGCGGTATTATTTAAAGAAAAACAGTATTCTTTCTGACCATTCTTTTTTCGGAATTTAATATTTAATCGACGAGTTTGAAAATCAGCCATTAAAGAATTAGAGCCAATTTCACCATAATTATTTCTCGAAGGCATCCAGGCTTCCAAATCGTATTTAATTACCTGTGGTTCACCAAGGTCGGCAATAGACATTAACATTACTCGGTATGGCAAGCCTAATTCTTCTATGATTTCTTCGGAATTTTTTTGAAGCTCTTGATGAATTTTTAAGGCCTCTTCCAAATTATTATTAGCAATAACCACTTGTTCTACTTTCCAAAATTCGTGAAGGCGATACAAACCCCGCGTGTCTTTCCCATAGGCGCCTGCTTCTTTTCGAAAACAAGGAGAAAGAGCAACAAATTTCAAAGGCAAATCTTTTTCTGCTAAAATTTCATTGGCAAAATAAGCAGTAACAGGTACTTCAGCTGTTCCTGCTAAATAAGAATCGTCTTCATCGATTTTGTAAACATCGGTTTTTCCCCAAGGGAATTGTCCCGAACCAACAAGGGTAAATTCTTTAACTATAGCCGGGGCAATTAAAGGAATATAGCCTTTTTTAATTAACTTATTAAAAGCATAAGTTAATACTGCCAAATGAAGCTGTGCCCCCTGTTTTTTTAAAAAATAACCGCGATAGCCAGAGATTTTGCTTCCCCGGTCTAAATCAATGATGTCTAATGCTTTGCCTAATTGAATATGTGATTGAAAAGGAAAATTGAAATGAGGAATTTTTCCCCAATGCTTGATTTCTTTATTATTATCGCTTGGTACTTGATCAAGAGGAACATTAGGGATCTGCAAAAGGAGGAAATTCAATTCTTTTTCGATATCTTTTAATTGATTTTCCAAACTTTTAAGCTCTTGTTTAATAGTTTGGACTTGTTTAATTTGTTCTTCGCTGGGCTTTATTTTTGATAATTTATTTCTTTCCTCTCTTAATTTTTGTATTTTAAAAATTAGTTTTTTCCTTTGATCATCTAAAGAAAAAATTTTTTCTAATTCGATTGGTCTTCTTTTATTTTTGGCTGCTTTAATAACTTTTTCCTTATTTTGACGAAGATAATCGATCGATAACATATTTTTATTTATTATACATTAATTTTCAAATAAATTTTAGCCAAGAAAAATTGATAAAAATCAATTTTAAAATAATCTTCCACCATATTCCACTACAATTAATTAATTAATTGTAGTGGGTTTAATTTTTTTATTGCTTTGAGGCGGTGGTTAATATTTTGATGCTCTTTTTTTGTCAGAGAATCATAATATTTATTTAGTCCGTCGACAACAAACAAACTTCTAAAAGGATAGCCTTGAGTTGGTTTTCCGCTTGATTTTTCCGCAATGTAGCCCTTTATTTTTTCCTGACGGCAGAAAAATTTTTTAGTTAACGGATTATATAAACAAACACAGGTTTGTAAAAAAGCACATCGTTGATTTTTTTTCAATTCTCGAAGCTGGGCCAGGGTAAAGTCAATTAGTTCCTGATCATCTGCCTCGTATCCTGGCCAACGCCTTGATTTAACGCCTGGCTCATTTTTTAAATAAGGAATAATTAATCCTCCATCATCAGCCAAAGTGAGCATTCCAGTTAAATCGCCGTAAAATTTGGCTTTAATTTTAGCATTTTCTTCAAAGGTTTTTCCAGTTTCTTCCGGGGCAATTTTAATTCCCAAATCATTCAGGTTATAAATTTTTAGTTTATTTTTTGTCAATTTTTTTATTTCTTTTGTTAATTCTTTCAGTTTATCCTGGTTATGGGTAGCAATTAATAATTTTTTCATAATTTGATATAAATTTTAATATTTTTTTAAAAATATTCTTGACATTTTTTT
>JARYMT010000003.1:0-16047 GCA_029906985.1 Microgenomates group bacterium | reverse complement strand
TAATTGTTAAGATTAATTATGGAAGATAAAAAATAATTTACAAGATGAAATTTACCCGACTTTTTAGCCGGGTATTTTTTTTATTTTAAATTTTCCCAATTAAAAATGGTAAAAGTAGCAATTTTTATTTATTAAATTAAAATCCCCGATCAATTTCGGGGTTTTTTAATATGGGCGTTGAAAATCCGTTTACAGGGGCAGTTTTAGTCACCGCCAGCCCACAGAAAAGAAGAGTAGCCTGTGAATCAGCAATTCAGGCTTTTAAAGATACTTGTCCCTTAGTTATTCGCGTTTCCGACGCAGAACGGTCGCATGATCAACAAAACGGTAACGGCATGCTTGTTCCCACATCCCCAGACACTCCATATCCTTTATTAACCGCTTTAGCAAAAGCCAAAGCATTAATAGGAAAAAAAGAAAGAGCAACCCCCATGGTTGTCACCGATTCTGTATATGTAATACATCTACCATCTGGTCAAAAAGTTGCTATCAATAAACCAAAAGATTCCCATTACCCTGAGAAACTAGTTCGATTATATCGACAATATCCTGGTGCTTTAATTACATCAGATACCGGCATTGTTAGAATTGAGAGAGAGAATTTATTTCCGTTTTTATTTATTTTAGAGCTGGGGAGGATTAATCCAACTTTTGATCCAGTAAGGGTTTTCAACACTATTCAAGCCAATCGATCGTTGGCGGCAGGAATGACTGCTTTAAATATGTATCAGAGAGGTTTATTAATTCCTCCTTCAATGATTAGTTATCAATTGTATCAATTTCCTCCTCAAAGAAACCTTTCTTCTCAAGGAAACCCACGATTAATTGGTGGCGGACTTTTTCCAATCGATGGGGAAATAAGTCATCTAGCAATGGATTCGGCCAACAACCCAGCATTAGTAAGATTGAGTTTAGGTCTTTTGCCGGTCTAATTTTTTTATAATTTCTTTGATACCTTCTTGGATAATCAAATCAGCTGCTTTTGGACCAAAAGGTTGGCCGATGGTTAATTGATAAAAGGCGGGAAAAACTTCCCTAGCTTGATATTTGCCTTTTTTTAATACAGAAAAAATAGTTGATTGAATTAATTCTTTATCCTCTTTTTTTATTGTTAAGAGAGCTTTGGTCAAATCGTTTATAAACTGTTTTTGTTTATTAGTCAAAGAAAATGTTTTAATTTTTTTTGTTTTTTCTGATAATTCTTCCTGATAGTATGTTTTAAGATAAATTTTGGCAAAAATAATTCGTTCTTCAAGGATTTCTTTTTCTTCTTTAGTTAATAATGATTTTTTTTGGTCGTTAAAAAAAGTTAAAACATCCATTCGATTTTTTATTAAATTGACAATTGTTCTAAAACGGGGCAAAAAAAGACGTTTTTTAGGTAAAGGAGTCACCTGGGAAAGTTCGATAATTCGAGCAAAATCTAAAATTACTTCACCTGTTTTACCTTTAGGTATTTTTTTAGCTTGTTTATCAAAATAAGCGTTTAAACAACGGTCATAATCATCAAATAAATTAAGAATAGTTTCACCATAAGGATTAAAATCAAGGGCGGTATTAATTGGCGTCCTAACAATTAAAAAACGAAAAACATTCGCCGGTAGAATTTGGGCAACTTCTTTGGCAGAGCTACCAACACCTTTTGAGGAAGACATCTTTTTGCCACCGACCGTGAACCATTCATAAGGTAATGGATAAGGAGTGGGGTAGCGCAAAATTTGTTCACATATTGATTTGGCAATATCATGAGAGCCGCCGGCCGACATATGATCTTTACCAGCCCCTTCGATGGTTACTCCAATTACTTTCCATTTAGCCGCCCATTCGACCTTCCAAGGAATTTTGCCAGTGCCATTAAAAGGAGAAACTTTTCCCTGATGACCACAGCCTTGAGCCCAGCTGACCATCTGGGGGAGACATCGGTAATAGACATATTTTCCATCCCATTTATAAACCATGGTTGTCCCAATTTTTTGACATTTTTCACAAACGACATTAAATGGATACCAATTTTCTGGTTTGGTTGCTTTAGAAACCCGGTAATAAATTTCTCTGATTTTTGGGGCGGCATCTAAAACTTCTTTAATGACAGAATTCATTTTCCCCTGATTATAAAGCTGGGAAGACCAAATAATTTTAGGTCGGCAGTTAATTGAGTTAAAAACCTCAATAAATTCTTGAGCGTAAAATTCAGCAAAATTTTTAAAGCCAGATCTGGGCGCAGGAATTCGATAGAGTTGTTGACCGGCATATTTCTCCCAATGCGAGTAATTAAGATAGGAAGGAATGGCATCCATTGGGTCATGATCATCAAAAACATAAGTAAAGTTGCTTTTTATACCGTTTTCCAAAAGGACTTTATAAACCAAATCATGAATTACCACTCCTCGCAGGGCGCCGACATGGATTCTGCCCGAAGGCGTTTTCATATCATCAACCCATTCGGGTTGATTTTTTCTTTTTCCCGATTGCCGAAGTTCTTTAATTTTTTTTATTTCTCGGTCAACCCAAATCATTTTTTAAAAAAATTAATATAAAAAAGAATATGTTTAATTTTAACAAATTTTTAAAAAAATCAAATAAATTTAAGAATGTTAATTATTTTATCTCGAGAATTTTATACTTAATTTTACCAGCGGGAATTTCAATTTCCACCAAATCACCGACTTTTTTGCCCACCAGAGCTTGACCAATGGGCGAATTATGAGAAAGTTTTTTTTTCAAAGGATCAGCCTCAAATTCTCCGACAATCCAATATTTTTCTTGTCGACCGTCGATGTCGACCGTCACTTGGGCACCAACAGATACTTGATGATTATTTTTTTCTTTTTTAATGACAATGGCATTTTTTAAAATTTCTTCAATTTCCTGGATTCGGCCCTCGATAAATGCCAGATTTTCTTTCGCAGCAGTATATTCACTGTTTTCTGACAAGTCACCCATTGATCGGGCTTTTTGCAAACGGGCAACCGCCTGAGGCCTTTTTTCTTTAATTAATTCATTTTGTTCTTTTTTCAAGTTATCAAAACCTTCCTCAGTTAATTCGACTTTTTTGGAATTCAAATTAGATAGTCTCATAAAAAATTAATCCCCTTAACTTAATGGACTTTTAGGGGATGTATGTTAAAATAATACTAAAACAGTAAGTAAAAGTCAACTCAAACTGTTTAAATTTAGTTAAGCTTTTCATTTTTAGCCGCTATCGTCTAACGGTTTAGGACGTTGCCTTCTCAAGGCAAAGATTAGGGGTTCGAATCCCCTTAGCGGCACCCTCATTAATAATTTTTGTCAAAAATGTTTTTTATGGGAGATTATTTAATTTCTTTTGGAATTTTAATCACATTTTTTGGTTTGTTATTAAAGCTTTTTCAGAAAATAAATTTTTTTTTACCAGGAGATATTCTTATTAAAAAAGAACATTTTACTTTTTATTTTCCTTTAACAACATCAATCATATTAAGTTTGATTTTAACAATAATTCTTAATTTAATAAAAAAATAGATTAGCTTTTTTTAAATTAATTGCAGCCGGCAGCCGTATTGGTAGAAGCCCCTGCCACATCAGTTTCAGAAAAGGAAGTAGCGGCGCTTTCTTTAGAGATCTCTTTGTCACAATAACTAACTTTATTTTGACTACCACAACAAATTAAGGTTTGAATAGCGTTTGGTGTCCTACCGCCAAAATCAAATTCCGAGACAACCTGTTCATCGTTCATAATTAAGGTAGGAGAGCCTGAGACATTGTATTTATTGGCCATATCAAAATCGGCTTTAGCGTATTTAAGACCTCGATTACTATCATTAGTACACTGATCAAGAGTATTGGTATTGATTCCGCTTGAAGTAAGACATTTATCGGATTCTCCCTTTTGCATATAGCAAGAAAGGTAATCCCAATATTTATTGGCTTGTTCTTCGCGGATACAAATTTGTCGAAGATTTTCCTTAGCTTCTTTATCTCCGTGCATTGAGGTAATTTTGCCGTTTTCGATCGATCCGATATATTTTACTTGGAGATTTTGACTTAATTGAGGTTGTTGATTAATTGCCATTTTAAAGGTCCTTTGCATTTGGAGGCCGTATGGACAATTAGATACCACAAAAGCCGTCAATTTTGGGGTCTGGCTTTTTTTAATATCATTACAGGTTAATTTTTTTGTTTGTGATTGCGATTGTGGGGCCTGCTGATTTAGTTGATCTACCTTAATTCCCGAAGTAAACAAAAGTTTACCATCTTTAGTAATGTAAGAAGTATATTTTTGGGCAGCTGATCCGGTACCAATTGATAATTCAAATTCAAAGACACCATTGGTGTCTTTTACCGAATCGACAGAAAACTTAGTTTGGTCATTGTTAATAACTTTTTTTACTACGTTAGGAATAATTTTAGTCTGGAAATTTTTTCTTTGTCCTTCATTGACAATCTTTTTAAACAACAAGCCTGCAAAAAAAATAAGAACAATAAGCAAAAAAATTGTTGAAGAGTTGACCCGGTTTTTTTTATTTTTCATATTCTTTAAAATATAGTTGAAAATTTTTAAAAAGTCAACGGAATTTTTTTTAGCGTACAATTGAACCTTTAGGAATCTTTTTGTGAACTTGAATAAGCATCGGTTGACCATCGAATTCAGCCACTAAAATCATCCCATTTGATTGGCGATTAAGCATTTTTTTTGGTTCAAGATTGGCAACAAAGACAAATTTTTTTCCAATCAAATCTTCGGGTTTAAAAAAATCTGCCAATCCCGCTAATATTTCTACAGTTCCATAGTCATCTCCTAAATCAACGGTCATTGATATTAGATGTTGGGATTCTTTTACTCTTAAAGCCTCTTTAACCTCCCCAACTCGCAAATCCAATTTTTGAAAATCAGCAAAAGAAACAATTGTTTTTTTCATTTAGCGTAAAGGCGATATAAATTACTGCCAATTTTTTCTAACTTATAAATAGATATTTTACCAATTTCTCGAGTGTTTTTTACATGGGGTCCACCGCAAATTTCTTTGGAATAATTGCCAATGGAATATACTTTTACCAATTGAGGGTATTTTTCTTTAAAGAAAGCTTTTGCTCCTGATTTTAAAGCAATTTCTTTATCAATAAGCTGAAAATTGACAATCAATCCTTCATTAATTTTTTGATTAACAATTTTTTCTACTTGTTTAATATCTATATCGGTGGGTTTTTTTAATGAAAAAAAATCAAACCTTAACCTTTCATCAGTGATATTTGATCCTTCTTGACGAACAGAATTTCCTAAAATATCATAAAGAGCTTGATGAAGAAGATGGGTTGCGGTATGGTATTTAATAGTTTGTTGACTTTTATTAGCTAGTCCTCCTTGAAATTTTTTTATCGAGCCAACGCGAGAAAGTTCTTTATGTTTGGCAAATTCCCTAGCAAATTGTTGTTTATCGACAACCACACCCTTTTCTCTTAAAATTTCTTCAGTTAATTCCAGAGGGAAACCATAACTTTGATAAAGGTCAAAAGCAATTTTACCATCAATTTTTTTGAGTCTTTCAATTTGAGATAAACCTCGTTTTAAAGTTTGACCAAACTTTAGCATTTCGTTTTCGATAATTTCCGTGATAAATTGATAGTTTTTTTCTTTCGAGAAATAAATTTCTCCATAAATTTTGATAACTTTGTTAACTAAATTATTAATTAAATTTATTTTTTTATCATCGCCAGTAAGATGTTTTAATTTTAAGGTTGTTCTTCTAATTAGACGGCGCAACACATATCCTTGTTCTTTATTGCCGGGGACAACACCATCATTGATTAAAAATATCGCTGCTTTAAGATGGTCAGCAATAACCCTAATAATTGGCGAGTTTTTTTTATCCTGATATTTTTTTCCGGTAGTCTTTTCTATTTCTTCAATTATAGGAAGATAGAGTTCGCTCATAAAGAGATCGGGATTATTATTTAATACCGCTAAAATTCTTTCTAATCCACCGCCAAAGTCAACATTTTTTTTAGGAAGGGGAGAAAAGCTACCATCAGGATTTTTTTTATATTCCATAAAAACCGAATTACCGATTTCCAAAAACCGACCACACTCACAGTTGGGATGACAATTTTTATGGATCGGATATCCAAAGTCAAAAAAAACTTCAGAATCAGGACCACCTGGTTCGCCTGGCGGCATATCTTTTGGCACTCCAGCTCTTGACCACCAATTTTTTTCCGACGAATAAGCAAAAATTCTTTCATTTAATTGAGCGTTGATTTTATAAGATTTAAATATTTTTTGCCAAATTTTAATCGATTCGGTATCTTTCGGAAGATTATTTTCGCCGATAAAAACACTGACATACAATTTTTCCGGATTAAGTTTAATTTTTTCGACTAAAAATTCAAAAAACCAAGACAATTGCTCTTGTTTAAAATAGTCTCCCAAAGACCAATTTCCCATCATTTCAAAAAAAGTTGTATGACGATTGTCACCAACAAATTCAATATCTTGGCTGCGAAAACATCTTTGAATATTATATAATCGTTTGCCTAAAGGATGATTTTCTCCGAGAAGATAAGGAACTAAAGGCTGCATGCCGGCACTGGTAAACAAAGTAGTTGGATCATTTTGGGGAATTAAAGAAATAGGAGGGACTAATTTATGGTTATTTTTTTCCCAAAACTCGGCAAAAAGCTGGCGTAATTTGAAATGTGAGAGATTCATAATGTAAAATTATAACATTAATCGAATGTAATTAAAAAAATGTTGATAAAAACATCAGATATTCAACTAATAAAAAGCTTGGTTAACAAGTTAAAACTTCCAAGCCCTGATTCCCATAAAGGTCAAAACGGTCGGGTATTGATTATTGGCGGCTCTTCCCTTTTTCATAGCGCCTCAATTTGGGCAGCAGAAATCGCTTCCCATTTTGTTGACATTGTTCACTATTGTTCGACGAAAGAAAATGAAGAAATTTTTCTTTCTTATAAGAAAAAATTTCGTAACGGCATTATTATTCGACAAAAAGATTTATTGGCATACGTAAAAGAAGATGATGCTGTTTTGATTGGCCCGGGGATGTTAAGATCAGAAAAAAGGTGGTTAAAAAACAATCAATCTCATACCAATTATCAATTTTCAAAAATTCAACAATTAAAAAATGAGTCACACCTAACATTTTATTTAACAAAATATTTAATTAATAATTTTTCTTATAAAAAAATGGTTTTCGATGCCGGGGCTTTGCAAATGATGGATCCATCTTGGCTGAAAATTCTCACCACACCGCCAATAATTACTCCCCACCAGCAAGAATTTGAAAATCTTTTTAAGATAAAAATTTCTAATAAGACTTTTGATGATAAAATTAGAATAGTTCATGAGACAGCCAAAAAATATCATTGTGTCATTCTTCTTAAAACACCGGCAGATATTATTTCCGACGGAGAAGATGATTATGTTATCCAAGGAGGTAATCCGGGGTTAACTAAAGGAGGAACCGGAGATCTTTTAGCCGGTTTATGCCTTTCTTTTTTTGCCAAAAATTCACCATTAATTTCGGCGACAATCGCTTCTTGGTTGTTAAAAAAAAGCGCCGATGAACTTTCTATTTTTTATGGCAATTGGTATAATATTGATAATCTTATTAATCAAGTACCGCAAACATTTACTAAATTATTAAAAAAATTAGAGTTGCTTAAAAAACACTAATAAAAAAAAGGATAAAGATAAACACTTATGAAAAAAGAAACAATCATCGCCATATTTTTCGGTGGTCTTCTTGGCCTGACAGTTGCCTTTTTCATGATCTCTAAATCAAAAGAAGCCAGTCTCCAAAAAACTAAGGTTGTTACTAATGAAGCGAAGGTTACTCCAACAATTATTTTACTTGATAATCAATTACAAAACTTAGAAATTTCTCAACCAGAAGATGGATTGATTGTTAATAAAAAAAATATTACCATAACAGGTAAGGCGACTAAAGATTTTCTAATCGTCATTCAATCTCCAATTAAAGACATAGTTTTTAAAAATACTAAAGGAAGTTTTAACGTCGATTTTCCTCTTGCTCTTGGTGAAAATAATATTAAAATATTAGCTTTTTCTGATAATACCCAATTACCATTCCAGGAAAAAGATTTAAAAATTTATTACCTCGACGAACAATGAAAAAAATTATTTCTATAGCAATCTTTGTGATTTTGGCTTCTTGTCTTTTTGTCAATCAAACTTTTATTTTGGCAGTGACGCCAAGTATTTTTCCATCAGAAACGCCTAATGTGGCGACAAATTCAGCTAAACCCACAATTGAAAAGGACGTAGAAGTTTTTAAGGAAAAAATTGCCACTAAAGTGGCAGAATTAGTTAAAGAAGAAAAGAAAGCTTTTGCCGGAAGAATCATTTCATTTAAAGACAACTTTATTGAGATCAAAAAAGATGAAAATACCACTTACTCTATAAAAATTGATACAACTCTGACCAAAATTTATCAAATTACCGGTCAGGGAAAAAAGGAAATTACTCTGGACGATTTAAATAAAGATGATTATATTATTGTCACCGGGCCACTCATTGATAAAACCGTCAACGCTAATTATATTTATGTAGACGAACAATTTACTGTTTTAGCTGGTAAGATAATTGAAACCAATACCGAAGATTATTCAATAAAAGTAAGTACTTTGGCTAAAGAAGATTATATCTTGGATATTGAAACATCGACTAAAATGAATATGATCAATGTTAAAACATTAGAAATTGAAAAAACCGGTTTTAGTAAATTAAAAAATAATGATCGAGTGGTATTTGTGATTAAAAAAGGGGCAAAAAAAGAGGAAAAAAATCGTTTTTCCGCCTCCAAGATTCTTGTTATCCCTCAAGAATATTTTCTAAAATAACGATTTATATCATTTAATTCATTGTTATAATTTATTTATTATTTACTTTTTAAAATAGGATAATTTTTAATCATTTAAAAATTAAAAAAATGTTTAATTTTATTAAAAAATATTTTGATTACAACCAAAAAGAAATTAATCGAATCAAGAAAATTGTTGAAAAAATAAACTTTTTAGAATCAAAAACAAGAGACCTTAAAGATGAAGATTTTTTAAAAGAAACCGAAAAATTAAAAGAAAAAATTTCTTTAAACGAAGATCGATTAGAAGAAAATCTGCCCTGGGCTTTTGCGTTAGTTAGGGAATCATCAAGAAGAGTTTTGGGAGAAAGACATTTTGATGTCCAGCTTATGGCAGGGATTGCTCTTCATGAAGGGAAAGTCGCCGAACAAAAAACTGGTGAAGGAAAAACTCTTTCGGCGACGACTGCCCTTTATTTAAATGCTCTTTTGGGAAAAGGAGTTCATTTGGTGACCGTCAATGACTATTTAGCTCGAAGAGATTGCGGATGGATGGGGTCAGTTTTTCATTTTTTAGGATTGACCACAGCGGCAATTATTTCAGAAAAATCTTTTATTTATGATCCTCAATACACCGATGAAGAGGCTCATGACTGGCGCTTAAGACATTTGCGACCAATTTCTAGAAAAGAAGCCTATTTGGCAGATATTACTTATGGAATCAATAGTGAATTTGGTTTTGATTATCTTCGGGACAATATGGCTTTGAATAAAGAAGATTTAGTTCAAAGAGGTTTTTATTACGCCATTGTCGATGAGGCTGATTCGGTATTAATCGACGAAGCCCGGACACCCCATATTATTTCTGCTCCATATGAAGAAGATGTTTCTAAATATTATCTTTATGCTCAATTGGTAAAAAAATTGACGGAAAAAACCGATTACATTATTGATGAAAAAGCCAGGACAGCCAATTTGACCGAAGCGGGAATTGCCAAAATAGAAAAAGCTCTTGGGGTAAATAATATTTATGAAAAAGATTTTGATACTTTATTCCACATCGAGGCAGCTTTAAAAGCAATGACTTTGTTTAAAAAAGATAAAGATTATATTGTTAAAAATAATGAAGTGATAATTGTTGATGAGTTTACTGGCCGTTTATTATACGGCCGGCGTTTTTCTGAAGGCATTCATCAAGCAATAGAAGCTAAAGAAAATGTGGCAATTCAAAAGGAGTCAAAAACTTTAGCGACCATTTCTTTACAAAATTATTTTCGCGCTTATAAAAAATTAGCAGGTATGACTGGTACCGCTGCCACCGAAGCTGAAGAATTCCATAAAATTTACAAAATAAATACCTTGGTGATTCCGACCCATCGGCCGATGATTAGAAAAGATTATCCAGACATGATTTATAAAACAGAGAAGGGGAAATTTAATGCTGTAGTGGAAGAAATTGCCAAAAATTATAAATTGGGTCGACCAGTTTTAGTAGGGACAACTTCAATTGAAAAAAATGAATTGCTTTCCTCCTTATTGAAAAAAAAAGGTATACCTCATGAACTTTTGAATGCCAAAAATCATGAGCGCGAGGCCGAAATTATTGCCAAAGCTGGAGAAAAAGGTGCGGTTACCGTGGCAACTAATATGGCGGGAAGAGGAGTTGATATTATTTTGGGAGGAGAAGCTCCTAATCGTTTTAAATTAATTAGTAAATCAAAAAAAAATAGCGAACAAGATTTTCTAAAAGCGAAAAGTCAATGGCAAGAAAAACATGATTTGGTAGTAAGTTTAGGTGGATTATATGTTATCGGCACCGAAAGACATGAATCTCGGCGGATAGATAATCAATTGCGTGGTCGGTCTGGTCGCCAAGGAGATCCTGGAGAAAGTCGTTTTTTTGTTTCTCTCCAGGATGATTTAATGAGAATTTTTGGCGGAGAACAGATCTCCCGATTAATGACTTTTTTTAAATTCCCCGAAGATCAACCTTTGACTCACCCGATGGTATCTAAAGCGATTGAGCAAGCCCAGGTAAAAGTCGAAGGTTTTAACTTTGATATCAGAAAGCATCTGGTTGACTTTGATGATGTATTAAATAAGCAGAGAGAAATTATTTATTCCTTGCGCCGAAAAATTTTACTCCTCCCCGAAGAAGACAAACAAAAATTTAAAAAAACCATTTTTGAAATTTTTGAGGAAGAGGTTCAAAAGATTGTTAATCAATATTTTATTGAAGATAACACTATATCAGACGATATGATTAAAAAATTTATTAAAGAAGTTAATCTGATAACCAAATTTAATGAAAAAGATTTGATAAGGGCAGTTAAAGAAAAACAAGGAGAAAAACTTATTGAAATAATAAAAAATAAAATTTTTGAAGATTATTTAGAAAAGGAAAAAAGAGTTGGGGAAGAATCTTGGTTGGAGTTAACAAAAATAATTTTTTTATCAACAATTGATAAATATTGGACCGAGCATTTAACTGCCATTGAAGATTTGCGTGAAGGCATCAACCTTCGTGGTTATGCCCAACTTGATCCCTTAGTTGAATATAAGAATGAAGCTTATTCTATGTTTGAGAGATTAATTGATGATATTAATTACGAGGCAACAAGAAGGCTTTTTAAAATTCAGTTTGAAACCGTCAAACCACAGACTGTTTTACCAGAAAAAGAGCAACCAATGATATTTAAATCTGCTTCGTCAATCAATCCTTATAGTCAGTCCCCTGCCGAACCTCAACAATTTACGACGTCTGATAAAGAAAACATTGCCGATCAATCAGTTGTTCAATCAGCGCCTCCAACGGAAATTGCTGGGTTTAGGGTAATTCCTCCAGGTGCGAGTAAAAAAAAGCCTGGCCGCAACGATCCTTGTTGGTGTGGAAGCGGAAAAAAATACAAAAAATGCCACTATCCTAATTGATTTGACGGGACAGGTTTGACCCCGCGGTCTTTAAAGGCGGTCGGTTTTTTTAACCAGCATTGAATTCTAATTGATTGAACAAGAAGACCAGAGTCCACGCCGGTGGTTTCGAGCTTCTTTTTCTGCCTCAAGAAATCTTTTAGCATATTTCACATCAGGAGGAAAAGTGGCGGCGAAGGCAAACCCCTGACTTACTAAATAATCATTGACAAAAAGCGCTTCGCCTGTGGCATTATCTTGATCTTTAAGCCAAACATATCTTAATAAACGGCCGTATTTATCGGTCTCCGACACATCTTTTTCCAGATAAACATATTTCCCTTCAACTAATTGACGATTTTTTTCACTAGCTTCTTTACCAAAACACTCGATTTCTTTTTTTGGATTAACTGTTTCCGGAGCATCTATCCCGATATACCTTAATTTCTGATTATTTTCTAAGACAATTGTGTCACCATCAATTACTCTAATAACCATAACCGGCCGTTGATCAATATTTATTTGACGATTAGTTACTGTTGGTGAGCCAGTTAAGATATGGTTTATTAATGGTTTTTTCTCTATTTCGTCCCGAAGAAGAAAAAGGCAACTGATTAATAATATAATCATCGCTAAGAAACGGTTTTTTAAAAGCTTTTTCCTTATAAACCTAAACTCCATAAAATTTAAAACTCAAACTTCATAAAAGAATAGAACAATAGAAAACATTCTGAAAATATTCAAATAGTTTATTTAAATAATATCTTATTTTTTATTTATTTTCTGGCTTATACTAGGTTGACTACAATTAATTAATTAATTGTAGTGGTTTTATTCTTAAAAAATATGTCAATAATAACATTTTTACTTAGTAGAATAGAGTAAGCGCTTTTGGATTTATAATCAATTTAATAAATTGAGTCTTGCTTCATTTATTTTACTGTGACGCTTTTAGCTAAGTTTCTTGGTTTATCAGGGTCTGCCCCTCGGCCGATGCCCAGATAATATCCCAAAAGTTGGCCAACAATAATATTAAAAATAATATTTAATTCATCATTATCAGGTGTTTTTATCAATTGATCAAACTCAGGTGAGTCAAATGGAGCAATGCCAATAATTTTCCCTCCTCTGGCTTTGATTTCGGCGGCGCTTGATAAAATTTCATTTTTTACTTCATCATCGGAGGCCAAAACAAAACAGGGGGTGTTTTTTTGAATTAAAGTGATTACTCCATGCTTTAGTTCACCGGCGGCAAATGCTTCTGCATGAAGATAAGAGGTTTCCTTTATTTTTAAAGCAAATTCTAAGCTGGCGGGAAAATTTAAGTTTTTCCCAACGACATATATATGTTGCTCATTCACAAGGGTTTTAGCTAGCATAATTAATTGATTGGATAAATGTGGATTTAACCATAAATTTAAATTATCGACCAATTTTTTTATCTGGTTTTTTCCTAATAAAAATTGGTTTTGGCAAGCTTTTGCTAAAAAATAGAGAATAGTTAATTGAGCAGTAAAAGCCTTTGTTGAAACAACAGCTATTTCCGGACCGGCACCCACAGGGATGACAATATCAGCTAGGCGCTCTAACGACGAACCACGAGCATTAATAATAGCGGCAATTTTAGCTCCATTTTTTTGAGCGGCCTTGACAGCAATTAAAGTATCGGCCGTTTCGCCTGACTGGGAAATCGCCAGAATTAAAGTTTTATTATCAACAAATTTAACAAAAGGCAGAAATTCATTTGCTCCGTAGGCTTCAGCTTTTATCCCCGCCTTAGCAAAAAGATATTTACCGGCTAAGGCACAATAGAAAGCACTGCCACAACCTAAAAGAATGATTTTATAATCATGGTTAATTAATTTGGTTAGATTTTTAATCATTTTTTCATTAATTAAGGGAATTTTTTTAATAACCTCTTTTTGTTCATAAATTTCTTTAATTAAAAAATGAGGAAAGCCAGATTTTTCAGCATCTTCTATTTGCCAATCAAGCTGTTCAAAAAATATTTCTTTTTGTTTACCGCTTTTAGTATTAAAAAGTTTGATACCATTTTTGTCGATAAGGACAGTTTCTCCGTCTTTTAGAAAATAAACTTGATTAGTATATTTTAAAAAAGCAGGAACGTCGCTAGCTAAAAAAAATTGTTGATTTTTTTTATCAAATCCAACTACCAAGGGAGACCCGTTACGACAGGCGATAATTGATTCAGTTTCCAAATCTAAAATACCAATAGCATTAGATCCAATTAATTGATTAAAAGTATTAAATACGGCTTTAATTAATGCTTTTTGTCTTTTCGATTTTGTCATTTTTTTATTTTTTAAAGGCGATAAATAATGCTCAATTAGATGGGCAATTACTTCGGTATCGGTTTCTGATAAAAATTGATGTTTTTGTTTCAGAAGATTTTTTTTTAACTTATGGAAATTTTCTACAATACCATTATGAATGACAGCAATTTTTTTATTGCAATCAAGGTGGGGATGAGCGTTTAAGTCGGTGACACCTCCATGGGTTGCCCAACGAGTATGGCCAATAGCAATTCCTCCCTTTGGTAAATTAGTTTTAGCTTCACCTATTTTGCCAATATGTTTATCGATGCTTAGAGTTAAAGCGGAAAATGGTTTGACAGCGATTCCCCAAGAGTCATAACCCCGATATTCTAATTTTTTCAAACCAGCAAGAACAGTCTGGGCAGCGTTTTTTTTAAAATCATTAACAACAGCAAAAATTCCACACATAATTATTTAAAAAATAAAATTAGGATTTTAAAAAATTTTCAATTTTTTTAAAGTAGCAATATGAGAAAAGTAGAATTATTTTATTTCCCCTTTGGCCCTTAGGTTACCCTAAAGTTTTAAGGGAAATATTTAGGTTGATAATTACAACCTGATGGTTTCCGCAGATACTCCCTGTTTTTAATCAGGGGTCCGATCTTCTGGTTTTTAAACCAGAACCATCTCCTCGTCTTCAGATACTTTTTGGTATCTGACCACGCGCTCTTTTTTAAAACTACTTCTCAATTGCTAATTGAAAGATTATCAAATTATCGTCAGCTTGTCAATTTTGTCAATAAAATTAAACAATTTCTTTAAAAAAGACTTGGTTGAGGGGGGTTTTCTTTGTTTTTATCTTTATTGTTTATTACCTCTTTTTTTACCTTAAAAAGACGGTTAACCAAAGTTTTCATTTCCAGATTTAAAAGGTAAGTACGAAGGTTATTGTTAAAACCCTTAAATTGGCTTTTTTTTAAGTCAAAATCTAATGGTAAATCAGTAATAATTTTCGCCAATTGTTTTCCAAGAAGAACACTATTTTTATTTTTCTCAAGAATTGATTTAATTTTTTGATTTTTAACTTGATTTAAATTGTTAAATAAATTTTCAATTGAGCCAAATTGATTTATTAATAAGGTAGCGGTTTTTGGTCCAATACCTTTGGCGCCGATATAATTATCGGAAGGATCGCCAGCTAAGGCCTTATAATCAACAATTTTTTTGGGAGTAATCCCCAGTTTTTTCTCAACTTCTTTTTTATCAAAAATAATTAATTTAGAAAGACCATTTTGTGGAGCGGCAACATAAACATTTTTTTCAACCAGCTGAAGGATATCTTTGTCGCCGCTTAAGATTAATACTTTTAATGGACTGTTTTGATATTTTTTAGCAATTGAACCGATAATATCATCGGCCTCAAAACCATCTTTTTCTAAATGGGTAATTCCTGCCTTATCTAAGGCCTCTTTTACTTTGGGGATTTGGATTTTGAATTCATCAACAATTTTCGGTCTTTGGGCCTGATATTTAGCAAAAAGTTTATTTCTAAAAGTCGGTTTGGGGGTGTCAAAGCAGACGATTAGGTATCGCGGTGAAAAATCATTAATTGCTTTATGGAGCATAGAAAAAAAGCCAAAAACAACATTAGTGGGAATTCCTTTTTTAGTTTTAAAAATAGGTAAAGCATGATAAGCACGATGCATAACCGCATTTCCGTCAATTAAAAGTAAAGTAGCCATTTAAAATTTTAAACTATTAATTAAAGAAGCTATCTAAATTCAAGCCAATTTCTTTTTTTGCCCGACAATTTTTTCAAATTCTTCTTCATCTAGACTTTCCTCCTTAATTAATCTTTTTGCAACTTTATCCAAAAGATCTTTTTTTGCCTTTAAAATTTCCAAAGCTCGTTGGTAGGCTTGATCAATGATTTTTTTAATTTCTGCGTCAATTTTTGCTTGCATTTCTTGGGAGATATTATTTTGTTCAAAATATGTTTTTCCCCATTCAGTAATATCTGTGGTTGGTCCAAAGTTAATTGG